>DASSNL010000271.1:0-23165 GCA_035688075.1 Gemmatimonadaceae bacterium
TGCATCGTGCATCGGTGGCCTCTGGCCACCGATGCACGATGCAAGACCTGACCCCGTCGGTGCCGCTCCTCAGCTTAGCTGTATCTCGCTGTCAATGTGAAAGTCGTGAACCATCTCGCCCACGGTGAGCGTGGCGCGCACGGGGATCGACTGGTCGTCCTTGATGGACCCGTCTTCCAGACCACGACGCACCACCTGCTCGATCTCGCGCTGCGCGGTCACACCGAAGTGCTTCAGAAACTTTCGGATCGAGATGTTGAAGGCTTCTTCGTTCATGAGATGCTCCGGCAACGTGGTGGAGTCACGTCCAGCGAGGACCGCGCTTCTCACTGCAACGTACGTGCAGCGGCGACCTGAGTACAGCCGCGGCGGTACCAGCGTGGCCGCGACGTCTCCGCCACGCTGGTACCGACTGCCACCACGACTACTGCCGCCGCGGTGACAACGAGCGCTACAGATTCATCTTCCTCACGAGCTCCTCGAAGCGCGGGTCCCCGCGCAACGGATCGAACACCGCGTTCACTCGAAGATAGACCAGCCAACCACGACGCTCCTCGTAGGCCCGCTCGATCCAGTCGAGCGCGCGACCTCGTTCGCCGAGCGCGATGTGCAGTAGCGCAAAGGCGACTGGGGAGACGTAGCCGCTGGCCGCCTGCGCGGCGAGCTCGTCGAGCAGTTTCCTGGTCTCTGCCTTACGCCCGGCGTGGGCGAGCACGTAGCCCAGAACGGCCTTCGCGTAGACGCTTCCGCCGGGGAGCTCCACTGCCTCCCGCGTCATGCGCTCCGCCTCTTCCAGCTCACCGCTGTGCACGAGGGAGAGCCCCAGGATGCGGTAGCTCTCCTCGGCGATCGGGTTCATCGCCACAGCACGCTGCGCATGGTAGCGCGCCTGGTCGTAGCGACGCGCGTAGTAGTTCGCCCAAGCGATGCTGCGCCGGCCGGAAACCGATGCGGGATCCAGCTCGACCGCCCGCTGTGCCGACGCCACCGACTCCTCGCCGCGCCCCTGCGACGCGAGGAGGAAGGTGTACCACTGGTGCGCCGACGCATAGCGCGGATCGAGCTCGATTGCCCTGCGCGACTCCCGGTCGGACGCTTCCCAGTCCCAGTCGTAGATGAAGAGGCACCACGCCAGCGATGCATGCGCCTCGGCCAGGCGCTCGTCGAGCTCTATTGCCTTGCGCGCGTACTCCTTCGCCCGCTCGAGTCCCTCCTGCACGGGAACGTTGCGATAGTCCACGTGCAGCGCGTACGAGTCGGAGAGACCGGCATAGGCGAGCGCGTACGAGGGATCTTCCGCGATGGCACGCTCGAAGAATTCGACGGCTTCGCGCACTCCCTCCTGCGTCCGCTTGTTCCAGGCGTAGCGGCCCTTAAGGTAGTAGCCGTAGGCCTTCACGTTCGTCGTGTAGCGATTCGGCGTCGGATCCGGGAGCTCGGCGAAGGAGCCGGAGCGCAACGTGTCCACGATCGTGCGCGCGATCTCGTCTTGCAGCGCGAAGACATCTCCCAGCTCGCGGTCGTAGCGCTGCGACCATAGCATGCGCCCGTCGTGTGTGGACGTGAGCTGCGCGGCGATGCGAAGCCGATCCCCCGCTCTGCGGACCGTCCCCTCGAGCACTTCCGAGACGCCGAAGAGCGAGCCGATCGCCCGCACGTCCTGCGGCTTCCCCTTGAGCGAGAACACCGAGGTGCGCGACGCGACCTGCAAGCCCTCGACTCCGGCGAGCGCCCCGATCAACTCATCCGTTATCCCATCGCTCAGGTACTCGTTCTCGGGATCGGGGCTCACGTTCACGAACGGGAGAACCGCGATCGAGCGCGTTCGGGCGGCGAAGTAGTGCTCTCCCTCGAGCCCCTCGGTTTCCAGCGCGTCGAGGAATGCGGGCACCGTGGGCGGCCGCTCGTTCGGATCCTTCGCCAGCGCACGTGCGAGCGCGCGCTCCACCGTCACCGGTGCGTCGGGCCGTGAGGCACGGAGCGGAGGCGGCGCCTCGGTTACCTGCCTCGCCATGGTGATGCGCGCGCTGCTCCCGGCGAACGGCGGCGAGCCAGCCAGCATCTCGTAAACCACGCACGCGAGACTGTAGATGTCGCTCTGGCTCTCCAGGTCGCGCTCCCCGCTAGCCTGCTCCGGGCTCATGTACTCCGGCGTGCCGATCACGACGCCGGCGCCGGTGATGGATTCGCGATCGCGGTCGCAGACGGCGTAGGCGATCCCGAAGTCGCCGAGGAGCGCGTGTCCGTCGGCGAACAGGATGTTGGCCGGCTTGACGTCGCGATGGACGTAGCCGCTGCGGTGGACGTAGTCGAGGCCGAGCCCCACTTCGCGCGCCACGCGGAGGGTGTCCGTTACGGGGAGCCGGCCTTCACGCGAGAGTCGGTCGGCGAGGGAGCCGCCCGGCGCGAAGGGCGTCACGTAGAAGAGGACGCCGTCGCTCTCCCCTGAGTCGATGAGCGGCACTATGTGCGGGTGCGAGAGCTGGGCCGCCAGACGCACCTCTCGAAGGAAGCGCTCGGCGCCGAGTGAGCTCGCTACGTCGCTGCGCATGATCTTGAGCGCGACCTTGCGGCCGTGCTTGAGGTCCTCGGCGAGGTAGACGGTAGCCATCCCGCCATGGCCGATCTCGCGCTCGATAGCGTAGCGGTCGGCGAGCGCCAGCGTGGATGTGAGCTGAGCAGTCACGGAGTGAGCAGTCACGGAAGGGAAACCCCCGCGTGCGGAATTACCGAAAGGTAGCGACTCCAGATGATGTGCACCGCTGAATGGCGATCGCCTCGACATGGCGATACTCCCAACGCCGGACTTCCCTCAAGGTTCCCGTCGTGGTGTGTGCTGCTTACCTCACGGGTCAGCCCGCTCCGTGTAGCTGCGCAGCCACGCGCGCAGGTACGCTGCGGCGACGAGCATGAAGGCAAGGAAGAGCGCGCCGCCGAGCGCGGCTGCCCGCCACACGTCGTGCAGAGCGCTGGATGGAAGTTGCGACGCAACCGGAATGAATGCCATGAGAGCGGCACCGCATATCCCGCACGCGATGGCCCAGGCAGGCGCACGGCGCTCGAGTCGCCAGGTGGCGAGGGCGGCGCTTCCCGCGACGACACCGAAGAGCACCGCCACTCCCGCGAGCGCGCCCCAACGGAAGCGAGGGTCGCGACCGGAGATCATCACCGCCGCCAGAAGGACGCCACCCATGGCGTAGAACGCCAGAAGCACAGCGATGAGTCTGGGTCCGAGCGATCGTGTCACAACTCCTCTCTGGAATCGGGCGCGAGCCGGCGACAGTCACTCTGCGCTTCGCCGGCGCGCGCTACTCAAACGCGGCCTTCGACTGGCCGACCGAGATTCGCCCGCGCTATGTCCGCGCTCTCCGGAAGCTGCAGCGGGGACGTGACGTTGATCCTGAGGTCGTGCAGCAGGCCGTCTTTCAGACCGTAGATCCATCCGTGCACCGCGAGCACCTGGCCACGATCCCAGGCATCGCGCACGACCGTAGTCTGGCTGACGTTGGAAACCTGCTCGATCACGTTGAGCTCGCACAGTCGATCGTGTCGCTCGCTCTCGGTCGCGAGGTCATCGAGCTCCGCCTGATGCTCGCGTCGTACATCCTGCACGTGTCGCAGCCAGTTGTCGATGAGCCCTGACCGCCCGTCACGGAGCGCGGCGAGCACTCCGCCACAGCCGTAGTGACCACAGACGATGATGTGCTTTACCCGCAAGACCTCGACCGCGTACTGGATCACCGAGAGGCAGTTGAGGTCCGTGTGCACTACCACGTTCGACACGTTGCGGTGGACGAAGATCTCACCCGGCGGGAGATCGACAATCTGATTGGCGGGAACGCGGCTGTCCGAGCAGCCGATCCAGAGATATTCGGGTGCCTGCTGACTGGCGAGGCGTTGGAAGAACTCGGGGTCTTCCCCGGACATTCTTTCTGCCCACGCGCGGTTGTTCTTCAGGAGCTGACTGAGCAATTGAGTTCCGGTGTAACGGGTTGAGCGGCATTCCAGGCATGCCGGGAAGCGAACGGCAGCATCTTCATCGGAAGATGACGCTCGCCTCGCGCGCGTGCCAGACGTGGTACAGCCAGGCCACGAAATCCGGCATTCCGATGCCGGCAGTACACCAGTCCACCATTACAGCCGCAAGCCTTTCACTGGCGATGGACCGTCACGAGCGTTCCCACATCGAACCGCATGAGATCGCTGCCGACCTCTAACGGACCCGAGTAGCTCTCCCGGGTTCGCGCGATGAGCTCCTCCGGCGTCACATCACTCAGCACGATGTGTGAGTAGACGGCCAGCTTCGGGCGGATCCTGGTGAAGATCTCTCCCGCCTCGCGCGGTCGCGTGTGGAGAGCGAGGACTCGCACGTAAAACGGATGTGCGGCTATGTACCTCTCCGATCCGTCGGCCACTTCATGGATGAGCAGGTCGGCGTGTGCAGCGAACGCTATCAGATTTGGTGAAGGGCGCGTGTCTCCCGACAGCACCACCGAGCGGCCAGCATAGTCGATGCGATAACCGAACGCGGGACGCACGGGGCCATGGTCCACCTCGAACGCGGTGACCCGAACGCCGGCCGAGTCGTACACCACCCCCTGCTCGATCTCGGTGACACGAACCTCCACTCCGCGGGGAGGCAACTGGCCTTCCACTTCGCGCGTGCGAATGTCGAATGCGAAGGCGTGTTCGAGGTTGCCCAGCATCGCCGCGGTGCCGGCGGGTCCGAATACGGCCAACGGTCTGTCGCGACGCGAGAGGAGCCAACCGCTCAGCCAGAGATCCGGAAGCCCCACCACGTGATCCGAGTGCAGGTGCGTAAGAAAGAGCGCATCGACCTGGCCGAAGTTCACGCCCGCCTGTGAGAGGCGCTGGAGCGCTCCCCTGCCAGCATCGAAGATCAGCGTCCTCTCGCCCGCTTGCACGAGGATGCTCGGCCCGCTACGCTCGGTGCTCACCTTCGGAGATCCCGTGCCGAGCAAGGTGACGCGAATCTCCTGAGACGGCAGCGCCGTTGGGAGCGCAGGTGAGAGCACGCACCAGCAGAGCAGGATCGCCAGCACGGACCTTGTCATCGATACCTCCCTCAGGATGCATCAGTCGATGGGACGCTGCGCGTGCATCAACTCTCGTCGACGATCCGGGCGATCTGCCCATCCCGAAACTCGAACGTCGAGCGCCCGCTGAGCCGGAGCGTATCGCCGGCGCGCAGCTCCGGACTCAGGTCTTCCGCGAGCACCCCTTCGTAGTCTATGTGGATCGTCGCGCGCTCGTCATCCGAGCGGTAGTCCCGGATCGTCTGTCGGCGACTGGCGAAGAGCCGCACCGATCGCTCTGCGAGCTGCCGGAACTCCTCGATCCCGTGCGCCTCCGCCGTGACCTCGCCGCCCGTCACGTTCTGGAAGGTGATCTCCGCGTGGAGGAGTGCGAGCATGCCCGGCACATCGAAAGCGTTGTACGCGGTCACGTAGCGCTCGATCTGCGCGCGGTGCGGGTCGTGGGAAAGCATGGCTCGCGCGTTTCAGTCCTGCTCTGGCGCCCGATGCGAGGGCGCTACGTTGAACCGCTGGTCAGGCGTCACCGGCTCCTCCCACTCGACTTCGTCGAACGTCCCCACCGCTTTCGTCCGGGGAATGCCAATGATCGTTGCGATCCATCCGCTTCATCCCTTAACGGATCGTCGGCAGAGTCTCCCGGAAATCGACAGCCGCTGCCCGGATGACTCCAAATTACTTGTTGGAGAGCGATCGGGGAGCGCCCGGGGCGCGTTGCACGCCCCGAGCCCCTCACATACGCCGGTACTTGGCTCCGCTTCCGCCCTCCCTCGGCGTCCATCGCGGCCCGATATCGTCGGTCGCCTTGCAGTCGATGCAATTGGCGGGACTCACCACGAGGCGATCTCCATCGCGCTCGTACACGCCGGCGGGACACATGTGCTGGTACAGTTCCGCCACGTCGCCGGGAATGTCTTCGCCAACCACCAGGTGCGAGGGAATGTCGTCACGGGTCGCGTTCCCCGATCTGAATACGGCGTCGAGCTTGCTGAAAGTGAGCGTCCCGTCTGGCTTGAACTCTTCCCCGCTCCGCCGCGTCCGCGGCGCCTCGGCGTCGGACTCGGACGAGATCATCCCGCCGGGGAACGCACCCTTCGTCACCGTCATGAGCGCGGCCTTCACCCCGCCGGCGTAGATCCCCGACTTCTGGAACGCGAGCCGCATGTTGCGTCGCTCGCGCAGGTCGCTCATGATGTAGCTCTCGTTCACCATCCGGTCGTACGGCGCGAGCGACGCGGCCGAGGTGTCACCTTTCTTCAACGCCTCGAATATCGCGCGTGCCGCGTAGATTCCCGACTGAACGGCGTAGTGGATCCCCTTGAGCGACGACACCTCGACGAACCCCGCCGAGTCACCCACGATCACGACGCCGTCGCCGTAGCGCCGCTCGGGCACGGCGAAGTAGCCGCCTTCAGGAATGGTCTTCGCGCCCCACTCCACCATCTCGCCGCCCTCGAGGTACTGCCGGAAGAGCGGGTGCAGCTTCATCCGCTGCAGCAGAACATGCACGTCGAGATCGAGCTCGCCGTAGTCCATCCCCACCACGAGGCCGAGCGCCACGAGATTCGGCTCGAGCGGGTACATGAAGCTCCCGCCGAATGCATCGTTCGGCAGCGGCCAGCCTAACGTGTGAACCACCGCATCGAGCGGCTGCTTCGTCTCCCAGATCTCCTTCACGCCGAGCGCGAAGATCTGCGGATTGCGCGAGCCGATGCCGCGCCACTTCATGTACGCCTGCGACAGCGAGCCGCGCGTGCCCTCGGCGAGCACCGTCACGCGCGCCGTGAGATCGGTGGGCGGCGTGTAGTCGCTCCCCGGCGCTCCATCGCGCTGGAGACCGGACGGCGTGGTGCGTACGCCGACCACACGCTCGCCTTCGACCAGCAGCGACTCCACGGGAAATCCGGTGAAGACGTTCACCCCCGCCTCTTCCGCCCTCTCGCCCATCCACCGCACGATCTCGCAGATGGATCCCACGTAGTTCCCGTGGTTCTTCATCGTGGGCGGAGTCGGGATTCGCTGCGCGCGGCTGCCGGTCATGAAGTACACGCGCTCGTTCCCGACTGGTGCGCGGAAGGGGAAGTCGCCGTCCTTCAGGTCGGGGAAGAGCTCGCGAAACGGGCGCGGATTCACCACCGCGCCCGACAGGTTGTGCTCGCCGAGTGCGGATGCCTTCTCGAGCACCGCAATCTCGATCTCGCCGAGCGACCCACCTTCCTCCGCGTCGCGCTTGATCAGACGCGAAAGCTCGATCGCGCCCGCCAGCGCTGCCGGGCCACCACCCACGAACACGACGTCCATCGGCACCGCTTCGGCGTCGGGTTGCTCCGCGAGTATGAAGCGATCCACGGGCAGCTTCGGCTGGTAGCGCGCCGGGATCACGGGCAGCGAGCGTCCGGAAGTTGGTGGCATTGCGCTCACTCCTTCTTTGCTTCTTTCACCGCCTCCGTCAGAACCGGCACTATCTCCAGTGCATCACCCACGATGCCGTAGTCGGCGATCTTGAAGATCGGCGCCTCGCGATCCTTGTTGATCGCGACGATGGTGCGCGACGTCCGCATTCCCGCGAGGTGCTGGATCGCACCCGAGATCCCGCACGCTATGTAAAGGTCGGGACTCACCAGGCGACCGGTCTGACCGATCTGGTCGCTGTGCGGGCGCCACCCTTCGTCGGTCACGGCGCGCGTGGCACCCACCGCGGCGTTCCCGAAGGCGGCCGCCAGATCCTCGAGGAGCTTGAAATTCTCCGGCACCTTGAGACCGCGGCCTCCGCTCACCACTACCGGCGCCTCGCCGAGGTCGAGCTGCGCGGTATTCCCCTGGATCAGCTCCTTGGGAACCACGCGTGCCGATGCCGGGTCGAGGGCAGGCTTGCCACTTTCCACTCGTGCACTGCGATTGGCCTCAGCGGGTGCGATGGCACCCGGCCGGATGGTCACGAGGGCCGGGCTTCCGGTGAGGGTCACCGTGGCGATCACCTTCCCCGTGTTCACAGGGTGCTGCGACACGACCGAGTCGCCGTTCAACTCGAGCGATGTCGCATCGGAGATCATGCTCACGCCGAGCTTCGCCGCCACACGGGGGGCGAGATCCCTCCCCTGTGCCGACGCGCTGAAAACCGCGACGCGAAATTCGCCGGCGCCGATGAGCTGCGCGGCCGTCGCGGCCACGACTTCTGGCGAATACTTGTCGAGCGCCGCGTCCTCCACGACGGTCACGACGTCCGCGCCGTAGCGTCCGAGCTGCTCCGCCTTGGCGGCAACGCCGGGCGCGCCAACGATGAGAGCGTGCACTTCCCCACCGCCACTTGCGTCCGCGAGCTGCCGCGCCGCGGTCACCGCCTCGAGCGCGACTCTGCGCAACTCCCCGGCGCGAGTCTCTGCGTATGCGAACGTGTTTGCCATCAGAGTACCTTCGCTTCGATACGGAGGAGTCGCACGAGCTCGGGCACCGCATCCGGTCCCTCGCCGATTATCCGGCCTCCCGTCCGCTCGGGCGGCAACTCCATCTGCTTCACGGAGAGACGCTGCTCGCCGAGCTGCGCGGGCCTCACTTCGAGCGGCTTCTTCTTGGCGCCCATGATTCCCTTGAGAGACGGGAGCCGCGGCCGCGCGATCCCCTCATCGATGGTTATCACCGCCGGGAGAGGGAACTCCAGGATCTCCGCTGCCCCCTCGAGCTCGCGGCGCGCGGTCGCACGACCGTCCGCGATCTCCAGACTGGACGCGGCCGTCATGCACGGAAGACCGAGCAGCTCCGCGGTCATGGGACCCACCGTCTGGTTCGACGAATCGATGGACATCCGGCCGAAGAGAATCAGGTCGTAGCCGCCATCCTCGAGCTCCGCCGCCAGCGCGCGGGCGATCGCGAGCCCGTCGAAGGGGACGGAGTCGGTCTCGAGCTGGATCGCGCGGTCGGCGCCCATGCTCAACGCCTTGCGCAGCGTTTCCTGCACCACCGCCGGACCCAGCGAGATCACAGTGACGTCACCCTGGCCCTCCTTCTCCTTCAACCGGAGGGCGACCTCCACGGCGTAGCCATCGAAGTCGCTCATGTCGAACTTGAGGCCAGCCTGGTCGACCGACTTGCCATCTGTAGCTATCTTGAAGCGCGTTTCCATGTCGGGCACGCGCTTGATGCACACGGCGATCTTCACCGTGATTCTCCCTGTTTTGAGTTCTCGACAAAGATAAGTGCGCGCGGGTTCGGTTCAAGTTATGAGGCATCGCGCCGCACGGGCGGTCCCGGTGGCGCTGATCGCGCTCGTCATCTTCGGCGCCGCTCTGCGCATCTACGCGTACGCAGCCAACCCGTCGCTCTGGCTCGACGAAGCGGCGCTCGCTCAGAACATCATCGGCAGGGACTTCGCCAGCCTCCTGGCGCCGCTCGCCCGGCAACAGGTAGCGCCGCTCGGCTTCCTGTGGCTCGAGAAGGCGGTGGTATCGATCTTCGGCACCGGCGAGTACGCACTGCGCCTCGTGCCGTTCCTCGCCAGTCTCGCCGCTCTCTCGCTCTTCGCGCTCGTGGCGCGCCGGCTGCTCACGCCGATCGCCGCGCTCTTCGTGCTCGCGCTGTTCGCGACTGCTACACCGCTGCTCTATTTCGCGGCCGAGATGAAGCAGTACTCGCTCGACGTGGCCGTGGTGCTCGCGCTCTTCGCCCTCGTACTCGCGCCCACGGGGACGACCGACCGAACGCTGGTTGGTCGTACCATCTCGGGCGGCCGGCTCGCTGCGCTCGGCGTCGCGGGGATCATCGCTCCCTGGTTGTCGCAGCCGTCGGTCTTCGTGCTTGGTGGAGTCGCTCTCTTTCTGACGCTCCCGCACGTACGCTCGGATGCCGCCGGGCGTCGCGGCGCCGCTCGCGCACTGGCGCCGGTTCTTCTGCTCTGGGCGCTGAGTGGAGGCGCGTCGATCCTCCGCTCGATGTTGGAGGTGACGCCCACCGATCGCGCGGATCTCGAGCGCTTCTGGGAGCGTGGATTCCTCCCAGTGTCGCGCGGAGTGATGGCATCGGTACACTGGCTGGGCACGACCACGCACGATGTTTTCACCTGGCTATTCCCGCCGATCGTCGCATACGCCGTGATCCTTCTTTTCGTGATCGGCATAGTGGCGCTCATCCGGCGGCGCGATGGCTCGGCCACGCTCTTTCTGGCGCCGCTCGTGCTGATGTTCGTAGCGTCGGCGCTGCGGCTGTATCCCGTGAGCTTTCGGCTCCTCCTCTTCACCACGCCATCGCTCCTCGTGACGATCGGTGCGGGCGCCGGGTGGCTGCTGGCGATCGCTCGCTCGCTCGGCGCGAGCCGCCCGAGTGCCGAGGCTGGGCCCCTCGCCGCGCGGCGTTCGAGCGCACTCGCTTCGGCGGCCAATATCGGTGTGGCGCTGGTGCTCGCCCTCCTAGCGGCGCGCAGCGCGATGACCATGGTCGAGATTCCCTTCTACCGCGAGGAGCTCCGGCCGGTAGTGCGCTACCTGGCGGAGCATCGCGAGCGCGACGACGCGATCTACGTGTATTACGCCTCCGCGCCCGCCTTCGAGTACTACGCAGCGCGCAACGGGATCCCTCGCTCGGCGTACCGCGTGGGGAGCTGTTCCCGTGACGACTGGCGGCGCTACGTGAGCGAGATGGCCGAGCTGCGCGGCGAGCCGCGCGTCTGGTTCGTCCTCTCGCATCCGTTCAACAAGAACGGGATACGCGAGGACTCGCTCTTCCTCCGGTACTTCGCCACCGTCGGCACGCGGATCGATTCGGCGAGCGCGATCGGTGCGGAGCTCTCGCTCTACGACATGAGCGGCGCGAGCGGCGGGGAGAGCCACGCAATGCCGGCGAGCTTCGAACCGCCCCTGTCGCACGATTCGTCCGGAACGGCCATGGGCTGCGTGGGCGCCGTGTCCAACTGAGCGCGATGCACGCGCGCCCAGTGCTCTCTCGAGCACGGGGCGCGCGTGACCGGTTGCGGCGGGCGGCGCGCTAGAAAGCGCTCAATCCCGTTATTGCCTGACCCAGCACCAACGTGTGGATGTCGTGCGTACCCTCGTAGGTGTACACGCTCTCCAGGTTGGCCATGTGGCGCATGGACGCGTACTCGGCCAGGATCCCGTTCGCACCGAGCAGCCGGCGCGCCTCGCGTGCGATGTCCGTGGCGACATCCACGTTGTTTCGCTTGGCGAGTGACACCTGCTGTGGGGTGAGCTTCCCCTCGTCCTTGAGGCGACCGAGGTGGAGCACCAGGAGCTGTCCCTTCACGATCTCCGTGAGCATCTCTGCGAGACGCGCCTGCTGGAGCTGGAACGCCGCGATCGGCTTTCCGAACATGACGCGGTTGCAGGCGTACGACGAGGCTTCTTCGAAGCAGGCCATCGCCGCGCCGATCGCTCCCCACGCGATCCCGTAGCGCGCCTGAGTGAGGCACATGAGCGGGCTCTTGAGGCCGCCGCTGTTGGGAAGGATGGCGTTCGCCGGGAGGTGAACGTCCTGCATCACCAGCTCGCTCGTGTCGGATGCGCGGAGCGAGAGCTTCCCCTTCTGATCGCGCGCGGTGAAGCCCGGCGTGTTCGTGGGGACGATGAAGCCGCGGATGGACTTCGGGTCCTTGTCATCGTTGGTCTTGGCCCACACGACCGCGACCTGCGCCGTGGATCCGTTGGTGATCCACATCTTCGCGCCGTTGAGGATCCAGCTGCCGTCCGGCTGCTCGCGCGCCATGGTGATCATTCCGGCGGGGTTGGAACCGTAGTCCGGCTCCGTGAGCCCGAAGCAGCCGATCACCTCGCCGGATGCCATCTTCGGGAGGTACTCGCGCTTCTGCTCCTCACTCCCGAAGGTGAAGATCGGGTACATCACGAGCGCACCCTGCACCGAGGCGAAGGAGCGGACGCCCGAGTCGCCGCGCTCGAGCTCCTGCATGATGAGCCCGTACGCCACGTTATTGAGCCCCGCGCAGCCGTACTCCTCTGGGAGGTTGGCGCCGAAGACGCCGAGCTCGGCGAGCTCGGGAATGATTTCCTTCGGGAAATGCCCTTCGATGTAGGCGTCGCCGATGATGGGGAGCACGCGCTCGTCGACGAACTGCCGTATGCTGTCACGCACGGCGCGCTCCTCCTCGGAAAGCGCGCCGTCGATGTCATAGATGTCCTGGGTCATAGCAAGGAAAGCTATCAGGAAGCCATGTGCTGCCGCTAGCCATATCAGTGTGGCACTTTCGCGTCGAGCGCCTCCACCACACTCCAGGCGACCGGCTCCTGATGCTGCGCGACCACCGTGCGCGGCCTGATCCCCACGCGGCGCGCGGCCCGCACCACCTCGGAGGCGTAGAGCGACGGCTCGTCCACTCGCTGCACGTAGTCGCCAGCCCAGAGAAAGCCATCTTCCGGCACCCACGCCATCAGCGCGCCCTCGCTCGCCACGCCGTCAATCGCGTAGAGGCGCAGCGCGCCCCCGGCGAGCGAGAGCGAGTCGTGTACCGCCACGAAGCGAAGCGGAACCCGCCCGTGCTGCTTGCGGACATGTTCCAGGAGATCCGGCTCGCGCGTCCAGCGCCGCTCGGTCACGCGCTCCAGCATCGGCCGCGAGTTGGCGTGCGACACGATCGTGGCTCCCCTCGCTATCCAGAAGCGCACGCCGGCGATGTGGGGCCAGGCGAGGTCCGTGACGACCACCACTACAGCGCGGCGACGCGGAAAGAGTCTGGCTATCCAGATGGAGTCCTGACGCGCCCTCCCCTCCCCCTGTGTGGCGTCAAGGACGTACACCTTATCGTGTAGCATCAGGACGCCCTCGCGATACCCGCGATTGGCGAGCAGCACGACGTGCTCACCCGCTTGCGCGGTGTCCGGCGGAGTGGGCTGCAGGAACGCCGGGAGGGCCACTTTGATAGGATCCGCGGACGGGGCGGCGAGCGAGGGCGCGCTGTCGGCAGGGATTATGGCGAAGCTGCGCTCGATGCGCTCCGTTTCCAGCGCGCCATCCACGAGTCTGAACACGGCGCCGGGACGGAGCACGCCGTCGCCGTACACCCAGGTCTGGTACTGGTACTCTACGTGGAGCTGCCCCCAGAGATAGTTCGGCTCCTCGCGATCGAGCTTCACCGGGAGGCCGCTCTCCGGGTCGATGTACAGCCGCTCGATGCCGTACGTGCCTCGCCTCTCGAGCACGGTACGGGGCGCGTCGCGATAGACGCAGCTCGCCACGACTTTCAATCCATCGGCGCCGCGCCAGTCGTGGAGCACGGCCCACGCGTCGAGCGCGCGCGCAGTGACTGACATTCCGTACAACGCCGGAAAGGGCTGCACCAGCGTGTCGCGCACCATGAACGCGGCGTGCTCGGTGGACAGGACGGTAAATGGCGGCCGCTCCGGAACCATGAGCCCGGCCATCAGCATCGTCGAGCGCTCCACGCCCGTCGCCGGATCGAACCAGAGCTCGCGCTCGGTTTCGTAAGTGAAGAAAGGCGGATACGGCCGGTCGGACTGGTAGTTCTGCCGCGCGGCGTCGGTGATAGTCCAGCGAGCTACCGCGTGTGAGGCATCGTCCAGCCCCACCGCGCGCCATGCGCGTCCGAGTACAACCTGCGCGTCTCCCGACGCCGGCGAGCAGGTCTCGATGCCGGCGGCAGGCCACGGCCCGCGAGCGGTTACTTTCCTCTGCGCGGGCAGCGGCACCGCCGGCCAGAGCGACAGTGCCAGCACCGCTGCAGATGCGAGGGGCAGCGATCTCACAGAACGGGCTCCTGCCGGAAGGTCATACCGTTCTTTCGCGATACGATCTCCTGACGGAGGATCTGCCTCGTCTCACGGTCTACCCAGTACGTCGCCGTGATGAACGGATCGGCGAAGGCAAGCTTCCACGCATCGCGCTCGCCGCCATTTCGCAGCATCACCCTCCCGCTCCCGACCACACTCAGCGTGTCGAGTTCCATTCCTCCCAGCTCGAAGCTGTAGATCGGGATGAGCGTCTGGTAGCCATACGCCAGAGGCAACGACGCGATCAGCAATCCCTGCCCGGTCGCGTTGAAGACCGGGCGCGGGATGCGATGGTGCACACTCCGCATCGCGGAATCGGCAGGCGCCCACTCGCCGGTAACGGCGCTGTCGCTGAAGGAGAGCAGCATCGTCTTGGTCGGCTGGTGCGAGTGCTCCCATACTGGTTCGAGCGTGTGATGGAACATCATGACGCTGTCGACGATGTTCCCTTTCGGCGTGGGAACGGTGCGAACCAGGAGGATGGCCGGACGCCCCATGTAGTCCGCGAATTGCGTGGTGCTGGTCATGACTCCCACCTCGCGCGTAGCGCTGTCCTTCTCGAGCGTCATACGCCACCGCGTGGTTCCCTCGGCGATGTGCCCGGTGTTCAGCGTGCGATCCTGCGTGAGCAGACGCTCGTAGGGTCGCTGTGCGTAGCACCCTGCCAGCAGAGTGACTCCCAGGATCGTGGTCGCGACCGGGAAGAACGCGCGCCGGACAATCCGGGCGCCGTGAGCAGTTCCGATGGATGGCATGGGATCCCCGTTGGTGTTGTGACGATACCGCGAGATACCACGCTTTCGGGGAATGGCGAAGCGACCGTGCAGCGAACGGCGCTTCGGCGCGGCGAGACGCAGCCAGCGTGCAGCGAACCGCGAGCGCGCGAGGCGTGCCGCGCGGCTCGGACCCGCGCATTCAACCCCTCAGATCACCCAGCGTGCGCGCGACCACAGTGTAGCGAGAGCGGCTGACCGGCACCCGTGTGCCGTCGCGCAGCACGACGCTGTAGCGCCCGTTCGCCGGGCGCTCGAGCGAGCGGACCATGCCGAGCCGCACGATCGCCGAGCGATGCACGCGCATGAACTCGCGCGGATCGAGCCGGCGCTCCAGCTCCGCGAGCGACTCGCGGATCACGTAGGCAGTACCGCCCGCGAAGACCGACGCGTAGTAGTCATCTGCGCGGATCCACGAGACGGTGCTCACCGGAACGACTTCGCTCCGTGTCCCCACGCTCACCAGGAGACGGGTGAGGTACGCGGGTGCCTCAGCTGACGCCTGCGTGCGGAATGGCGTAGGCTCCCCGGCCGTCGGCGAGCTTTCTCCCCCAGCCCGATGTCCCGCCCCTTCCAGGAGGGCAAGGAGCTGTCGCTGCACTTCGACGGCGCGGCGCTCCGAGCGTCGCTTCAGCGCCCGGTCCATCGCCTGACGGAGACGTTCGTCGGTGAAGGGCTTCACCACGTAGTCCACGGCCGCCACATCGAACGCACGGAGCGCGTGCTCGTCGTACGCCGTGACGAACACCACGGCCGGCATCCGATCCGCTCCCACCTCGCGAATCACGTCGAAGCCGTCGAGCCCGGGCATCTGCACGTCGAGGAGTACCACATGGGGATCGAACGTCGGGATGGCGCGCACAGCCTCGCCTCCGTTGCGGCATTCCTCCACCACGACATCGGCAGACCAGCCATCGAGCACGCTCCGCACGCCGCGTCGCGCCGCGGGCTCGTCGTCAACCACGAGAACGCGGATCGTCTCGTGGTCAGCCACCAGCCGACTCCGTCGCTCCGGTGAGAGATTCTTCGACGACCGGGATGAACGGCTCGAGCGGAGCCGCCACGCCGGCGCGCCACGGCAGCACTATCGTGGCCCGCGCCCCGCCCCCCGCTTCCTCCGACACCGACTCCACACGGAGCTCGGCCTTGTCGCCGTGAAGGGCCGCAAGCCGCGCCCGGACGTTGGCGATCCCCACCCCGTCGCCGTCGGACTCGGCATCTTCGCGAAGCCCGGGACCATCGTCCCGTACCCAGAGCAGCAGCCGCTCCCCGTCCCTGCGCGAGCCGATTTCCAGAAGCCCGGCCTCCGGCCGCTTCGCGATGCCGTGCCGCAACGCGTTCTCCACCAGCGGCTGGAGCAGGAGGTTCGGCACCGCACCTTCCAGCGTAGCCGGCTCGGTGGCCCACACCACGCGAAGCCGGTCCACGAAGCGCAGCTGCTCGATCTCCAGATACTGGCGCGTGAACGAGAGCTCATCGCCGAGCCGCACTTCGTGATTCCCGGCGGAGCGGAGCACCTGCCGCAGTACATCGCCGAGCTGCGCCAGGAGCCGTACCGCCGCGTCACGCTCTTGCTCGCGCACGAGCGTCGCGATGGTGTTGAGCGTATTGAAGAGGAAGTGCGGATGGAGCTGCATGCGAAGCGCCTGGAGCTGCGCCCGGGCAAGCTGCGCCTCGAGTGCCGCGGTGCGCCGCTCGCGCTCGCGTTCCAGCCGCACGAGCGCGAGCCAGTGGCCGCCGCTCACGATCGCGGCGTACACCAGCACCGATATCGGGAACCAACCCAGGAGCGATCGCCCGGCCGACACGAGAAAAGTGGCTGTCCTGGGCGATGTGCTCATCGCCATTCCGACCGACGTGTAGACGAGTGCGTGCGTGACCGCTGCCGCCAGAAGGCAGGCAAGATGTATGAGCAGCGCCTTGCGCCCCGGTGGAAAGCGCAGTGGCACTCGCCTGGTGACCGCGAAGATGAGCGGCGTGAGCGCGGCCCAGGTGAACCACCCCGAGCCCTGCGCTACCAGCACTCGCCACAGCACGGGCGAGCGGCCTTCCATCGACTGGAAGAGGTACGTTTCGACCGTCCCGAGGATCGCGGGCACGCTCCATAGTGCGAGGAGCAACGCCGCCGAACGGAGGGCGGTGCGTGGGCGGGGGTCGGTTGTGGACGTGGCGTTCATGGGGTCTGCACGGGCGGCTGTGCATCGAAGCTTAACGGCCGAGGAAGGGCTGGGTCAGGTCTGGAATCGTGAATCGGTTGTGCCGATTCACGATTCCAGACCTGACCCAGCCCTTCCTACTCGTGCCGCGCTGCCCTCAACAGCAGCTCGTGCGGAGTCACCACCCGCCCCGCCTTGGCGGGCCTCAGCTCCCTGCGCGCGTGCGGAGCGATCCCCACTTCCATCGCCTTCGCGCGGAAGGTCGGCCCGTGGTCTATCTCGTAACCGCTCTCCGCCTGCCACTGGTGCACCATCTCGTGCAGCAGCGTGTGCAGAACTTCCTCCCAACCGTGCTTGCGGAGGTGGGCTCGGCTGATCGCTATCTCCGCTGGCTCGCCGTACGGCGACGCAGCGGTATACTGCCCGAGCCGCGAGCGCATGCGCGCCGAGATCCTGATCCCTATCTCACCGAGCCGGCTGCCGAAGAGATGCCGGTTATAATGCCGGTGTGCCTTCGCGAGCTCGCAGAGCACGCTCGCGTCCTCGCTCCTCGGCCTCCCCGGCCGGCGAACCGGCGGGTGCACCTTCGTGTGCACGGGGAAGCTGAGTATCGCCCGCTGCGCCGAGCGACGCTCGACCCGCGTGCGAGCATTGACGAACACCGCGATGGCGCGCAGCACCTCTGGCGGCGCACCCAGATAGGCGCGGTGCACCCGGAGCTGCTTCCCGCTGTAGCTCACCATCACTGCTCTGTTGCGCGTGAGCCGGCAGCTCGTGATGCCGCGGAGTCCGAGCTGCCGCAACCGCTCGAGGAGCTGATCGGCGGTCTTCAGCGGCCCCTCCAGCTGGAGCTGCAGCTGGTACGGGTCGCCGCGAGGGGCCGATCTACGCGGCTTCTTCACCTCGCGAATCTCCGCACCGGTCCCTCGCGGAAGCCGTTCTCCGGGCCGGCCCAGATATGCGTGGTCACCACGATCTCGTCGGGCGAGAGGTCGATCACGTTGATGGACGATGGACGTCCTCCCCGTGACCTGTTCGACACCGTGCCCGCCGTGGAGATCACGGTGCCGCGGCGCGTGTGCTCCACGTAGTGGATCGCTTCCTGGTGGTCGTGACCGCACATCACGAGGTCGACACCCAGTCGAGCGAAGGCGCCGAGTACTCGCCTGGTGTGCACCAGGCCGTGACGCTGCGAGAGCTCGCCCCGCATCGGGTTGTGATGCATGACGATCGCTCGCAGGTCGCTTTCCGGCGATCTGTCGAAAGCCTCGCGCGCACACTCGATCTGCGAGCGGCTGAGCGCGCCCACCACGCCTACGTCACGCACGTTCCAGGTGAGCGTGTACGGCATCACGCCGTGTGCCGTGTTGAGCCCCACGAACGTGACGCCCGGAACGCGCAGTACCGGCTCGAGCTCCGGAGAGATGTATTTCCGGTAGTTGGCATAGCGCGTCGCGCGGCTGCCGACGCCGAGCGGCGCGCGCCACCATTTCACGTCGTGGTTGCCGGGCACCACGATCGTACGACTTGCCTTGTTCGCCTCGCGAATGAAGGCGCGCGCACGCTGGAACTCTCCCGGCCGTGCCCGCTGCGACAGATCACCAGAGATGACCACCACGTCGAAACCGCGCTCCTCGATCAACTGCTCTATTGCATCGATCTGCACTGGAACGGCGGGCTCGCCGAAGTGCAGGTCGGACACATGGAGCACGGTGGTCACTCCAACCCCGCGATGACCGCGTCGGCGAACTCTTGCGTGCCGGCTGTCCCTCCGAGGTCCCGGGTGACCGTCTTCCCGTCACGCACCACCCTCTCCAGCGCCCTCCGAATTCGACCCGCGCACGCTCCGTGCCCGAGGTGCTCGAGCATCATGCAGGCAGCCAGAATCTGCGCTCCGGGGTTCGCGAGCCCCTTCCCGGCGATGTCCGGAGCGGTCCCGTGGACCGCCTCGAAGATCGATGCGCCCTCGCCGATGTTCCCGCCCGGGGCGAGGCCCAGCCCGCCGATCAGTCCGGCAATCTCGTCCGAGAGGATGTCGCCGAACATGTTGGTGGTCACCACCACGTCGAACTTCTCGGGGTGCAGGATCAGCTGCATCGCCATCGCGTCTATGATCCGGTCCTCGAACTCGATCCTCCCCTCGTACTCGGCGGCGACGCGGCGCCCCGTGTCGAGGAAGAGCCCCTGCGTGAGCTTGAGGATGTTCGCCTTGTGCACCAGGGTGACCTTCTTTCGGCCGCGCTGCACCGCGTAATCGAAGGCGAAGCGGATCACCCGCTCGGCGCCGGCGCGCGTGATGATCGCCACCGACTCGGCCGCGGCGCGGTCGTCGTTGCCGATTTTCACGTAGTGCTCCACGCCGCTGTACAGCCCCTCGGTGTTCTCGCGCACGAGGACGATGTCCACCTTCTCGAAGCGCCCGCCCGTGGTCATGGTGTAGGCGGGGCGGACGTTGGCGTAGAGGTCGAAGCGCAGCCGCAACGCCACGTTCACGCTCCGGTAGCCGCCGCCCACCGGCGTCGCGAGCGGGCCCTTGAGGGCGATCTTCGTTCGCGCGATGGAGTCGATCGTCTCCTTGGGGAGCGGGTCGGCGCACGCCTCCACCGCGGTCATCCCCGCGATCTGGCGGTCCCACTCGATCTCGGCTCCAGCCGCTTCGAGGATTCTGATGGTGGCATCGGTAATCTCCGGCCCGATGCCGTCGCCGGGAATCAATGTGACAGGTATGGCCATCTCGTTCGATGTCGTATCAACGCTTCGCGATCAGGTCCGCCAGATGCTCGGCGACGCTCGCGGCGAGAGCTGGTGAAAAGGATGGATAGGGATCGCTCACCACGTCCGCCATCCAGACTACCTTCTGGCGACGCGCGTCGAGCAGCGCGATCCGGAGCACCGCTCGCCCCTCCCTTCGGGCTCGCGTTGCTCCTGCGTCGGAGCCCGCCGACCCGCTGCCGGAGTGAGAGCTCGACTGCCCCTCCACGTCGACCGGCTCGAAGCGCACCTCCACGGGATAGAGCACATACTGCGCCCCCTCCTGCAGGGCAACCAGCGATCTCACCTGTGACGCGAAGGGTTCGGGTAACTGCTCGGGCGGCTTCTCGAGTGGGGGGCGCAACCAGTCCGCCGCAAGATCGTGCGGATCGGTGGCGAAACCGGGGTTCCGGCGCACAGACCGGACGATCGTCGGGGGAAGGATCCACATCTTGTCGATCCCGCGCTGCTTGAAGGCGAAGGCGATCTCCGCGTCCACGTCGCCGAGGTAGCTATTGACATCGACGAGCTGGGCGTCCCAGCCGAGCGAGCCATCGCCCCCTACGAAGCGCGTGGGGAGGACGAGAACCGGACGCGACACGAAGGCCCCCAGCGGGCGCTGGCCGGGGAGATCCGCCTGGGCGGCCACGTTAGGCTGACCGGCGCATCCCAGCGCCGTTGCGACGGCGGCGGCTCTGATAAGGGTTCGATAGGTCACGTTATTCGGTCCTCGGAAGGCAGGAGAGAAGTTAGTCGGCCGGGTACAGGTGGGCCAAATGGCCGGTCGGGCTGCGGAAGCGCGCGAGATGGCCAGGGGAGTAGCAGCAACCCTTCCACAGCGCGCCGGGGCGTTCCAGAGCGTCGGCTTTCGCCAGGCCAGGCTGACGCGAGCCATACTCTTTAAGACGCCTTCTCGAGCATTCAGTAAACGCAGATGGCTCGCCGCGCAGGCCGCGAGTGCATGGCGGACTGACGCGCAGGGATGCGCTCGCGTACCTTTGGGGTCACACCGTACCCCTCTCTGCCCAATGCGAAAACTCGTCACCTCCGCGATCGCGCTCGGCGTACTCGCCGCGTCCGCGAGCTCCCAACAGCCAGCAAGATCGGAGACGCCAGGCGCCGCACGGCAATCCGCCAGCGCGGCGCCGTCCACGGCCTTCGACTTCTCCATCAAGAACATCATGCGCGGCCCCGAGATATACGGGCGAGCGCCGGAGCGAGTCGGCTGGACCCCCGACAGCCGGTGGATCTACTTCTACTGGAATGCGCCGGGCACAGACTGGCGCGAGGACGTGGAGCCGTATCGCGTGCGCGCGCAGGCGGGCGCGAAGCCGGAGAAGGTGGACCCCGCGGTGATGGATTCCGTGGGCCCGCTCCTCCAGGAGGGGAGCGAGTCGCGCGACCACCGGCTGCGCGCGGTGAGCTATCGCGGCGACGTGTACCTGGTGGACACGCGCGCCTCCACAGCGCGCCGGCTCACGCACACGCGCACGGTGGAAAGCGAGCCCCGCATCTCACCCGATGGGCGAACGATCTACTTCGTGCGGGATGACAATGTCTTCTCGCTCGACCCATCGAACGGCGCGCTGGTTCAGCTCACCGACATCAGGCAAGGGCCGAAACCGAAGACCGACGAGGAGAAGCGCAAGGACGGGAGCGCGCAGCGCCGCGCTCTCGAGGAGGACCAGCGGAAGCTCTTCGAGGTGATCCGTGACGAGTACCGCGCCGACAGCATCGACAAGGCGCGCGAGGCTCGACGCGACTCGCTCTTCCCTACCCCGCTCTACCTGGGGAAGGACGAGAAGGTGCAATCGGTAGACGTCTCTCCCGACGGGAGCGCCATGGTCCTCACGACGCGCATTCCAGCGGAGAAGGCGCTCGAGACGGAAGTCCCGCACTGGGTGACCAAGAGCGGCTACGTGGAGGACCGCGATGCGCGCGAGAAGGTGGGCGACGCGCAGGACGGCGGGCGCGTGGCGTTCGTGAAGCTGCCGAGCGGCAAGGCGCGGTGGCTCCAGGTCATCCCCGGCGACACTGTCCACTCGCCCGCCATGGTGCAGGTGCTCGGCTGGAGCGATGCGGGGAGCGAGGCGCTCGTGTTCACGGTGCCGAGCAACTACAAGGCGCGCTACCTACAGACTGTGAGCGGAGACTCGGGGCTGGTGAAGGTGGTGGACGTGCTCCGCGACAGCGCGTGGGTGGGCGGTCCCTGCTTCGGCTGCGGCGGCTGGTACGACCAGGGGCGGCGCTTCTGGTTCGTCTCCGAGGCCGACGGCTGGGCGCACATCTACACAATGGCCGCGGACGGGAGCGATCGGAAGCAGCTCACGAGCGGAGAGTGGGAAGTGGACGAAGCGCGCGTCTCGAGCGACGGGCGCTGGTTCTACTTCCAGAGCAGCGAGGTGTCGCCTTTCGAACGACACTTCTACCGGATGTCGGTGAACGGAGGAAAACGCGAGCGGATAACGAACGTGAAGGGCGGCCACGACGTGACCGTCTCGCCCGACGGCAAGCTGCTCGCGGACGTCTACTCCTCCTCGAACCGACCGCCCGATCTTTTCCTGATGCCGTTCAGCGCCGGCGGGAAGATGGCGCAACTCACCACTTCGGCCACGAAGGAGTGGCTCTCCTTCCCGTGGATCGAACCGGAGATCGTCATGATCCCGGCGTCCGATGTCGTGAAGGTGCCCGCGCGCATATACCGGCCTTCCGACATGGGAGCGAAGCCGAACGGCTCCGCGGTGATCTTCGTGCACGGCGCCGGCTACCTGCACAACGTGATGAATTACTGGTCGGACTACTCGCGCGAGTACATGTTCAACCAGTTCCTTGCGTCGAAGGGCTACGTGGTGCTCGACGCCGACTATCGCGGCTCGGCCGGCTACGGTCGTGATTGGCGCGTGGCCATCTACCGGCACATGGGCGGGCGCGATCTGCAGGACGAGGTGGATGCCTCACGCTACCTGCAGAAGGAGTTTGGCATCCCGCCCGAGCGCGTGGGGATCTACGGCGGTAGCTACGGCGGCTTCATGACGCTGATGGCGCTCTTCACCGAGCCGAAGCACTTCGGCGCCGGTGCCGCACTCCGCTCGGTGACGGACTGGGCGCACTACAACCACTGGTACACGTCGCGCATCCTGAATCTCCCGCAGGACGACAGTGTAGCCTACCGCCAGTCGTCGCCGATCTACTTCGCCGAGGGCCTCGAGGATCCGCTCCTGATGGCGCACGGCATGGTGGACAACAACGTGGAGTTCCAGGACATCGTGCGTCTCACGCAGCGTCTGATCGAGCTGGGGAAGACCAACTGGACGCTCGCCCCCTACCCCGTGGAGAGCCACGCCTTCGTGCGGCCATCATCGTGGGCCGATGAGTACCGGCGCATCTTCGAGTTGTTCGAGAGTGAGTTGGGGGTGGATCGGAAGGCTGCCACCGCTGCCGGGGCCGGGAGTGGGGTGAGACAGGGGTGGCTGGTCGGCATCATCTCGGACGTCTGGTACATCGCGCGGAACTGCGCACGCGGAGGGCGCGGAGGGGTGGAGAGAGGACGCGGAGAAAGTCACGCGGCTGCTGGAATCGTGATCCCCTTCGGAGCTCCAGACAAGGGATGGCTCGGTGTGAATGGGGGAACTGCTCCCGCTCCTCGCGTCCTGCCCGGGTGGGCAGAACCAAAGGCGGGGAGCAGTT
>DASSNL010000022.1:0-37414 GCA_035688075.1 Gemmatimonadaceae bacterium
GATCGCCGGCGCGCGGTCCTCTTCCACGAGCTGGCGCACGTGCGGAGGCGCGATCTCCTGGGTCACACGCTCGGCCGCATCGCGTGCGCCATCTACTGGTTCCATCCCCTCGTCTGGGCGGCTGCGCGGAGGCTGCGCTCCGAGAGCGAGCGCGCGTGCGATGACCTGGTGCTCACCTCGGGCACTCGTGCGTCGGAATACGCTCACCATCTGCTCGAGATAGTTACCGGCGTGCGAAATCCCTCCGCACCTGCGACGGCGCTCGCGATGGCGCGCCGCAAGGAATTCGAGGGACGTATGCTTGCCATCCTCGATCCGGAGCAGAGGCGGGCTGCGCCCGGCAGGCTGCAGGCAGCCGCTCTGGTGATCGGCCTCGGAGCGCTCACGCTTTCAGTATCGGCGATGGCTCCCGCAGGCAACGATCGCGCTGTGAACGCGGCGGCTTCGGCCCAGCTGGCCCTCGGCTCGGCGGTGGCTCGTGACACGGCGACTTCGCCCGCTGCGCCGGCCGCGGATACGGACGCTACGCCTGCGCAGCGACCCATGGTCGTCCCGGACACGGGCGAGAACGCGAGCCCACGAACCATCGAGCGGGCCGTGACGTCGTCGGTCGAGCGAAGCACCGAGCGGGCCGTCGAAGAGGCTGCCGAGGAGATCGCCAGCGCCAAGTACAGCGGACTCCTGAGTGACAGGAACAACTTCGCTCCGCGGATGGATGCTTACTCGCTGGACGCTGTGCGCCGCGCGATCCGCACCTCGGTGCGTGAGGGCTTCGGCGGGAGCATGCACGGGGATGCCGCATCTGCGCCTGCCGACAGCGGCACTACCGACCTTCTGGTGAAGCTCCTCCAGAACGACCCCGATGCGAAGGTTCGTAGGACAGCGGCGTGGGCATTGGCGCAGCGTGACCAGCGCGATACGCGCGTCGTGACGACCGCGCTGGCGGCAGCGCTGGCGCACGACGCGAATGCCGATGTGCGCGAGATGGCCGCCTGGGGTCTCGGTCAGAGCGAGGACAAGACCACCATCCAGGTCCTGGGCGACGCCCTGCAGCGTGACGCGGACGAGAGCGTGAAGTCCACGGCCGCGTGGGCGCTGGGAACGATCGGCGATGCCGCGGCGACTGCCGCCCTCGACGCGGCGATGGCGGACCCGAGTGCCAAGGTACGCGGGCGTGCCGCATGGGCGCTTGGACAGATCGAGCCTGACAAGGCGCCACGTGGCCTGGTGACCGCACTGGGCGATTCCAGCGACAAGGTACGCCTCGCCGCCGCATGGGCGCTCGGCCAGATAGAAGATCCCGAAACGCTTTCGCCCCTCTCGAAGGCACTCTCGACGGAGAAGGATCACGACATCCGGGAGGCAGAGCTGCGTGCTCTGATCATGCTCGGCGAAGCATCGGACGCAACGCTGCAGAAGCTCCTCGAGTCACCCGATCCCGATGTCCGTCTGAAAGTCACGCGAGCCATCGTCGGCTTCCGCGGCGTGCGGCCGTGGCCATGGCCGATGCCGATGCCGCGTCCAATGCCCTGAGGAGAGAACCATGGGACTCATTCGCACATGCGCCGTGTTGCTCGCCATCGGCGGCGCGCCGTGGCCCCACGGCACGACGTTCGAGGTGCGCTCGCCTGCGACGAGCAGCATTGCAGCCGGTGGTATCGCGGCTAGCGTCCGCGCTCATCCCGCTTCTTCGGCATCGGCCCCCGACGTGCAGGCGCTTCTCCAGGTCGTGCGCGGCGCGCCTCCGTTGCTGTGCGGGATGGCGGCTCAGGCGGTGTCGTCCGGCATGGGCGGGTACGCGTGGGACGCGCCGTCGCCGCCCATCGGTAACGACACCCGCAAGCAACTTGCGGCGCTGGCCGATGGCGATCTCACCCCTTCCGATTTCGACATCCTTCTGAAGGGGCTCGACGAACAGGATGCGTGCGTGCGGGAGCTCTCGGCGCGCCTGCTGGGACGCGCACACGATGATGCGCCAGTCGCCGCGTTGCTCCAGCGACTCGGCTCCGCATCCACGGAGACTCGTGCCGCAGCCGCTCTCGCGCTCGGCCTCGCGCGGCCGCACGAGGCGCTCGATCCGCTGTTGCACGCACTGGACGATGCATCCGTGGCGGTTCGCTCCAACGCCGCGTGGGCGCTCGGGCGCGTGCGGGACGAGAAGGCCGTGGCGCCGCTCACCCACACTCTTCAGGACGCCGAGCCAGTGGTGCGCGGAGCAGCAGCCGAAGCGCTCGGACATCTGAAGAGCAGCGACCCGGTTGCGACGCTCATCCAGGTTCTGAAAGCCGACGAGAGCGCCGACGTACGCAAGGCGGCGGCGTGGGCGCTGGGTCAGATCGAGGACGAGAGCGCGTCGAGCGCGCTCACCACCGCGCTGCAACGTGATGACAGTGCCGACGTGCGCGAGATGGCCGCATGGGCACTCGGCCAGCTGGAAGATTCCTCCGCGATCGAAGCGCTCTCCGTCGCTGTCCAGAACGACCGGAGCAGCGACGTGAAGGCCACCGCGGCGTGGGCGATCGGCCAGCTCCGACCCGAACACGCGCCGAGCGGGCTGGTACAGGGACTATCCTCCACCGACCGTGATGTGCGACTCACCGCCGCCTGGGCGTTGGGACAGATTCGCGATTCGAGCACGGCATCGGCACTCGAGAAGGGTCTCCAGAGCGAGGGCGATTCAGAGGTGCGCCGCGCGGAGCTTCGAGCGCTCATCATGATGGGCGACCACTCCGAGAGTGCGCTCACCACCGCTCTGAAGTCGAGCGACGCCGAGATCCGTGAGATGGCGGCCATGGCGCTCGCCGGGCATGGCCGGCGTCCGTGGCCGTGGCCCTGGCCGCGTCCGCGCCCCTTCCCGTAGGACCGGCGCGGAGTCGTCTACCGGGGGCGGATGTCGACTTCGTGCCGGCCGCCCTGGTCATCCAGCGGAATCACACCATCATCGAGCTCGCGGCCATCGAGGATCACAAGTGCGGTGGCCGCGCGCACTCGACCGGGCTCGTGAACGGTGATGATGTACGTGCTGCGGCCATACCGGTATTCGACCGTGTACTCGGGCCAGCTCTCGGGAACGCGCGGGTCCATACGAAGGGTGTCGCCGCGCTTGTCGAAGCCGAGGATCGACTCCAACGCTACCCGGTACATCCAGGCTGCGGAGCCGGTGTACCAGGTCCAGCCGCCGCGCCCCAGCTGTCCCACCGCCGTGTAGACGTCGGCGGCCACCACGTACGGCTCTACCTTGTACCTGTCCACGCCATCCGGCGTGCACGCATGGGTGAGCGGGTTCAGCATCTGAAATAACTCGAAGGCACGGTCGCCATCGCCGTGCCGCGCGGTGGCGAGGACGGCCCAGAGCGCGGCATGCGTGTACTGCGCTCCGTTCTCTCGCACGCCGGGGACGTATCCCTTTATGTAACCCGGGTCGTGCGTGGTATGATCGAACGGCGGGGTAAGGAGCATGATGAGCCGCGCGTCTTCGCGCACCAGGTGCTCCTCGAGCGAGCGGAGTGCCCGCGACGTGCGTTCGGGATCGCCGGCTGCCGAGATGATGCTCCAGCTCTGCGCTATGGAATCGATCCGGCACTCCTCGTTCTCGGCGGAGCCCAGCGGCGTGCCATCGTCGAAGTAGGCGCGCCGGTACCACTCGCCATCCCAGCCGGCGCGCTCCACGGCGACCGCGTAGCCATCGGCTCGCTCGCGCAGCTCGGCCGCCACGGCGGTGTCTCCCCTCGCCTCGGAATGCTGTGCAAAGGCGCGCAGGGTAGCGATGAGGAACCACGCGAGCCAGACACTCTCGCCGCGTCCCTCGATGCCGACCCTGTTCATGCCGTCGTTCCAGTCGCCGGAGCCGATGAGTGGGAGCTCGTGCGGCCCCGAGGTGCACGCTTTCCGCAGCGCGCGGACGCAGTGCTCGTAAACACTCGCACGCTCGTCGGTGACGCGGGGAAGATCGTACACCTCCTGCTCGTCCGGTTCGAGCGGGCGCATCTCGAGGAAGGTCGTCGTCTCATCGAGGATGCTCGCGTCGCCGGTGACACGTACGTAATGGTTCACCACGTACGGAAGCCAGACCAGGTCGTCCGAGAATCGAGTGCGCACGCCGCGGCCGCTCTGCGGGTGCCACCAGTGCTGCACGTCGCCCGCCAGGAACTGTCGGGCAGCGGAGCGAAGGATGTGCTCGCGAGCGATCGCCGGCTCCGCGTAGAGGAACGCCATCACGTCCTGGAGCTGATCGCGAAAGCCGTACGCGCCGCTGCTCTGGTAGAGCGCCGAGCGCGCCCACATGCGACAGCTCAGCGCCTGGTAGAGCGTCCATCGGTTCAACACGGCGTCGAACGCTGGCTCGGGAGTGCGCACGCTCACCACCGAGAGGCGCTCCGTCCAGTCGTCCACGCTGCGTTGCAGTGCGGCCCGGGCGCGAGTCAGATCGCGATACGTATCCGCCAGGTGGTTTGCATCTTCCTGACCCTGAGCCGCGCCGAGAGCGATCACCACCTCGCGCGTCTCTCCCGGCTGCAGGGAGAGCACGCACTGCAGCGCACCGCACGGGTCGATGCCTGCACCCGTGCGGTTGCCGAGCTCCGGCTCGCGCAGCGCCGCGGGCTCCCGCACGCTGCCGTTACGGCCGAGGAACTCGCGTCGGTCGGCGGTGTGGCTCGCCGGCCGCTCGCTCATCGTCAGGAACGCCACCCAGTCGGTGAACTGCTCATCGAAGTTGTTCCACGCGAAGATCGCGTCGCGATCGGGGTCGTACGCGGTGTGGACCTGATGCTGCGTGTGCTCGCGCAGCACGCCGAGAGTCCATTCCAGATACGGCGTGACCGAGATTCGACGCGGGCGATCATCACGGTTCGTGATGCGGAGGAGCGAGAGCTTGACCGCGTCGTCGGGTGGAACGCCGAGGTCGAGCCGCGTCTCGATCCCGGCGTACTGGTGCTCGAAGGTGGAGCGTCCGGCACCGTGGCGCACGGCGAATCGAGCCGGGTGATTCACCGGTGCCGGCGTGGCACTCCACACTTCGCCGGTCTCCTCGTCGCGAAGGTAGATGACGTCGCTCGACGGATCGCTTACCGGGTCATTGTGCCAGGGCGTGAGTCGATAGAAAAAGCTGTTCTCGGCCCAGCTGAATCCCGCGCCGCGCTCGGTGACCACGAAGCCGCCGCGCGCGTTGGCGACGACGTTTGCCCAGGGAGCGGGTGGAAGCTTGTGGTACCCGTCCACGTGTACCACGTAGTCTCCATCCTCCGCCAGGCCACCCAGCTCGTTATCGAAGGCGAGCTTCTCATGGCTCGTCGCTGGCACTGCGCTGGTTGAGCGGATCGCTGGCTTCTTCGGTGCGGGCCAGGGGGTGGACGCCGACTTCGATATGAGGTGCGCCGCACTCCTCTGGAGTCGCCGTACCACCGATGACGACGGCGGTGTGCTGCGCACCGGCGCGCGCGGCTCGGGCGCGGCATCCTCGCTGGCGGCGGCGTCCGGCTCGGCGACCGCGGCCGATGCCTTCAGTATTCTTCCCAGCGACCGTCCGTCGCAGGTTACGTGAACGCGGGCGGTGGCGCGCAGCATCAGCAGATCGGTCGGATCGAGGAGATCGAGCCGCCGGATGAAGACGCCGCCCGGGTGATCGATCGCGCTGGAATCGCTCGACCCGAACATGGCCGCCATGATCTTTCCGTGCAGCTCCTGGAGGTACGATGCCGCGTGCGCATTGAGTATCACGAGATCCACCATCATCCCCCTCCGCCGCCAGTAGCGGTGCGCGGCGAAGAGCTGCCGCAGCGTGGGAAGGCCATCCGCGGACTCGATGGTGGCTAGCAGGATAGGCCAGTCGCCCGATACGCCGATCGACCAGAGCCGCTGCTGCGCTCCACGATTGCGGAGCAGCTCCTCTTCGGGCGCGCGCATCGCGCTCCCTCCGTAGAAGAGCCGGCCCGCGATTTCCTGGAAGACCGCCGCGTCGGACGGGGTGATGTTCAGCTCGCGGAGCTCGATCTGCGTGCCGGTCCACGCCAGGTCGAGCGCGCGCTGCGCGTTGTGCGAATCGTGGTACCGGTCGGCCAGCTCGAAGGCGCGCTCGGCGGAAGGAGCTACCAGAGTCGTGAAGGCCACCGACGTCGACTCCCCGGGTGCGAGCCGCACGCGCGAGCGGAGCGCGAATATCGGATCGAGCACGGCTCCGGTGGTGCCCGAGAGCAGTCCGTCCTGCTCGAGCGCTGCCGGATTGGCCGTGGAGCGACCGCGCCCGATGAAGCGTGAGCGATCGGTCTCGCAGCTCACGGGCTGTACGCTCTCGCTGCTGCCGTCCACTACGTGCACGCACCATAGCTTCCTCTCCTTCGACGAGCGCGGACGCCTGGTGGCGGTGATGGCGTTACACCACTCGTGCCACTCGGTCTCCACGAAGAGGTTGGCGAAGGCGGGGTGCGCCCGGTCGGTGTCAGGCGCGGCGAGCACGATTTCGCCGTAGCTCGTGATCTCCAGCTCGCGCGGCTCACGCGAGTTGTTGGCCACGGTCACGCGCCGTACCTCGGCGGCGTCTTCGGGCACCACGGCGATCTCGGTGCGCGTCTCGATGTCGCCGTCCTCCCTGTGGAAGGTCGCCCGATCGGAGGCGAGCACCGCGCGATACCAGTCAGGAGTGGCGCAGGTGGGCTGGTACGCCGCGGACCAGGCGCGATCGGCCGTGACGTCCTTGACGTAGATGAAAGTGCCGGTCGCATCGCACGTCCCGTCGGCTCGCCATCTGGTCACGGCGAGGTCTTCGTACCTGCTGTAACCCGACCCGCTATTGCTCACCATGATGGTGTACGGGAGATGCCCGAGGAGCGCCACCTCGGGGCGACGGGTGTTGGGTGTCTCGATCTCCCGAACCGCCGGTCGCTCCATCTCCGCGCGCGGAAGCGATTCCTCGGGCGAGGCTTCCTGTGCCTCCTCGAGCACGAGCCGACGAGGCATCCGTTCGTGGAGGAGGAACTCCGCCGATCGCACCAGAGGATCGGTGTGGAAGCGCCGACGCCAGAGCCGCTCCGCCAGCGCGTTGGCGAGCGCCACGAAGCTCATGCCAGCGTGATGCGCCATGTAGTTCTGCACCACCGCGTATTTCCGGCCTGGTTGCGGCCGGGTGTAGTCGAGCGAGTCGCGGAAGCCGTACTCCCCGAGCGCGCCCTTCTCCTCGAGGCGTGCGAAGTTCTCGAGCGCCTGGCGCGGGGCGATCATCGCGGCGAGCGACGTCGCGTAGGGCGCGATGACCAGGTCGCGCCCGAGACCGCGCTTGAGCGCGAGGTCGGGAACGCCGAACGCTCGATACTGATAGGTGAGGTGCCGGTCGCGCAGGTTGTACGCGCTCTCGCTGATCCCCCACGGTACATGGCGCTCGTTGCCGTAGGCCATCTGGCGTCGCACCACGCTTCGGTAGGTCTCTCCGAGGAGCGTGAATGGAAACGACTGCATCACGAGCGCGGGCATGAGGTACTCGAACATGCTCCCGCTCCACGACACCAACGCGGTCTCGCCGGACGCCCGGGTGAGAGAGCGGCCGAGGTGGAACCAGTGCGCCACGGGAACATCGTTCTTCGCGATCGCCAGGAAGCTCGCTAGGCGCGCCTCCGAGGCGAGGAGATCGTAATACGACTCGTCGAGGGTATGGCTGGCCACCTGATATCCCACGGCGAACAGCTTGCGCGAGTCGTCGTATAGGAATCCGAACTCCATTTCGCGCGCGTAGCCATACGCGCGCTCGGCGAGCGCCTGGAGCCGCGGCGCGAGCTCCGCACCATCCCCCGAGGCCGCGATCTCCAGGCACGCCTGGCGCAACGCGATCAGATGCCCTGCCAGGTTTCCGCTGTCCACAGTGGAGATGTACGCCGGCTCCAGCACCCTCAGATCGCGGAGATCGTACCAGTTGTAGAAGTGACCATTGAGCCGTGCCATGCGGCCGAGTGACTGGAAGACCAGCTCGAGCCGGCGCGTCATCTCCTCCACCGATATGAAGCCGAGGTCGCGCGCGCTGACGATGGCGAGGAGCTGCAGCCCGATGTTGGTGGGCGACGTGCGCATCGCCACCACGGGCGCGGGGTCATCCTGGTAGTTGTCGGGCGCGAGCCAGTTGGTCTGTTCCGTGGCGAAGTGGTCGAAGTAGCCCCAGTGCAGACGCGCGAGGCGCAGCGCGTCCGCTCGCGATTCGGCTCGGAGCCGGGGGACGCGTCGAAGCGCGGGCGCGCTGAGCGCGTGTGCTATCGCGGGCGAAGCGAGCCAGAGACCGATCAGCGGGAGGACGGCGATGGTCAGGAGCCAGTCGTGCGTCGCGTCCGGGATGCGCGCGGACGTGTGGGTGTGTGGTGCGTACAGCAGGATCACGAGCACCCCGGCAACGAGTGCTATCGCGACGGCCGGCCACATCCTGCGCCAGACAAAGCTCGCCGACGTGGGTACCTGTCGCTCGGAGAGTGATGCGGGCTGCCACTCGAGGAGGCTGCGTCTCGAGATGGAGAGCCGGTGCAGCGTTCGCGCTATCGCGTCCGCCGAGATCCACGCCTGGTGCGGGAGGAAGGTGAGGGAGAGCGCCACCTGCTCGACGCTCGTGAGCGCGTCTTCACCGACGGCCGCGTAGTACGCTCGCCACGATTTGTCGAGCGGCGGGCGGAGCACGGCGAGGAGGAGCGACACTATCCAGGGCGTCGCGATCGCCAGAACTCCGAGAATCGTCCAGCGGATTGGCGATCCGGGAAGAACTGTCCACCCCGCGATGAGGAAGGCCAGCATCGCTATCTCCACCGTGCTGCGGCGCAGATTGTCGAAGATCTTCCAGCGCGAGAGGAGCGAGAGGCGATTGGGCTCGGTGCCGTCGGGTCCCGGCACGTGTGGCGTCAGCCATTGCAGGAGCTGCCAGTCGCCGCGGATCCAACGATGCTTCCGCCGGGTGTAAGTGAGGTAGCGGGCGGGGTACTCGTCGAAGACGGTGATGTCGGTGACGAGCCCGGCGCGTGCATAGCTCCCTTCGATGAGATCGTGCGAGAGGAGAGTGTTCTCGGGGAAGCGTCCGTGAGTCGCACGCTCGAACGCGGCTACGTCGTAGATCCCCTTGCCCGTGAAGCTCCCTTCGCCATAGAGATCCTGATAGACATCGGAGACGGCGGTGGTGTAGGGGTCCACTCCCGGATGGCCGGAGTGGATCGCCGCGAAGCGCGAGCGGTGGGCGCTCGGGAGCCACACTCCCACTCTCGGCTGCAGAACTCCGTAGCCGCTGGTCACCCGGCCCAGTCGTTCATCGTACCATGCGCGGTTCAGCGGATGAGCGATGGCTCCCACCAGCGCGGGCGCAGAGTCTGTCGGGAGCACAGTGTCGGAATCGAGCGTGATGACGTAGCGCACGCCACGCAGGGCGTCCACATCGCCGGCCGTAACCGAGAAGGCATCGTCGCGTGCTCCCTCGAGGAAGCGGTTGAACTGCGCCAGCTTCCCGCGCTTCCGCTCCCACCCCATCCATACGCCCTGGCGCTCGTTCCAGCGCCGCGGCCGGTGAAAGAGGTAGAAGGGGTTCTCGCCCCCACTCGCGTAGCGGGCATTGAGAGCCTTCACACCCTGTATCGCCGCATCGACGATCGCCGCGTCGCTCTCGCGGTGCTCCGTCGGCGAGTCGGTGAAGTCGCTCAGGATGGCGAAGTGGATGTGCGCTTCCCTGTTGGCGAGAAACTGGACTTCGAGGTTCGCCAGCGAATCGTGCACGGCCTCCACGCTGGCGAAGAGCGTGGGGATCACCACCACCGTGCGAAACTCCTCGGGGACTCCGCCTTCCGTGAAGTCGAGCTTGGGGAGCGTGCTGGGTGGCATGAGCGTGGTGACCAGCCGGCTCATCACGCTCACGGCGATGTCGTTCGCCGGAATCAGCGACAGCAGAAGCACCGCGAGCCACACGGCGCGCGCCTCGGGGCCGGCAAGCCAGAAGACGGCGACGAGCGCGATCACCGTTCCCGAAATGATACCGCCCACGAACACCGTATTGGGGTGGTGCAGGATCCAGCGATGGATCCGCTCGCTCAGAGTGGGCCGGTAGTGCGTCGCGAGCTCGAGCGCCGGAAGGCCGCGGTCGATGAGATAGTATCCCACATGCGCGAGCCGCGGATCGTCTCGCGCCGCACTCTTGCCGTACTCGGTGTCGCGCTCGTTGCGGGGCGCGGCGCCCTGGCGTGCCAGTTCCACCGCCTGGCGCGCGACATTCTCCTCCGAGAAGCCGGTGCGCTTGGCGATCCGCTCGACCACGTGGCGGTAGCGATCACGCGTGGCGAAGTCCATCCTCGCGTAGTAGCCCGACGGGTCCTCGCGCAGGATCGCCTCCATGGCGCTCTGTCGTTCGACGAAGGTGCGCCAGTCCATCCGCCCGATCGCGCGCAGGCTCGTGATGCTGTTGGCCATCATGAGCTGCGTGAGTGCGAGACGTTCGGTGGAGCGAGCGGCGGCGTCGTCGGGCGCGATCCCCTCCTCGTGTATCCACTGCTCCAGCCAGACCAGGGCGGGGAGTGCGCCCGCACCGAGACGGAGCTGGTAGAGGAAGCGCGAGACGAACTCCGGGGTCAGCTTGTGTGGCGTGGCAACGAAATCTCCGAGCGCAACGCCGAGCGCCGGCCCACCGGCATCGTTCGCGGCCTGAATGCGGGCGGCCCACCTGTCGGCCCGCTCGATCTCGTCGAGGCGTTGAACGGTCCGGAGCGTCATCCGTCGGACGCTCTCGATGAGGCCCAGACGAAGCATGGCCGGGATCGCCCAGAGCTCACCGATCGAGAGCGGTGCCGCTTCCTGGACTGCACCGACGAAGAGGTCCACGTTGCCGATGTCGACCCGGCCCTCGGTGTGCGAGATCAGCGTGATGGCGAGCTCGTACACGCGCGGGTATCCAGCCAGCGGACCGTTCAGAAGCTCGGGGAGCTCGCGGTAGTAGCCCTTCGGGAGCCCTTCGCGCACCTCCCGGATGTGCTCGCGCACCACGTGGAAATTGTCGAGCAGCCAATCGCCGGCTGGCCCCACGTCGATGTCATCGTCGGCCGCCGCGAGTCGGTCGTGCGCTGCCTCGAGTATGCTTCGCGTTTCCTCGAGCCGGGCGAGAAGACGTGCGCGCGGGAGTCCCTTCTTCCCCGGGGCCAGTCGCTCGGCGGCGGCCACCTCTCTCGCGCGTTCGGCGAGCTGCTGCGGTCCGAGCAGCTCACCACGGATGGGCCCCACGGCTGGGTGCCCGGCACCATCAGCGGAGCGCGAGAAGAGGGTGGAGAGGAAGGGCGGTTCTGTTCCGGACGGTACTCGGGTTGCCACGCGTATGATGAGCAGGTGAAGGTTCGAACGCGGCTCGCGGATTGCTACGCTCGCACGGTCGTGCTCGGTATCGGGTGAGCTCGGGTGATCTGGCCGAGTAGCGCCGTCCGGCGTACAATGCACAGCTCATCCGGGCTATCCGCGTCTGCCTCACGGGGCGCGGAAGGCATCTTGCAGCCTCGGCGCTCGCTCCTCTATGTCAAGAACCATTCCCTCGGGAGTACGCACGACTCCAGCGACACGACCGATGATGCCGGCGTCACGATATCGAAGACTCTGCCTGCTCGCGCTATCGCTGGTGCTGCTTGCCAACACCAACGCGCTCGGGCAGGTTGCACCGGAGCGAGTGGATACCGTCCGTGCGCGCGCAGTGCTGCTCCGGTTGGAGTCGCGCTGGCTCGCGTCGCACGACTCGGCGACGCTCGCGCGAATACTTGCGCCGGACTTCGTTCACCCGGTGTCCAGCGGTAACTTTCTCGACCGCTCGCAGCACATCGCGTGGGTGGTGGCCCATCCGCCGGACTCCACCATCGACCGTCGACTGGCCGATATGCGCGTGCGCTTCTACGGGGCCACCGCCATAGTGACGGGTACGGTGATTCGCTCGCGTGATGGATCCGAGCTCGGGCGCAATGTCTTCACGGATGTCTTCGTGGAGAGGGACGACCGCTGGCAGGCCGTCAGCGCGGAGGAGACGATGGTAAGTGAGCACGATCGAAAGGGAAAGTGATGATCCCCAACTCCCCTGGAGGTGACACCAATGCCAAGGTTCCTCATCGAGCGTAACATCCCCGGCGCAGGGAAGCTCTCCCCCGAAGAGCTTCAGGCGATCTCACAGAAGTCGTGTGGCGTGCTCCTTAACATGGGCCCCCAGATCCAGTGGGTGCAGAGCTACGTGACCGGCGACAAGATCACCTGTATCTACATCGCCCCCAACGCCGACATGGTGAAAGAGCACGCGAAGCAGGGCGGATTCCCTGCGGACTCCGTGCAAGAGGTCAGGGCCATCATCGATCCGACAACTTCCGAGGGGCAGGCAGCCACACTCTGAGGCGCCTGTTCGGCATCATCTCGGGGGCTTGGTCCATCTCGTGGACCTGCGGACGCGGAGGTCGCGGGGATGAACGGCGAGGACGCGGAGAACGTCCTGCGGCTGCTGGCACCGCACTCCCCTTCGAAAATCCAGACGAGGGATGGCTCCGAGTGATTTAGGGGGAACTGCTCCCTCGCCTCCGAGTTCTGCCCGAGCGGACAGGGCTCGAGGTGCGGGAGCAGTTCCCCCAAAACTCACATGACTCTCTCTCAGAGTTATTCACGAACGGAGCGCGGGGGCGTGCCTCTAAGGCGGTTCTCCGCGTCCTCGCCTCACCCCTCCGCGACCTCCGCGTGCGCAGGTCGGCGAGATGAACCAGGCCGCCGAGATGATACCAGCCACTCACTCATGCACTTCCTCCCTCCCATACCGCACCGATTCATCGAGATACGGATCGCCTAGCGGAACGGGGGCGCTGCGCTGGAAGAGCCAGCAGCCGCAGGCGGTGGTGCAGCCGATCACGGCGGCTAGAGAAGCGAAGTCGAGCCAATGAATGCTCATCCCCTCCGGGTGCAGCTCGGGCATCGCGAGCCAGTACACGTCGAAGTAGTGCATGATGAGCAGCATTATCCCGATCGCGGCCATCGCGCGCGGGTTTCGCTTGAGATCGCGGGGGAGGAGGAGCAGGAAGGGAAGGGCGAAATGGAATATCAGCAGCGCGAGCCCCACCTGTCCCCAGCCTCCGTGCAGCCGCTTGATGTACCAGCTCACCTCGGCGGGGATGTCGCCGATCCAGATGATGAGTAGCTGCGCGAAAGCGATGTACGCCCAGAAGATCACGAATGTGAGCAGCAGCTTCCCGAGCGCGCCGAAGTGCTCGTCGCCAACATAGCTCGAGAGAATTCCGGCGCGCTCGGCGAGCATGGCCAGGAGCGCGACCAGTGATATCCCGGCCACGATCGCGCCGGCGAAGTAGTACACGCCATAGACCGTGGACCACCACGCCGGTGACAGCGACATGAGCCAGTCGAACGAAGCGAACGTCAGCGTCACGGCGAGGAAGGGGATCCCTCCGGCGCTCAGGCGTCGCTGCCGGATGGTGAGCCTCACTCCTCCCTCGCCATCCTGCCGCACCGACCAGCGGCGCAGCAGCCACGCGAGCACGGTCCAGATCACGAAGTACGCGACGGCGCGGATGACGAAGAACGTCGCGTTCAGGTAGGCCGCCTTCTTCGCGATCTCCGCCTGCAGCTCCCGCGTGACCTCGGGGGCGGGCATTGCCCACGGGTAGATGTGGCGAAGACCCACCAGAATGGGGACGAAGAGGAGCGCGAGGACGGGGAGGGTGCCGGCTACTGCCTCGGTGAGACGTCGCAGCACAACGTACCACCGGGCGCCCACCACGTAGCTCATCACCACCAGGATCAGTGCGCCGAGTACCGTCCCGAGCACGGCGGTGTAGGCGACGAGATACGACATGTACGCCTGCTGCGGATCCATCAGGATGCCGAGCAGCACCATCGCGAGGCCGATCACGCCAAGCGCGAGCGCTCCACGCACCGCATTGCGACCGAGCGCGGCACGCTCCGGTACAGCCGCGCCGTACGCTGCAGTGCGGGCTGTCACGACCGACTCCCGCAGCCGGCTCCCTCCCGCCGCGCGAGGCCCGAGTCGGGTGGCGCGCGGCTCTGCAGCTGCCGCATGTAGGCGATCACCGCCCAGCGCTGCTCGACCGGAAGCTCGGTCGCGTAAGGTGGCATGCGGCCGAAGCCGTCGGTGATCACCTGAAAAAGTGTGGCGGGTGGCAGCGCGCGTACCGCCGCCGACAGCAGCGACGGTGGTGGACATTCCACCATGTTCTTTGCCACGGTGCTGTTCCCGTCACCGAGCACGCCGTGGCACACCGCGCAGTAGATGCCGAAGCGCGACTGCCCCACGGCGAGTAGCTCGTCGCTCGGTTGCAGCGGCATCGATTCCACCGGCGTCGGCTGCATCGAATCAGTGAGCGCCGCGGGCGCCATGGCGGCGGGTATGAGCGCGCTGTCGGCCAGCCGCTCGCGCGATACGGTGCCGCTCGGCGGGATGCGCATCGCACGACCGTCGGGGAAGAAGGAGCTCGCGCCGTACGGCTCGTAGCGCGGCTGTACGAGCATCCGCTCGAAGCTCGGCGCTACGGTGCCGTGCTCGCGACTGCACGCCGCTACCGACAGCAGCGCTGCCGCCGTGAGAAGCGCCGCCTGCCGCCATTCCCTGCGCGTCACGTTCCCTCCCTCCCGAGCGGCACGACGCGCAGAGCACCCGCTTCGCGCACGATGCGCCGCAGCTCGCGCGCATCCAGGTCGCTCTGCACTCCTCCCACCTCGATCCAGAACCTGTCTATCGTGGCGCGCTCGAAGCCCTCGATCTCGAAGACGGGATGCCAGAGCGCTGGTAGCCGCAGGGAGATGAAAAGCCCGAAGAATGCGACGAGCGCGGCCGCCAGGACGGTTCCTTCGAAGGTGGCGGGGATGAAAGCAGGTATCGGGTTCACGGGACGGCCGCCAACGTTCAACGGATAGTCCCACGCATTCGCGAACCACTGTATCCAGTACGCCACGATCCCGCCCGAGAGTCCGGCGAGCGCGATGATCCACGGCAGCCGCGGTCTACGCAACCCGAGCGCCGGGGTGGTGCGCGGCATGTCGAATGGAGTGTACGTCTCGAGCTCCCTGTATCCCGCCGCGCGCAACGCCTCGAGCGCGCGCGACATCTCCTCCGGCGCGGCGAACTCCGCAAGAAGGCGCGGTCGCTCCCTGCGCGAGAAGAGCATCACCTCTCGCCCTCTGTCAAACGCAGGCGTGCCTCGGGGAGTGCTTCCGACGGCTTCTCTCCGGCGAGCGCAATCTCGAGCTTCGCCTTGCGCCTCACCTCGAACCGGAGCCGCTTCACCTCGCTCACCGGGACGAAGGGCACCCAGCGGAGGAACGCGAAGAAGAGCACGAAGAAGACCCCTATGCTCCCGATCAACAGCCCCCAATCGACCCAGCTCGGCGCGTAGAAGTGCCAGCTCGACGGGAGGAAATCGCGCTCGAGCGACGTCACGATGATCACGAACCGCTCCGCCCACATCGCCGCCCAGATCAGGACCGATGCGGCAAAGAGCACGACGACGTTCGTGCGCAGCTTCCTGAACCAGAAAAGCTGCGGCACGAGGACGTTTACCGCGGTCATCGCCCAGTAGATCCAGGCGTACGGGCCCTGCGGGCGCGCGAACAGGTACGTGTAGCGCTCGAACTGGTCGCCGCTGTACCAGGCGATGAAGGTCTCGCACATGTAGCTGTATGCGAGCATCAGCCCGGTCGCCAGGATCAGCTTGGCGATCTTGTCGAGGTGCTGGCGTGTGATCACGTCCTCCAGGTGGAAGATCCGGCGTACCGGGAGCATCAGCATCAGCACCATTGCGAGCCCCGAGTAGATGGCGCCCACCACGAAGTAGGGCGGGAAGATCGTCGAATGCCAGCCGGGAAGCTGGGCGATCGAGAAGTCGAGGCTCACCACGCTGTGCACCGAGATCACGAGCGGAGTCGCGAGTCCAGCGAGTACCAGATATACGACCCGGTACTGACGCCACTGCCTCCCAGCGCCGCGCCAACCGAGCGCGAAGATCCCGTACACCATGCGGCGCACGCGCCCTGGTGCACGGTCGCGTGCGGCCGCCAGATCGGGCACGAGCCCCGTGTACCAGAAAAGGAGCGATACGGTGAAGTAGGTGGCGATCGCGGCGACGTCCCAGGGGAGCGCGCTGCGGAAGTTCGGCCACATCTTCATGGTTGCGGGGTAGGGGACGAGCCAGTAGAAGAACCAGGGGCGCCCGAGGTGCAGGATCGGGAAAAGGCCGGCGTTCACCAGCGCGAACAGCGTCATCGCTTCGGCCAGCCGGTTCACCGAAGCGCGCCAGCGCTGGCCCAGCAGGATGAGAAAGGCGGAGATGAAGGTGCCTGCGTGGCCTATCCCGATCCACCACACGAAATCCGTGATCGCGAACGCCCACGCCACGGGGATGTTGTTTCCCCAGCTCCCGATTCCTCTCGCAACAGTGTACGTGGCCGATACGATGAAGAGGAGCGCGAGGAGTCCCGAGATGGCGAACAGCACCCACCACACCTTCGACCGGGTCCAGAGCGGCGAGAGAAGCTGATCGGTGAGCGCCGCATCGTCGCCCAGCTCCCTCGCGACCGGGTATGGATCGAGTTGCGGGTGCTCGCACGCCTCCACCGCCCCGGCGGGCTCCGCCATCACGCTTCGCCCTCCAGCGCCGGATTGGGGTTGGTGATGCGTGCGAGGTAGCGAACCCGCGGCGCCGTGCCCAGCTCGTGGAGCACCGTGTAGCTGCGCTTCTCCAGCAGGCTGCGTACGATGTCGGAGTCGGGGTCGGTGTACGAGCCGAAGATGATCGCCCGCGTGGGACACGCCTGCTGGCAGGCGGTCACCACCTCCCCGTCCTTCACATCGCGTCCGTCCAGTTGTGCTGCGATCTGCGCTCGCCGGATTCGCTGCACGCAGAAGCTGCACTTCTCCATCACGCCGCGTTCGCGTACGGTCACGTCTGGATTCTTCACCATCTGCACCGTCTCGGCGATCTCGCGATTGTAATCGAACCAGTTGAAGCGGCGAACCTTGTACGGGCAGTTGTTGGAGCAGAAGCGCGTCCCCACGCACCTGTTGTAGACCATCTCGTTGAGCCCGTCACTGCTGTGCACCGTGGCGTTCACGGGACACACGTACTCGCACGGCGCCTTCTCGCAGTGCTGACAGAGCATCGGCTGCATCACTGCCTCGGGTTCGTCCTCCTGGCCGGTGAAGTACCTGTCGATGCGGAGCCAGTGCATCTCGCGGCTGTTCAGCACTCCTTCCCGGCCCACTACCGGAACGTTGTTCTCCGCCTGGCAGGCCACCACGCACGCGCCGCAACCGGTGCATTTGCTCAGGTCCACCGTCATAGCCCACTGATCGCCTTTCGTGTAGTCGTAGCTCTCGTAGAGCGAGGGCTGCTGCGTGCTCTGTGCGCCGGTGAAGTCAGGGTCGCGGCGGTACTCTTCGATCGTGGCCTGGCGGATGATCGCGCGCCCCTGGAGTCGCCAGTGCATCTGAGTGGTGGCCAGCTCGTGACGCTCCGCGCTCCCTCCAGCGAGCACGCGCTCCACCTTCACGGGACCATCCACGTGTGGCGCCCCGCGCGTGCGCAGCTGATAGCCGTTGACACCCACGCCACGCGCCACCTCCTCGGCTCCGTCACGGCCGTAGCCGAGTCGCAGCGTTATGGCATCGTCCGCGTGACCGGGGAGCACGAAGGCAGGAGCGCTCAGCTCGCGCCCTCGGAGCGAAAGTGTCACCACATCGCCGGTGCCCACGTTCAGCTTCGTCGCGGTAGCAGGACTCATCACTGCCGCGTTGTCCCACGTCACCTTGGTGATGGGATCGGGGAGCTCCTGCAGCCAGGCGTTGTTCGCGAAGGAGCCGTCGTACACCCGCGGATCGCGCTCGAATACGATGTCGATCCCGCCCGTGAGTCTCGCGCTCTCGAGCAGGGGAGCGAGCGCCGACCAGCGCAACGAAGGAGTGCGCCGCTCGAGCTGGGTGTCGGGCGCCAGGCCACGGCCCACGGTCTCCTCCCACTCTCGTTCCTCGAAGATGCCGCCCGCGCGGTCGCGCCACGATTCGCGCAGCATACTGTGCGCGCTGGTGCCACCGGCGCGATCGGGGCCTGCGAAGACGGCGAGTAGCTCGTCGACCGTACGAGTATCGTAGAGCGGCGCAATGAGCGGCTGGATCAGCGAGACGGTCCCGTCGTACGCCCGCGCATCGCCCCACGATTCCAGGTAGTGCGACTCCGGCGCGAACCACCGGCAGGCGGCCGCGGTCTCGTTCTCGTACATCCCCACGTACGCTGTGTGCGGTACCGATTTCAGCGCCTGTGTGAAGTCGAGATCCGCGGGGGCATCGTAGGCCGGATTGCCTCCGGCGATAACCAGCGTCTGTACCTCGCCGGCGCGCATTGCATCCACCAGCGGAGCGAGGTCATGGCTCGCCTCACCATGCTCGAAGATGGGTGAGGCGCTGTACCACACCGTGCGCCCAGTGTTGCCAAGTACCGCGTTCAGCGCGAGCGCGATCGCGTGCACCGCCTCCGTCTGGTCGTAGCCGGCGATGACGATCCCGCTCCCCGCGGTGTCCACGAGGTCGCGCGCGACCGCGTCGACCCAGCGACGCGGAGCCGGCGCACCGGATGCGATGGGTTCGAGCGCGCCTTGCACGTGTGCCGCGCCTGCGCCAGCCGAGCCACCACGCAACGTGATCACCTCGCGTAGCAGAGCTGCAGCTACCGCGGCCACATCGCCCGCCCGGACACGCAGCCGGTGGTCGGCGAGCGTGCCGGTGGGGCTCCACATCCCTTCCACGGCATACAGTCGATTCATCCCGGGCCCCGGGCCCGCGCCACTCATCCGCGATATCCCGGAGTGGCGGCGGGCGGCGAAGTCGCGTGCGTAGCGCAGCGAGAACGGCCCGGAGCCCATGAAGTCGGAGTCGAGCGCCAGCACTACCCTCGCGCGCGAGAAGTCGTGCTGCGCAACGAGCGCGTCGCCCAGGAGCGCGAGCGAGCTGACGGGGCCTGTGCGCCCGTCGAAAGGCGCGTAGAAGTGAAACTGCGCTTCGGGGTAGCGCTCCCGCACGCGGCGAATGAGGGTCGCGGTGAGCGGCGACGAGGTCGGACGCAGAAGGAAGTGCAGTCCCGATCCGGTTCCACCCGTCTGCGCGCCGGGCATCGTCCCGAGCGCCCGCGCGAAGTCTTCCCACCGCTTCCGTGTGCGCCCCTCTCGTGCGCTGCGCGCGCGGTAGGGATCGTAGAGCTGAAGTACCGAGGCCTGCTCGTACACGCCAGCCGCACCCAGACTCGCGGGGTGCTCGGGATTTCCCTCTACCTTCGTCGGCCTCCCCTCGTGACTCTCCACGAGCAGGCCGGTGGCGTACCCGCCGACGACCATGGAGGTTGCGTAGTGCAGCGGGATGCCGGGCGTGAGCTCCGGCGTCTGGCGGCCGTACGGCAGGATCTTCTCCTCGGGCGCGCGCGTACAGGCACCGAGCCCCGCCAGCGCGGCGCTCGCGCCCAGCAGCTTCATGAACGCGCGACGCGACATCCCTGTGGGCGGCCCGTCCACGCCGGGAGGGAACTCGCGCAGGGCATCCTCTCGGAGGCCGGCAGCACCCAGTAGCTCTGCGAGCGATCGCCAGTAGCCGTGCCTCAGCTCATCGCTCATCGCTCACCTGTGACAGTCCGTGCAATCCGTCATTCGGCGCACGTGGTAGCGCTGCATCAGCTCGCGCCCGAGTGCCGTTCGCGACCGACCGGCGGGCGGCTGCCAACCCATCGCCGTCATCTGCGCTACCGGTCGCAGATGCTCGGCGGGCTGCCTGTGGCAGTCCAGGCACCAGCCCATCGTCAGCGGCTCTACCTGGACGGCGGTGGTCATCGTGTCCACGCGACCGTGACACGACTCGCACCCCACTCCCTTGTTCACGTGAATGGCGTGATCGAAGTAGACGAAGCCGGGGAGCTGGTTCACCCGATTCCATTGAATCGGCGTTCCGCTGGCCAGGCTTTGACGCACCGGCGCGAACCAGGAGCCGTCGAGCCACACCTGCTTGTGACAGGGGACGCACGTGGCAGTGGAAGGCATGCCGGCCGATGCGGCGCGCTCCACGGTGTAATGGCAGTAGCGACAGTCGATCCGCAGTCCGCTTACGTGGATCTGGTGGCTGAAGGGGACCGGCTGGGATATGTGCTGGAACTCTCCGCGCTCGAGTGGCGTGCGGACCCACCCCATGAGGAAGAGGGGCACACCGACCATAGCGGCGATCGCCAGCACGATCGCCAGCCGTAACCGCGTGGTCGCGCGCCGTGTGAATAGCGAGGCCACCGGGCCTCACCACCCGGAAGCGGCCGCGGTCATCCTGCGAGCAGCGCCAGGCCTGTTTCCGGATCGATGGCGCGCTGCAGATGCGCCGGCGATTCGGTCAGTGCTACCTCGAGCGTTGGACGAACGTGCCCGCCGAGCAGGTGACCGCCCATCGCCATCCCATCCGACTTGCCGATCACGATGTGAGCGTGCAGCGCGGGACCGCCCTCGGGGCTCCGCGCGATGTTCCCCACCAGCGACACGACTTCCACCTGCTCGTGTACCGGGATCCTCTTGTACTCCTTGCGATCCCACTCGAAGTAGCCGAGCACCACATCCGTGAGCGCGCCGATACCGGTGAAGTGCGCGCTGTCCACCCTGTGCTCCCGCGCGAATGCCAGGAGTGTCTCGTTCACCTCGTCGCCGGTATCGAAGACAAGCGCGTAGCTGACCAGCCCGTTCGTCTCATCCAGCCGTCGCGATCGCATCCGCGCCCTCCCTCGTGTCCCCATCGTGCATTTCCTGCCTCCTCGCGTGCAGCATCCGGCTCGCTCCTCGCCACGCGAGCACCCCGCCGAACAGCGCGGCGCCGGCGGCTGCCGCTGCGACTGCCAGCGCTCCTGCACGCGGGCGTCCGAGCGCGCGCGGCTGGAGCCGTTGCATCACGGTTTCCGGTGGTTCTCCGTTCAACCTCACATCGCGCCCCTCGTGGAGCGCCAGCTGCAACACTTCCGCGGTGTGCATCGCCTTCCGGCCAGTGGCCTGAGCGATCTGCTCCCGGCAGCTGAAGCCATCGGCGATCACCAGCGTGTGGGGCGGTACCTCGCGCACCGCCGGGAGGAGCACCCGCTCACCTATCTGCTGCGACAGCTCGTACTTGTCCTCCTCGAAGCCGAAGGAGCCGGCCATGCCGCAGCATCCCGATTCGAGCAGCTCGAAGTCCAGGCCGAGCGCGTCGAGCACGGCGGCATCGCCATCCATCGTGAGCACACTCTTCTGGTGACAGTGCCCGTGGAGAATGGCACGACGCTCGAGCCGCGGCGGTTGGAAGCTCTTCCCTCGCTTGCTCAGGTACTCGCCCAGAGTGAAGGTCTGAGCGCGCAGGCGCAGCGCATCCTGGTCGGTAGGGAAGAGGTTGTACATCTCGTCGCGGAACACCGAGATACAGCTCGGCTCGAGCCCCACCACCGGTGTACCGGCTTCGATCTCGGCGTGCAGCGCCGTGAGGATGTGACGCAGACGCGCCTCGGCAATGTCGAGCATCCCGAAATCGTAGAGCGGCCGGCCGCAGCAGAGCGGCTGCTCCGGTATGGTGACCTGCACACCCGCTTGCTCCAGCACCTCCACGGCCGCCGCCAACGTGGACGGGAAGAAGTAGTTGTTGAAGGTGTCGGGCCAGAGGATCACCCGGTCGGTGGTTCCTTCGTTGTCTGTCGTGCCGCGGTCGCGGAACCAGCTCGTGAAGGAGCGGTGCGCGAAGCGTGGAATCTGCCGTTCCCGCGCTATACCTGCCGCCCACTTCGCGGCCGCTGAGAGGCCCGGCGTCTGCGTGACGAAGTTCACCAGCTCCGGCGCCAGCATCGCCAGCCGCGACCAGCGGTCTATGAGGCCGAAGGCGTACGCGTGGCGTGGACGCATTCGCCCGTCGTAGTAGTGCGAGAGGAACTCCGCCTTGTACGTCGCCATGTCCACGTTCACCGGACAATCGTGCTTGCACCCCTTGCACGCGAGGCAGAGATCGAGCGACTCCTTCACCGGCTCGCTCTTCCATCCCTCCTTCACGGCTTCACCGCGCAGCATCTCGAAGAGCATATGCGCCCTGCCGCGCGTGGCGTGCTTCTCCTCGCGCAGCGCCATATAGCTCGGACACATGGTGCCGCCTTCATGCCGCCGACACTCACCCACACCCACGCAACGCAGTGCGGCGCGAGCGAAGCTCCCGCGATCGTCGGGGAAGCGGAAGTGAGTGTCCGGCTCGACCGGATTGTAGGCGATGCCGATACGGAGATGGCTGGTGCGCGAGTTCGGGTCCACCACCTTCCCGGGATTCATCTTCCAGCGCGGATCCCAGATCTCCTTGAACTCCCTGAATGCTTCGACCAGCTCTTCGCCGAACATGATGGGGAGGAGATCGGCTCGCGCCTGCCCGTCGCCGTGCTCGCCCGAGAGCGAGCCACCGTACTTCTTGCACACCAGCTCCGCCGCATCGTGGGTGAAGTCGCGATACCTCCGTATCCCTTCGGCTGTGTACAGATCGAACGGGATGCGGCAGTGGATGCACCCCTGACCGAAGTGCCCGTACAGCGATGGATGCAGATCGTAGCGATCGAAGAGGGCGCGCAGGTCGCGCAGGTACTCGCCAACCTTGTCCACCGGTACGGCGGAATCTTCCCAGCCGGGCCAGCTGTCCGGCTCATCGGGGACGAACGCGGTAGCTCCCAGCCCCGCCTCGCGCACCGTCCAGATCTTCTCTTCGTCCGCCGGATCGTCGTATAGCCGCATCGTCGGCGCGTTGCCCGCTCGCCCGAGCGTCTCCATGAGATCACTCGCGCGTGCCTTGGCATCCGCGCGGCTGTCGCCCCCGAATTCCACCAGGAGCCACCCCTTCCCGGGTGGGAGAAGCGACAGATCCTCCACATCCAGCCCCTTGCGCTTCATGAAGCCGACGAGAAGATCGTCCATCCCCTCGAGGCCGATCGGCTTCGCCTCGCGAATCTGCGGCACGTGGTCGCCGGCGTCGTACACGCTCGGGTAGCCGAGTACCAGGAGCGAGCGTGCCTTCGGGTTTGGGATCAGCGTGACCGTCGCCTCGAGCACGGTCACGCAGGTGCATTCGCTCCCGACGAGCGCACGCGCCACGTTGAAGCCCTTCTCCGGGAGAAGCTCGGTGAGGTTGTAGCCGGAGACGCGACGCAGAATTTTCGGGAATCGCTCGCGGATCAGTTCCGCGTAGCGATCGCGAAAGGCACGGAGCGCCGTGTAGATCTCCGCGCGGCGGCCGCCTTCGCTCACGATCCTTGCGTATCCCTCATCGGTCGTCGGACCCACGCGCATGCGGAGACCATCGTACGTGAGGATTTCGAGCTCTTCCACATTCTCCGCCGTCCGAGCACCCGGTCCATAGAACTCGGCCATCACCGACCGCACGCCGCACGAGTCGTTTCCGATCATCCCGCCCAGAGTGTTGTGATCGTGCGTCGCCGGGTCGGGGCCGAAGGTGAGACCATGCCGCTTTGCGGCATTGCGAAGGTCGTCGAGCACCGTACCGGGCTCCACGCGCGCGCGCCGGTTGGCGGCATCCACCTCGAGGACGCGGTTCACGTACTTCGATGCGTCGATGACTACCGCCTCGTTGCAGCACTGACCGGCCAGGCTCGTCCCACCGCCGCGCACCAGGATCGGTGCGTTGCGCTCCCGCGCCACAGCGACCGCTTCCACCATGTCTTCCACATCGCGCGGGATCACCACGCCGATGGGCAGCTGTCTGTAGTTGGATGCGTCGGTAGCGTAGAGCGCGCGGTCACCGTCATCGAAGCGGACCTCGCCGCGGATGCGGCGCGACAGCTCTCGAGCGAGCGCCCTTGCCTGGCGCGGTTCGCTCGCGACGGGATGACCGCGCGGACGCGCGGTGAGTGGAACCAGAGTCTCTACTGTCATTGTATCGCCTCATGCTCGCCGGCCTGCGTCGGCGTCGAACGCGGTTATGGCATGGGTGCTCGCCGCTTCGTCAGCGGATGGCGAAACGCGCGGCATCCGCCCGCTTGAGAATCAGCCCCAATCCCGGGCGACTTCTGTCGGGCCGGAGCTCTCCGTGGACTGGCTCGAGCGCTCCGTCGAACAGCATGCGCTCGATGCGCGCGTGGTCGTGGAAGTATTCCACGTGCCGCAGCGCGGAGAGCGCACACGCCGGATGTACGTGCACGGATGGTGCCGTATGAGCCGAGAAGGGGAGTGAACGCGCCTCGCAAAGCACGCCCGCTCGCATGAAACCGGTGATGCCGGCACAGCGAGTCGCATCCGCCTGAAGCACGTCCACCGCGCCGGCATCCAGCATGTGGCGGAAGTACCAGAGGTCGTAGCCGTACTCGCCTGCGGCGATGTCCATCCCGGCTGGCGCGCGGTCGCGTATCAGCCGCAACCCCTCTAGGTCGTCCGAGGTGACGGGCTCCTCGAACCAGCTCACCCCCGAATCCGCGAAGAGCTCCGCGAACGCCAGTGCCTGCTTTCTGTCGTAGGCGCCATTGGCATCGACGAACAGCTCTGCCTCCGCGCCTATCGCTTCGCGGGCGGCCCGTACCCGCTGCGCATCCTCCCGCGGATCGGTGCCGATCTTCATCTTCACGCGCGGGATTCCCTGCCGTACCCAACCCGAGAGTTGCTGGCAGAGCTGCCGAACGGAGTACGACGTGAAGCCGCCGCTCCCGTACACCGGTGCCGCTTCGCGTACGGCGCCGAGCAACGTCACGAGCGGGACGCCGAGTAGACGCGCCTTCAGATCCCAGAGGGCAATGTCTACCGCGGCGATAGCGGACGACACGATCCCCGGCCGCCCGAGATTGCGGATGGAGTAGAGCATCGCGTCCCACGTCCCGTCCACATCGAAGGCGGACCTGCCCAGAGCGACGTCGGCGAGGGTGTGCTCTATCAGCGGTGCGGCCGCGCGATGGGTATAGCTATAGCCGAGCCCGGTCTCGTCACCCGCGCTCGCCTCCACCAGCACCATCGTGGTCGAGTTCCACGCGAAGGTGCCGTCGGTCTCGGGGTGATCGGTGGGGATCGTGTAAACCGAGACAGCGAGCCGCTGAACGGTCACGCCCTCTCCCGATACCGCCGCTTGATGAATGATCACGTCGGGTGGACGCGCATTCATCATGCCGGCTGCTGCGACTCGTCCGGTTCCACCAGAACGCTCAGTTCGCCGTCCACGCTCAACACGTCCACCGCCACTCCGTGGGACGTGCGCTGGAAGCGAAGGTCGGCCCTCGCATCGCCGACTCGCAGGCCGCGCACTATCACGTGGTGCGCTACCTCTGGTAGCATCGGTCGCACGATACGCAGCCGCCGGTCGAACGCTTCGGCCGAGATGCCGAGCAGCGTTTGCAGGAGAAACGGGATACTGCCTGCCGCCCACGCCTGGGGGTGGCACGCTACCGGATAGTGCACCGGCACCCCGAACCGCTTCCGCGGGAATCCCGCATAGAGCTCCGGCAGCCGGTAGTTGTCGAAGGTGAGCGCCGCATGAGTCACGGACCTGAAGATCCTTTCCAGGTCATCGTCGAAGCCGTAGCGGCGGAAGCCGGCCGCGACGATGCTGTTGTCGTGTGGCCAGACGGTGCCAAGGTGATAGCCGATGGGGTTGTAGCGCGATTCGCTCGATGCGAGCGTGCGGATCCCCCACCCACTGAACATGTCCTCTGCCATCAGGCGGCGAGCCGTGCGTGCCGCCTTGTCCGGCTCGGCGATGCCGGTCCAGAGCGCCTGGCCGGCGTTCGACGATACCACGGCCGCCTGCGTCTTGTCGCCCTGCAACGCCAGCGCGTAGCACCCCTCGTCTTCCATCCAGAAGTCGCGATTGAAGCGCGTGCGCAGCTCGCGCGCCCTGCTCTCCAGCTCATCGGCGCGATTCGAGTCGCCAGCGCGCCGGAAGAGAGCGGCCATGGAGATCAACGCCAGCCACTGGTAACCCTGCACCTCCACCAGCGCTATCGGCGGCTTCGCCAGCTCTCCGTTGGCGTCCATGATCGCGTCTCCGGAGTCCTTCCACCCCTGGTTGATCAGCCCTTCCTTCGAGCTGCTTTCGTATTCCAGGTAGCCGTCGCCGTCGAGATCGCCGTAGCCGGACATCCACCTGAGCGCACGCTCGGCGTTGTCGCGCAGCGCATCGAACAGCTCGAGGCTCCCGCTCCACCTGGCGTGCTCCCCGAGCAGGATCAGGAAGAGCGGGGTGGCGTCTATGGTGCCGTAGTACGGCGTGTAAGGTATCTCACCGGAGTGTGCCAGCTCTCCCACGCGAAGCTCGTGCAGAATGCGCCCCGGCTGCTCGTCGCGCCACTCATCCACCTGCTTCCCCTGATATCGCGCGAGCACGCGGAGCGTCTGCTCCGCGATGCCACGATCGAACATCAACGTCTGCAGCGACGTGACGACGCTGTCACGTCCGAAGAGCGTAACGAACCAGGGGACGCCCGCCGCGAAGAAATCATCGCCGTCGAGGCAGGTGCGAAGCATGTGGAGGTCCCGCAGCGAGCGCTTTACCAGCCGGCGGAGCACGAGACTGTCGCTGGCGATCCGGGTGTGGCGCGAGAACCAACGCTTCTCCGACTCCTGGAGAGACTTCGTGATACCGTCGCCGTCCGGGTGCCGGGGGCGGGTGAACCGGACCACGTCGCTGCGCTTCGCGGACTCGCGCAGCTGGACGAACACGTCGAGGACCCACGCCTCCCTCGGCTTCAGATCGACCTGGAAGGTTGCAGTGTCGTCCCTGGTCTCGCGCGGCTCCGGCTCGAAGTAGACCGTCGTGCTCCGATAGAGCGAGTCCTCACCGAGGTACACTAATTGGAGCGCGCCATCGTGCCAGGCAGGCGGTTCTGCGCTGCCGGTCTTCTTGCCCAGCATCCCGCGAACGATGAAGATGTCCTGGAAGCGCGAGCGCATGGAGAGCGAGATGGGAAATTCGGCGCGCTCGCGGCCGTAGTTCTCGAAGCTGAGCCGATCGTGCAGCACGAGCGTCGTGCCATCCACCACTCGCTCCCATGTGATCCCGATGGACTCCTTGGGCACGAGTTGCCCGCCCGGGGTGTGCATGTCGGGATTGGTGAGCTCGATGCGCATCACGTGGTCACGCGCGGCGGTCGCGACCAGCTCGCCCGGCCGCGCATTCCCGACGCCGAGCTCGTAGCCGTCCAGGAAGCGGCAGTCGTGGTAATACAATCCCAGCCCGTGCGTGCCCTCCATCGGCACGCGTCCGTCGCGGTCGCACAGGAAGAACAGATCACTGTTCTTCGCCACGAGCGCGGCGGAGATGGATGGGGTTATCGATGATGTGCCGTGGGTCAGGACGCGCTGCTTGCGCTCCTGTCGCTCACCGTGCGTTCGCGGCGGGTGTGCGTCGTTGGAAGGAGGGGCGGATGTGGCAGTGTTGCCGGATCTCGATTTCGTACTGTCGGCCCGCCCTCCCTTCTTCGCCATCGCGTGCGCTCCTCGTCATTGCTTGCACTCGTACTACGGAGCCGCAAGCCGCGAGCCAGCGACGCGTCGTGCGTCGTCGATCGTGTGGCGCTTCAACCGCGCACGAGGATCACCGCATCGCTGTTGCGAAGCCAGAGGTCGGTTACCGGTATGGTGGTGCCGTCCGGCTCCACGCGGAGCCAGGGCCCGCCATCAGGAAGCGGTACCTTCACTTTGGTTTCGTTGGTCATGACCGTGTCCGCCCAGTACGCCACCGGCCGGATCAGCACTATCGCGTGGTCGAAGTCGCGGCGATAGACGCGCGCCCGCTGTCCGAGCGGATCGCGCTCGTTAATTACCACCCTGCGCTCACCGACTGGATGCCCGATGTCGTACTCCATGACTCGCATCGCCACACTGTCGGGGACGAATCCGCGCACGTTCTCGATCTGTACTCCAAGGCGCTGCGGGTCGCTGGGCACCACCATGTAGTACGATGCCAGCTGCACCATCTTCCCTCGCAGCGGAGGCGAAGCGTAGTCGCCTCCCGGGTAGCGCTTCGCCATGCTTGGGCGCGCCAGGTCGCTCCAGGTCTCCAGGCCCACGAAGTCGGTATACACGTCGTGGTCCAGGTACCAGTCTACGACGTCCCACACTGATGGCAGCTCCTGTGTGGCGCGGTTGAGCGTTTCCAGGTGCACCGACCCGGCCGCGGCGCCGAGCGCCTTCTCCCAGTCGCGGCCGGAGTACCCTGCGGCGTTTATCTGGAGCATCTTCGGCGCGATAGCCTTCCGTATCTCGGCGATCAGCGAGACGAGCGCGTTCTGCCAGACCGTGGAGTCGGCACCCTGAAACTCGCGCGAGTCCTTGTACGCTTTCGCTGCAGTGCCGCGATCGATCTCGTCGAGAAAGATGCCTCCCACATCGCTGTCTTTTGCGATCCACTTCATGCGATCGATGCTGTAGGCGCGCCAGCCGGGATCGTTGGGATTACCCACGAAGCGGTTGCTGGCCCAGATGTGAGGATTGAGCCGGCTCGCCGAGTCGGCGGATCCATCTCCCGGCTTGTGAAGGAAGGCATCCTCCATCTTGAACTCCGGGTGCTTCGCGTACCAGCGCCTCATGTCATCGAGGAATTTGCCGTTGATGCTCGGCTTGTCCTTGTTCGCTTCGTCGAGCGTGGATACCAGCAGCGCATAGCGCAGCGTGGTTACCCTCGGATTGAGCTCCTTCCACGCGCCCAGGTTGCCGGACATGATCAGGTCATAATGCTGCGCCGACCAATCGCGCGAATCTCGCGAGTCGTCCCAGCAGTAGCAAAAGTCGGTGAACGTCCGCCGAATGAAGTCGAAGTGGGGGCTCTCGGATCGTGGCTCGACCAGCCGACCGCCGCTCGCCGATACCGGTGCCGCGCCCAAGCTGGGGGCGGCGTTGACCACTGGGGAACTGCCCGAGAGAGCAGTCCCCGTGCTGTCTGCCGACCGCGCTGGCGTGCCCTGCTGGGCGCAGACCGGACCGCTGGTTACGGCGAGGAGGGCGAACAGAGGAAGTGTCGAGCGGAAATGCATTGAGCTGCTCCCGGGCATCCGGATGTGAGTGATTCCTCGAGACGGTGATGGGGCGCGGCCGCACGCTGCCACCGAACGGCGCGACCAGCCAGTATCATCCCTACACCTGAGCGGTGGTACCGATCCGGATGCTGGCACCAGGCCCCTGTGCGCCAACTCCGGATCGCCGTCGAAACGCCTGCGTCTATATTTGTACCATACTCCAACTGAGCGGATTCGCCACCCATGGCCACACAGCCGGACCTTCGCGAAACGTTCGAGCAGCTGGATGAGCTCCGCCACCACGAGCGCCGTGTGGCGATGGCGACTCTGGTGTCCACGAAAGGAACTACCCCACGCAGGGAAGGGGCCAAGATGTGGGTGGGGGAGGGTGGCCGCATCCTCGGTTCGGTGACTATTGGCGGGTGTGTGGACGCGCGAGTGCTCGAGGAGTCCGAGAACGTGCTGCGCGAACGCACGCCGCGCCTCCTCACCATGTCGCTCGGTGATGCGGACGCCTGGGAGATCGGTCTGACCTGCGGCGGGACGGTGGAGCTGCTCATCGAGCCGGTGGAGCTCGATGGCGTGCCGCACCCGATCACCGCCGCGTACGAGGTGGTGCGCGCCGAGGCGGCCGCGGGACGCAGGTCTGTTCTCGTCGCGCCGCTCCGCGATCACGAATCGGAGGCCGCCAGTGAGTGTGCGCGGCTGGTCGTTCGCGAGGATGGCGAGTCGTCAGGCACGCTGGGGGAGCAGGGGCTCGATCGCGCCGCCGTCGAACGCGCGCTCGACGTCATACGCCGTGCGACGTCGCGCACCGAGGTGGTCGAGGCGAGCGGCACGCGGGAGCGCCTCTTCTTCGAGCTGCACGGGCCAGCCACCACGCTCCTGATCTTCGGCGCTGGCCAGGTCGCGATCCCGCTCGTGCGTCTCGCCAAGGTGCTGGGTTGGCACACGGTGGTAGTGGATGGTCGCGAGCGCTTCGCGACGCGTGAGCGCTTCCCCGATGCCGACGAGATCAGGATAGGCCTCCTCGCCGACATCGCGGCGGAGATGAAATACGACGCATCCACTTTCGTGATACTCGTCGCCCACGACTACAAATTCGAAGTGCCGGTGCTGCGCGTGGTACTCGAGCGCGAGCCGGCGTACATAGGGCTGCTCGGCAACCGTTCGCGCGGATCCGCCGTTCTCCACTTCCTCGCCGAAGAGGGGATCGGCGCGGAGCGGCTCGCGCGCGTGCACGTCCCGATAGGGCTCGACATCGGCGCGCGCACCCCGTCGGAGATTGCGCTCAGCGTCCTGGCGGAGGCGCTCGCGGTTCGTAATGGCAGGCCCGGGGCGCCGATGAAGGAGAGGAAGTCGCGATGAAGGCACATGTCGTGAGGCGGTCCGAGGCCGCTCCCCGCGATCTCGTTGGGATGACGCTCACGCGCGACGTACGCGGGCCGTCGGGGGAGCGGGCGTTCGGAAAAGGGCACGTCGTCAGCGCCGACGATGTGGACGCACTTCTCGCGCTCGACTGGGATAGGCTCAATGTCGTGGAGCGGGAGCCGGGCGAGATCCAGGAGGACGAGGCGGGCCGCCGCCTCGCGAACGCGGCAGCCGGCATCGGTGCGCCTTCGGGGGAGGGGAGTGCCGAAGGGATCTCCGTGGGCAATGTCTCGGGTGGGCACTGGCCGATGACGGCGACTCGCCGTGGACTGCTGCGCGTGGAGGTGGAGCGCCTCGAGCGCGCGAATCGCGTCGAAGGGATCTGCATCTACACGCTCTACGATGGCCAGATCGTGGACGCGGGTGAGACCGTGGCGCGCGCCAAGATCACACCCTTCGTGATAGACGAGCGCAGGGTGAAGGAGGCGGAGCGAATCGCACACGAGGGTGGCGCGCTCGTTCGGGTTCTCGCATTTCGCCCGCTCAGGGTTGCCGCCGTGGTCCAGGAGACGCTCGGCGAGCGCGCGCTCGGCCGCTTCCGAGATACGCTCGCGGAGAAGGTGGCATGGTTCGGCGCGCACCTCATGGATCCTGCGTTCGTCGAGGCATCCGACAGCGCGCTCGCCGAAGCCGTGCAGCGCGCGGTGAGCGACGGTGCGGAAGTCGTCATCATCGCCGGCGCGAAGGCGATGGACCCGCTGGACCCGGCGTTCGGTGCACTGGAAAACCTCGGTGTGCGCCTGGATCGCTTCGGAATCCCCGCGCATCCGGGGAGTCTCTTCTGGACGGCGCGGCTGGGCGACGTGCCGGTGCTCGGGATGCCGAGCTGCGGCCTCTTTTCGCGCGCGACTTCCTTCGACCTCGTACTACCGCGGGTGCTCGCCGGAACTGGCACCGGCGCGGCAGAGCTGGCGGCGTTCGCGCACGGTGGTCTCATCACGAAGGACACTTCCTTCCGCTTCCCGCGCTATCGCGATGCGACGGCGCGCGGCGAGATGGAACCGACGTAACGCTCCTGCTGGTGATTGCCGCGATAGTGCTGGCCGCCGGGGCGTCGCGCCGATTCGGCTCTCAGAAGCTGCTCGCCGACCTGCGTGGGAAGCCGGTGGTGCGCTGGTCCGTGGAGAGCGTTCTGGAAGCGCGACCCGATGAGGTGATCGCGGTGGTGGGGCACGAAGGGGAAGCCGTTCGCGCGGCCCTGAAAGGACTCGCTGTGCGTGTGGTCGAGAACCACGGGTGGACCGAAGGGATCGGGAGCTCGCTCCGCGCGGGGGTGGCGGCTGCCGGTGCGGATGTCGACGCGGCTATGATCGCGCTCGGCGATCAACCAGGCGTCGATGCGAGTGTCATCGCCAGTCTACTGGACGCGCACGCCGAGCGCCGCGAGTCGATCGTGGTACCGAGCTATCGTGGAGAGCGCGGTCATCCGGTGATCTTTCCCGCCGCCGTCTTCCCCGAGCTGATGGCAATACGGGGTGATCGCGGAGCGAGAGACGTGATCGCGCGCGACCGGAGCAGGGTGACGCTCGTGGAAGTCGACGCGCCGCTGCCGCTGGACGTGGATACCGAGGACGAGTTGCGATCCATGGCAAGGTCAGCCGCCGGGCATTCCCCCGCTTAGGAGGTCCAGCTCCAAGGCGACCCATGCCACCCCGAAGATGAACGGCACGGAGAGCCCACGAGTGGGCGATCCGGTATCGGTGAACGGCGCCAGTAGTGAAACTTCGGCATCTCGCACCACGTAGTGCTCCGTGCAGGGCCTCGATCAACAAGTCTCGCGCGGAGTAAGGAGCATGTTCACTCTTCTCAAGGTTCTCTTCGCCCTCGCGATCGTAGTTCCGCTGGTACTCCTGGCGGCCCTCATGGGCGGCGTGATGCTCGCGGTCGTGCTGGGCATCGCGGGAGCGATCATCGGGATCGCTTTCTTCCTCGTGAAGGTAGCGCTCTTCTTCGTGCTGCCGGTGCTCGCGGTGATCTGGCTCTTCTCGCGACTCTTCGGCCACCGAAGCTACAGCCACCGGAGCGAGTACGACATCAACGAGTGGGCGTAATGATGTGACGACGGGATCAGGTCCTTAATTTCGAGCGGCCTGAGCGAATGCTCAGGCCGCTCGAAATTAAGGACCTGATCCCGTCACAGCTTCGCCGTCCGCAAGAGCTGAGCGTTGATCGCGACGATGATCGTGCTGAGCGACATCAGCACCGCACCGGCGGCCGGCGAGAGAACTATCCCCCACGGTGCCAGAATCCCGGCCGCGAGCGGGATGGCGATGATGTTGTAGCCGGCTGCCCACCAGAGATTCTGCACCATCTTCCTGTAGCTCGCGCGCGAGAGCGAGATGATGCGCGGCACGTCCCTCGGATCGCTCCTCACGAGCACGATGTCGCCAGCTTCCACCGCCACGTCGGTGCCGGCACCGATGGCGATGCCGACGTCGGCGGTCACGAGTGCCGGCGCGTCGTTGACCCCGTCGCCCACCATCGCCACGCGCTCCCCCTCCCGTTGCAGCCGTTGAACGTTCGCCGCCTTCTCTTCCGGAAGCACCTGTGCGAGCACGGTGTCGATGCCCAGCTCGCGCGCCACAGCGTCAGCCACGGCGCGCGAATCGCCGGTCATCATCACGACCTGAACACCACCCTCGTGCAATAGGCGCACTGCTTCCGCCGATTCCACGCGCACGGCATCGGCTACCGCGAACGCCGCGATGGCGCGACCATCTTCCACCAGGAAGATCACTCCTTCTCCCTGCTTCGACGCCTCCGCGCCGAATCGGGTGAGCGATGAAGGTGTCGCTACTCCGAGGTCATCGAGCAGGTTGGGGCCGCCCGCCGCGAGCCGCCGGCCCTCCACCGTCGCTCGAGCTCCACGCCCCGGAATCGCCTGGAAGTCGCCCGCGGCCGGCACGGCGAGAGCACGTTCCCTGGCACTCTCGACGATGGCGCGCGCTATCGGATGCTCCGAATCGCGCTCCACGCCCGCGGCAAGCCGAAGCGCGTCGTCCTCGGAGAGAGCACCATCGGTGCGCACTCCCACCACACGGTGTTCGCCCAGCGTCAGCGTTCCGGTCTTGTCGAACACCACACTCGTGATGTTCCGCGCCTCTTCCAGCCCGCGCCGGTCGCGCACCAGGAGACCCGAGCGCGCCCCCAGCGTGGTGGAGATCGCGAGCACGAGCGGGATCGCCAGCCCGAGCGCGTGAGGACACGCGATCACCAGCACGGTGACCAGGCGCTCGATGGCGGTCGACGCGTTAGCGCCGATTGCGAGCCACGCGACCAGAGTCACGATGCCGGCTCCGAGAGCTATCACCGTGAGCCAGAACGCGGCGCGGTCGGCCAGCGTCTGAGCGCGCGACTTCGAGCTCTGCGCCTGCTCTACGAGTCGCATGATCCCGGCGAGCGCGGTACGCTCTCCCGTTCCGGTGACTTCCACCCTCAGCGAGCCGGAACCATTGACCGTGCCGGCTATCACCTTTTCTCCTTCGCGCTTTGCCACTGGAGCCGATTCACCGGTGATCATCGCCTCGTTCACGGAGCTCTCGCCCGAGCGCACCGCGCCATCCGCCGGCACGCTCGCACCCGGCCGCACGAGCACGATGTCGCCGTCGCGAAGCTCGTCGACCGCTACTTCTTCCAAACGCTCGTCCGCGCCCTCCCCACTCACGCGTAAGGCGGTGTTCGGGAGGAGCTTCGCCAACTCGCCGAGTGCACCCTGCGCCTGCGAGATCGACCGCATCTCGAGCCAGTGGCCGAGCAGCATGATGGTGACGAGCGTCGCGAGCTCTTCCCAGAGCGGCATCCCGGGAAACCCGAACGTCACGACCGCGCTGAACACGAAAGCGACGCAGATGGCGAGCGCTATGAGCGTCATCATCCCCGGCAGCCTGTCGCGGAGCTCGCGTACGGCACCCCGGAGGAACGGCGTTCCACCGTACGCGAACACCGCCGTTCCGAAGATTGCCGGGATCCAGGTCGATCCGGGGAAGCCGGGTGCCGTGTAGCCCAGTGCTCCCTGGAGCATGTGGCCCCAGATGAGCGTGGGGATGGTCAGCAGCAGGGAGATCCAGAACTTGTCACGGAACATCGCCACGCTGTGACCGGCGTGCTTGTCGTGTGCGCCGTGATCTCCGTGTTCGCCGTGCTCGCTGTGGGTGCCGTGCGCACCATGGGGACCGTGATCGTCGCGCGCGCCATGCGCGCCATGCGCGCCATGCGCACCGTGCGCGCCATGGACCTCCTCGGTGGTGTGCGCTGCGCTCGAGCGGAGCGCGGTGCGCCCTCCCTGCTCGGGATGCTCGGGGTAGCCGGGCTCGACGGGGGTAGGCGACTCGCTCCCGCGTTCCGTTGCCGCGCCGGAATCATGGCCGTGCGAAGCGGCGCTCTCTGCTCTGTGGTGTGCGTGTGGGTCGGTCATGCCGAGTTACTCCACTCCGAGCTGGCGGACACGTGGATCACGAGACGTGCACGTGGATGCTTCTGTCAAACATCACTCCGCCACGAGCCGTTCCATGGTTGTCGCCCAGCCTCGCGAAGATGGCGACGTCGTATCTTCGGCGCCTACCATGCCAGCGGAGCGCGAGAGCGTGGACGACCATCCGATGCAACGGTCCCGGCCGTTTGCATGGCGAAAGCCGACGCTCGGTTGACAGCGGTCGGTCCGCGGGGCAAATCCCCATGTTACGATCGAGATGGGAGCTCCAGACGCTCATGGGCACAATCACAGGGTGACAGTCACGCAGCCGGCAAACGAGACGCACCTTTGCGACAGCGAGCCCCGGCTTCGCCCAACGGACGAGGATGCCCAGCCAGGGATCTGGGAGCTGGATGTGGGCACCGGCCGCGTGTGGCGCTCGCCCAGGCACGACCAGATCTTCGGCTATTCCGAGCCGTTCCTCGACTGGAGCTACGAGACTTTCCTCGAGCACGTCGTGCCCGAAGACCGGGCGCGCGTGGATGCGGAGTTCCAGCGGGTGCTCGCGGCCGGCGTGCCCTGGGAGCTCGAGTACCGAATCATCAGAGCGGATGGCGCGGAACGATGTCTCCGGGAGAGCGGTGAAGTCGTTCGTCATCCGGATGCGGAGCCCGGTTCTCGTCCGCTCCGAATGTTCGGTGTCGTCGAGGACGTTACCGATCGCAGGAACGCGGAGCGCGCGAGAGTCGAACGGACCCGCGAGCTCGCCCTGTCGGCAGCTGTCGGCAGCGCGGTCACCGAGGAGGGCGCGCTCCGTCCGCTCCTCCAGCGGTGCGCGGAGGCGGTGGTCGAGCACCTCGACGCGGCCTTCGCGCGCATCTGGACACTGAACGAGGCCGAGCGGATGCTGGAGCTCCAGGCGAGCGCGGGAATGTACACCCATCTCGACGGCGCACACGGCCGCGTACCGCTCGGCTCATACAGGATCGGCCACATAGCGAAGGACCGGGCACCACATCTCACGAACGGCGTCATCGGCGATCCACTCATCCCCGATCAGGAGTGGGCGCGGCGTGAAGGGATGGTGGCCTTCGCCGGCTATCCGCTCGTGGTCGAAGGGCGCCTGGTAGGTGTGCTCGCGATGTTCGCTCGCCGCGAGCTCTCCGACGCCACCTTCCACGCCCTGGGTGCCGTCGCGGATGGGATCGCGCTCGCGATCGCCCGTGCCGAGGCGGTGGACGCGCTGCGCGCGAGCGAGGCGGCGATGCGGGAGGAGACCCGCGTCATAGAGATGCTGCAGCACGTTGGTGCATCGCTGACGAAGGATCTGGACCTGGAGCGTGTCGTCCAGGCGGTGACCGATGCGGCTACCGCGCTCACGGGCGCGGAGTTCGGCTCGTTCATGTACAACGTCGTGAACGAAGCGGGTGAGTCGTTCCGGCTCTACACGCTCTCCGGTGTGTCGCGGGAGGCGTTCTCGAAGTTTCCGATGCCGCGCAACACCGCCGTCTTCGGACCCACCTTCCACGGCACCGGCGTGATGCGCAGCGCCGACATCACCAGCGATCCGCGCTACGGGAAGAACCCGCCGTACCACGGCCAGCCGAAGGATCACCCGCCGGTCGTGAGCTACCTGGCCGTACCGGTGATCTCCCACACGGGCGAGGTGCTCGGTGGCCTCTTCTTCGGCCACGGTCAGCCGGGTGTTTTCACGGAGCGGCACGAGCGCATCGCCGTGGGGATCGCGAGCTGGGCGGCGGTCGCCATGGACAACGCGCGGTTGTACGAGGCCGAGCGCCAGGCACGCACCGAGGCGCAGGCGGCAAACCGCGCGAAGAGCGAGTTCCTCGCCGCGATGAGTCACGAGCTGCGCACGCCATTGAACGCCATCGCGGGACACGTGCAGCTCATCGAGCTCGGCATTCACGGTCCGGTGACCAACGAGCAGCTGGAGGCGCTCCACCGCGTACAGAACAGCCAGCACCACCTGCTCGCGCTGATCAACGACGTGCTGAACTTCGCGAAGCTCGAGGCAGGACGCGTCGAGTACGACATTGCCAGTGTACCGCTGGCAGAGGCGCTCGAGGAAGTGACGCCAATGGTCGAGCCATTACTCGCCGAGAAGGGGCTGGCCTACACGGTGATGATCCCGCCCACCGCCGTCGCAAGCGCGGATCGCGACAAGCTGCAGCAGATTCTCCTGAATCTCCTCTCGAACGCGATCAAGTTCACGGACCGTGGCGGCAGTGTGACCGTGGACACTCGCACTATCGATGCACACGGCGCCGAGGCGGCGGACGGCATGATAGCGCTGCGTGTGACCGACACCGGCTGCGGCATCCCGCCCGAGCAGCATCAGGAGATCTTCGATCCCTTCGTCCAGGTGCCGGCGCAACGCACCCGTACGCAGGAGGGTACCGGACTCGGACTCTCCATCAGTCGCGACCTCGCGCGCGGTATGGGCGGCGACCTCTCGGTAGAGAGCAGCGTAGGCCATGGCGCCACCTTCACCCTCACGCTCCCACGCGGGTAAACGACGGGGTCAGGTCTTGCATCGTGCATCGGCTGCCCAAAGGCAGCCGATGCA
>DASSNL010000023.1:0-4170 GCA_035688075.1 Gemmatimonadaceae bacterium
GCCACCGCGAAGGCAGCGTCCATGTCGGTCACATAGAGGACTTCCTCGACGACGTTGTCCAGTGTGGCGCCGAATTTCGCGAGCACTTTCCTGGCGTTCGCATAGCTCTGGGTCATCTGGATGCGCATGTTGCCGTGGTCGAGGATGTGGCCCTCGTCATCGACGGGGGCCGGACCAACCAGGTTGCCATCGTCGTCGTGGCTGAGCTGCCCGGCTACCCAGATGGTGTCTCCCACTCTCACGGCCTGGGAGTACCCGTACGATTGCTCCCACGGCACGCCGAGGTTCTCAGCTTCCTTCTGTAAAAGCATACCGCCTTCCTCACCGCACGCGGCGAGTTGATGTGACGCACTCCCTCCGAGCTACATCATCAGGCCGGAGCGAGCGCGGGTGCGTGAGCCGTCGCTGCCGATGGACCGTGCGCCGTGTTCAGCAGCGACTGCATCCTCGAGATCGCGCTGCACGGAGCGGGCCCGGGTCTGTGCGAGACCAGCGCCTTGCCCCAACGACAGGGAGGTGCTCGCAGCGACGCTCTGGTGGAGCAATGGAGTCAGACTCCTTTAACTCGCGCGCACCGCCACGCGCAGCGCGTCTCCGTGGTCACCACGCTCTACGCGGACGGTCACCGCGCTGAGCGCATGAGAGATCAGCTCCGCATCGCCGAGGGCGGCCGGCGGGTGCGTCGTCACGACAGCGAGCGCACGCATACCGGCTGCATGCGCCGCGGCCAACCCGGCGGGCGCGTCCTCCACGACCAGGCACGCCGACGGCGAGACCCCGAGCCGCGCGGCGGCAGTGAGGTAGCCTTCGGGGTGCGGCTTGCCGTGCACGACCTCGTCAGCGCACACCAGAAGCGGCGGCACCGGCAACCCGACGTGCCGCAGCCGGTGCTCCGCCACGGCCCGCACGCCCGAGGTGACGACGGCCCACCGCGTCGGCGGCAGACCCCGCAGTAGAGCGGCTGCGCCGGGCACTTCCAGCACCCCGGCGGTCTCGCGCGCTTCGTGCGCTGCGAGTGCCGCCACTTCGGCCTCCACTCCAGCGTCGTCGAGATGCGGCGCCGCGAGCCGCACGGTGTCGAGCGCACGGCGGCCATGCGCCATGCGTACGATTGCGTCCGCATCGAGTCCATGTCGGCTCGCCCACCGGCGCCAGGTGTCCTCGACGCATGCGGTGGAGTCCACGAGGACGCCATCGAGGTCGAAGAGCAGGGCATCGCAGGTGAGCGCGGTGACCGGCGAGGGCATGTTGCAGTTTACCCTCGTGGCAGTTACAGGCGGGAGCGTGACGCTGCTTAGCCAGTGCCACACACGCGCCCTGGAGCCTGCCCTGGCGCTTCCTCTAAGAGGACGGCGTCGGCCACGGACCAACGAACTCGAACCGGAGCCCACGCGCGATCCGCGTGAAATCGCGGACGTTCTCCGTCACCAGCGTCACTCCCGCTTCCCGGCACGTGACGGCGAGCAGCACATCGTTCACGAAGCCGCGAGAGACCGTCCGGAGCTGGAGTCCCTCGGCATCAACGAGCCGCGCCAAGACGGCGCCCGCCTCCTTCCACGCCCCATAGCTCGGCGTCAGTACTCTGGCGCGACGCTCGAACGGCGCGAAGATGTTCGCTTGGAGCCGGTCCGCTTGCTTGGGCGTCGCACCGGCTCGTAGCTCCTGAACGACGACGGAGGTGAGGTATTCAAAGGGGGCGAACACCGTATGGAATGCCTCCAACGCCGCGTTCGCGTCGGGATCCCGAAAGGCGCGGATGAATAGCTGCGTGTCCAGCGTGTACTTCCGCTCCCGGCGGGGCATCACTCGTACGGCGACCGCAGCTCGGTACCGAGCATGGCGCGTGTGCCGTCCACGAGTTCCTGTCGGAAGACGACCATGTCGAGCGCGGTCTCAATGGCTTCAGTGGCCGTGGCGGCCCCGAGGATCTCCTGGGCAGCCGCAATCGTGCGCTCGTCGAGGCGATAGGTCTTGGGGGTCTTCGCACTTCGCCGCTTGCGCGCACCCGAGGGTGCGGCAGTCTTCCGCCTGGGCTTGGCCGGCATGGTTCCTCCTGTATGTACGTAATAAATATACGTACATACATCTACGAAAGCAAGATTGTCGCGCCGACGCGGCTGCACGCCTGGCCATCAGTCCTTCGGCGCTCGAGCACGCCGGTGATGTCTCGAAGTGCCAACGGCTCTTGCAACACTCACGCGCCCCACTCACTTTCGTGCTGGCCGTGGATGCTTGCCAGTGCCTGGACCATCCGCACGCCCCTGCGCAACCTTCCGACTTCCACCTCATGAGACCCGGCACCGCGCTCGTACTCCTCGCCATCCTTCCCATGTTGCCGTGGGGCCGCGCGTCGGTCGGCGCGCAGACGCCGCAGACGCCATCGCTCGGCGAGATTCTCGCCGGATCTCCCGCGACCGACTGGCGCCCGCTCGATCCGGACAACACGCTGTACGTCGAGCTACCCGCCGGCCGGGTCATCATCGAGCTCTCTCCCGACTTCTCGCCGCGGCACGTGGCCAACGTCCGTGCGCTCGCGCGTGCGCACTACTGGGACGGCGCCGCGATCGTGCGCGTGCAGGATGACTACGTAGCGCAGTGGGGATGGTCCGACTCCACCGCTCATCCACACGGCGACGCCGTCGACACTGTTGACCAAGCCGAGTACGACCGCGTGGCGGGATCGCTCCCCTTCACGCGACTCCCTGATCCCGACAGCTATGCACCCTTCACGGGCTTCACCAACGGCTTCCCCGCCGGGCGTGACAGCACTGGTAGAACGTGGATGCTGCACTGTTACGGAGCGGTCGGTGTGGCTCGCGGATCGGCCCCCGACAACGGCAGCGGACGCGAGCTGTACGTGGTGATCGGCCAGTCGCCGCGCCACCTCGATCGCAACGTCGCGATGATCGGGCGGGTCGAAAGTGGGATCGAGCTTCTCTCTGCGTTGCCGCGCGGTACGGGCCCACTCGGCTTCTACGCCACGGCCGCCGAGCGGACGCCCATCAAGCGCATCCGGGTAGCGGCAGAGCTGCCGGCCGCCGAGCGCACGCCGCTGGAAGCGCTGCGCACGGAGAGCGGCACGTTCCAGAAGGTGATCGCATCGCGGCGATTTCGGCGTGAGGAGTGGTTCGTGCAACCGACCGGACACATCAACGTCTGCAACGTACCGCTTCCCGTGCGCCCGGTGACTGCGCGCTGAAGGGGATGTCGCCGGACCACCGTCATCCCCGCGAAGGCGGGGATCCATGTTCAGGCCGTGTAACATGGATCCCCGCAAGTCGCGGGGGCGATGACTGTATGCTTTCGTGGGATGACGGTAGAAGGGTTCCCCTGCCCGTGGTATCGCCCGAGGACGCTGGCATGCCTCCTGCCGCCTGTTCCCGTTGGGTGGCCACTCAGGGCTACAGCATCGTCCGCCGCCGCGGCCCTCCCATTACTCCTCGTCTCGTCCCCACAGTGCGCGTGCCGATACGACTGCCAAATGATGCTCCCCTCGGGCGACGCCTCGGCCTCCGATCACCGTGAGCGCTATCCCACCAGACGACCTGCTCGGCGACGCCAGCAACGGTCGCGAGAAGGAGCGCACGGCCGCCGACCGGCCCGTCGTTGGTGACAGGGCGGCGCGCCGCGTAGCCGAGCGCGAGCGCGACGCCGCGGAGGCGAGCCGCGACCGCTTCGCGTTCCTGGCGGAGGTGAGCCGCTGCCTCGCCGAGTCGCTCGACTACGAGACGACCCTCGCGACCGTCGCCGGGATGTCGCTCCCCTACCTCGGCGCATGGTGCATCGTGGACGTGTGCACCGGCGACGAGGGCATCCGGCGCCTCGCCGTGCTCCACCCCGATCCGGCCAAGCAGGCGCTCGCGCGTACGCTCCACGAGCGCTACCCGCCGCACGCCGACGACCTGCTCGGCGCGCCACGCGTGACACGCACGGGCCGGCCGGAGGTGGTGCTCGACGTATCTGACGCTGCGCTCAGAGACTCCGCGCACGACGCCGAGCATCTTCGACTCCTCCGCGCGCTCGGCATCGATGCGTACGTCATCGCGCCCATGGTGGCGCGCGGCCAGGTCGTCGGCGCGATGACCTTCGTGACGGTGGAATCGGGGAGGCGCTTCGGCGATCTGGACCTGGTTCTCGCTGAGGACCTGGCCAGCCGTGCCGCCTTGGCCG
>DASSNL010000032.1:0-3097 GCA_035688075.1 Gemmatimonadaceae bacterium
TCCTTGAAGTAACCGGAGATCCCGAATGGCAACCACTGTCGCGGCACCCGCTCTCGCCGGAACCCGGCACAAGTACGAGAGCGGAATCTGGAGCTGGCTGAGCACCACCGACCACAAGAAGATCGGCCAGCTCTACCTCTACACGGCGCTCGCCTGGTTCATCGTTGGCGGTATCGAGGCGCTGATCATCCGCACTCAGCTCTACGGCCCCAACGGCCGGGTGGTGAGCGCCGATCTATACAACCAGCTTTTCACGATGCACGGCACCACCATGATCTTCATGGTGATCATGCCGCTCTCGGCCGCGTTCTTCAACTATCTGGTGCCGCTACAGATAGGCGCGCGCGACGTGGCCTTCCCCCGTCTGAACGCGTTCAGCTACTGGGTGTTCCTCGCCGGTAGCCTCTTCATGAACGTGTCGTGGCTCTTCCACGCCGCACCCGACTCCGGCTGGTTCGCGTACGCTCCGCTCAACACGCGCACGTACAATCCCGGCCTGAACATGGATTTCTGGGTCATCGGACTCCAGATCCTGGGCGTCTCCTCGCTGGCCGCGGGCTTCAACTTCATCACGACGATCGTCAACATGCGGGCGCCGGGCATGCACTTCATGCGCATGCCGGTGTTCACGTGGTCGGCCTTCGTCACGCAGTTCCTGATCGTCCTTGCGTTCCCGATGATCACAGTTGCGGTCACCTTCCTCATGTTCGACCGCTTCTTCGGGACCAACTTCTACGAGATCCCCGCCGGGGCAGACCCGTTACTCTGGCAACACCTCTTCTGGCTGTTCGGGCACCCGGAGGTGTACATCCTGATATTGCCGGCGTTCGGTCTGGTGTCCGAGGTGACGCCCACCTTCTCGCGCAAGCCGCTCTTCGGCTACCCCGTAATGGTGTACTCGCTCATCCTCATCGCCTTCCTCGGCTTCGGCGTCTGGGCGCACCACATGTTCGCCGTCGGGATGGGTCCGATCGCCGACTCGATCTTCTCGATCACGACCATGCTGATCGCCATCCCGACGGGGGTGAAGATCTTCAACTGGCTCGGCACCATGTGGGGCGGCTCGCTCCGCTTCACCACCGCCATGCTCTTCGCGATCGGGCTGGTCTTCCTCTTCACGATCGGCGGTATCTCCGGCGTCATGCACGCCTCGGTGCCCTCCGACCTGCAGCAGACCGACAGCTACTTCGTGGTGGCGCATTTCCACTACGTGATGTTCGGCGGCTCGATGATGGGGCTCTTCGCGGGGATCTACTACTACTTCCCGAAGATCACCGGCCGCCTGCTCGACGAGAAGCTCGGCAAGTGGCACTTCTGGCTCACCTTCATCGGGATGAACCTGACCTTCTTCCCGATGCACTTCGCCGGCCTGCACGGGATGCCGCGCCGCATCTGGTCGTACGATGCGAACCAGGGGTGGAACCTGGACAACCACATCTCCACGATTGGCGCCTTCATCCTCGCGCTCGGTACGCTCTTCTTCGTGATCAACATGATCCGGAGCCGCCGCAACGGCGCGGTCGCTGGCGGCGATCCGTGGGGCGCGCCGACGATCGAGTGGTCCACTCCCTCGCCGCCGCCGCACTACAACTACGCGAGGATCCCGACCATCACCTCGCGCTACCCGATGTGGGATTTGAAGTCGCCGCGTCTCACCGAGACGGTGCCGCACTCGAAGGAAGGAGAGCGCAAGGTGGAAGTCGCCCTCGCCGGTAAGCGAGAGGGTGAGATCACCACGCCTTCCGATATCCATCTCAATGCGGAGGGTGCTCATCCGTCCGCGAGCGAGCCGGAGATCGTCATGCCTTCGCCCACGATCAAGCCGCTCCTCGCCACGGTCGCCTTCGTGATTCCGTTCATCGGTCTCATCTGGCACAAGCACGTGGCGATCATGGTCGTGGGAGGGTTGCTCTTCCTCCTCGCGATGGTTGCGTGGCTCCTCACGCCGATCGAGCCGGAACACTGACCGGTTGGCGGTGAGCGCGCCTGAAGCTGAGCGCGCTCACCGCCGTCCGTCGACCACTCACTGGAGACACTAGCATTGGCTACCGCCGCACTGGCCGACTCGCACGCCGGACATCATTACACAAGCACTGGTCTGAGCAGCAACAAGATCGCGATCTGGACCTTCATCGGCTCGGAGTGCTTCTTCTTCGCCTCGCTGATCTCGACCTACCTGATCTACAAGGGGCGTTCGGTCGTCGGCCCCTTCCCGCACACCGCCTGGGTGAACCCGGCGACGGGCGAGCACTTCAAGGCGATCCTCAACATCCCAGTCACGTCGGCGTCCACCTTCGTGCTGCTGATGTCGTCGCTGGCGATGGTGCTCGCGCACTCCGCCGTTGTACGCGGTGACAGGAAGTACTCGAAGATCTGGCTGGCGATGACCGCGCTCCTCGGCGCTACCTTCCTCGGCTTCCAGGCGTACGAGTTCACCTCGTTCGTGCACGAGGGGCTCACGATCAAGACCAACTTGTTCGGGTCCACCTTCTTCATCCTCACCGGCTTCCACGGCGCGCACGTGACCGTCGGAGTCCTCTGGCTGCTGACGCTGCTCGGTGTGGACATCAAGCGCGGACTCGGCCCGCGGGACGCGATCAACGTGGACGTTTGCGCACTTTACTGGCACTTCGTGGACGTCGTGTGGATCGCGATCTTCACGCTCGTCTACCTGATCCAATAACGAGGGAACGATGGCCGAGCATTCACACTCTCAGACCATGTACGACTCGCACGGCGAGGCGCACGCCCTCGAGCACGCGCACCCGGATTGGGGAACGTACAAGTGGGTGGCGATAATCCTGACCGTCATCACGGCGCTCGAAGTCTGGGTGTACTACACGCCGCTGAAGGAGACCCGACTCTTCGTGCCCGTGCTACTGGCGATGTCGGTCGCCAAATTCGCGATCGTGGTGATGTTCTACATGCACCTGAAGTACGACGCGAAGCTCTTCCGCGGCCTCTTCGTCGGGCCGCTGATCATAGCCATCGTCGTCCTGATCTCCCTGCTCTTCCTCTTCGGGCACCTCGCGCTGCACGTTTGAAACGGCGGGGTCAGGTCCTTAAATTCGAGCGGGCTGAGCCGTATTACGGCTCA
>DASSNL010000040.1:0-63475 GCA_035688075.1 Gemmatimonadaceae bacterium
AAATTCAAGACCTGACCCCGTCGTACGCGGCTCCGCAGCTAGACCAGCCTGACGCTCAGCCCCGAATTCGGCTTGCCGATGGTGGGCTCCTCTTCGGAGTCGGCGTAACGCGTGCGGAGCTCCTGCAGCAGCGTCGCGGCATCGATTCGCTGACCCTCGAGCTCCTGCGACTCCGGGCGTGGCTCGGCTGAGACGCGTGCGCGATACACCTCCACGACTCCGCGTCCCTCAGCAACCGCTCGCGCGCACACACCGCGCATGTAGTAGCGGTTGAAGTCTCCTTCAGCGAGCACTCGCGGTGCGTAAGACGGCAGCTTGGCGGTCGTCGTCGCACCCGATGGCGTATGTCGCAGCTCGAAGTCCACCACCATCCCCTCCACCCTGTCCTCGAGCCAGCGATCGTCGTAGTACGCGAGCGCTTCCCTCAGCAGCGACTCGTACTCCTGGGTCCTGGTCGGCCTGATGCGACTCGAGATCGTGAGCGTCCCTCTCTCCACGTCGCCATCGAACTCCGCGAGGGTGAACTCCCGCGTGACAGGGTCGAGGTCGTCATACTTGAGCGGCATGGTTATCCGAGTCCATGCATCAGGCGGGCCAATGGGGGAGAAACGAGAAAGCAGACAGCAGAAAGCAGAAAGCAGTGAACTGCCTTGGGGTTGAAGGCCTACCCCCACGAGCCGTTCACTGCTTTCTGCTTTCTGCTGTCTGCTCTCTTCAGCAGCTACGCACTTCTATCGATGCACCCCTGGAAATTCGGGTTGTTCTCCTCGTCGGCGGGGACGGGGAGGTTGACGTCGGGGCCGTAGTTACCGCCCTTGAACCAGGTGCCCGTGGGGAACACGGACTCCGAGTCGCGACCGTACTGACGGATCAGGCGGCGTAGGTCGCCCAGACGATGGGCGGTGAGCCAGAGGTCGAAGGCTCGTTCCCTGAAGAGCAGGTCGGCCTTCGCGGTCGCGTCCGCGGGGATGTCGCCGGCGGTCAGCGGCGGGACTCCGGCGAACTGGGCGCGGGCAGCGTTGAGCATGGTGATGAAGTCCGCGCTTCCGCTCTGCAGCGCCGCCTCGGCCTGGATGAGGCGCGCCTCCACGCCGTTGGCGAGCGGTGCGGGGGCACCGCGGTCGGGATACTTGAGCTGCAGCATCAGCGGTGTCGATTTGTCCTGCCCGAGGATCGTGTCACCGGTGGTCGGGTCGATCGCCGGTGCCCAGTCTATGCGCGGATCGCCGGACGAGCGATAGTCGAGTCCGTTGCCGCCCTCCTTGTCGGCGATGCTGAGGCGCTTGGCGTTCTCTCCGAAGATGTACACGCCGTTCGTCTCATCGTCCGTGTTGTCGGAGCTCTCGATGATGTATACGAACTCGTCGGGTACCTCGGCCACCGCGGCTGCCGCTTCGTCGTACCGGCCGAGATCGAGCAGCGCCCGTCCCTTTCCGACCCTGGCGAGATTGATGAACTCGTCCGTGGCGCCCGCCACCGACAGTGCGCTGTCGAACTTCGCGATGGCGCGCTCGAAGATCTGCTGCGTGGTGAGCGGCTCGCCGTACTCGATGTCTCCCTCATCGGTGATCGTGCTGAAGGGAACTCCCGAGCAGTAATCTTCGCCGAAGAGGACGCTGGAGAAGCCGTCGAGCGAAAGTGCCAGCGAGTGCTCGGGCGCGTCAGGGTCGAGCGACGCGTAGCGACGTGCCGCGAGATCCGCGGCAGCTCGCGCGCGACTCAGGAAGTTGAACTGATCGAGGTTGCTTCCGTTGGTGAGATCGATCTTGCGCTGATCCACCTCGTGGCGCGTCGGGAAGGTACCCGACGAGACGTACTCGTCGGCGAGGAGCCCGCTGTACCCGATCTGCCCGCTCGACTCGTTGACGTTACCGGGGCCCACGTACGCGCTGTGGAAGCTTCCGATCGCGCCGTTGATCAGCGCGGGGAGTGTTTCCTTGCTCTGGAGGGAACCCGGCGTGACGACGTCCGGGTCCTTCACCTCGAGGATCTTCTCGGTGCTGCAGCCGACCGCGATCGCGGCCAGGACGACGGCCACCGCGACCCTTCTGAAGGGGTACCCGGCGGTTCGTTCGGCGTGAATGTTCATTCTTGATTTATTCGTCATTGTAGTTTGATCTGGCTCGAGTGGACCGGCGGCTACCAGTTGACGTTGACGCGGGCGGTGAAGTACCGCACCGGCGGCTGCGTGAGGAAGTCAGCCTGATTGAAGTTCGACTGACCCGCATAGTTGACCTCGGGGTCCGCGCCGGTGTAGTCGGTCCAGGTAGCCAGATTGCGTCCCGCCAGTGTGAGAGTGAGTCCGTTCAGGCCTGCGCGCTGGGCCCACGCAGATGGCGCGGTGATGGTGAGCGCGATCTCGCGCAGCTTGGTGAACGAAGCGTCTTCCATATAGCCAGCCACGGTCGCGTACACTGCATCCGCCACCGCACGGGCCTGCTGGTCGAGCGGAGCCGTAGGATCGTTGATCGCCCGGCAGGTCAGGAAGACCGCGCAGCGGAAGTCCTCGGTGCCGTTGTACAGCTTGAAGCCACCGCGGTAGTCCACCAGCCCGGAGAGCTGGAAGTACTTGAAGAAGGTGATCTTCGGCGAGACCGAGAGCTCGCGAGTCGGGTACGGCGTCCCGAGATACACGGCGGTGTCGCCGACCGTTACCTCATCCGCCCCGATGATCCCGTCGCCGTTGGCGTCCGACCAGCTCTCGATCGGCGGCTGCCAGTAGCCGCCCAGCGGGTAGCCGTTCTGGTGACGCTGGGTGTTCGCGCCGAGCCCGAAGATGATCGGCGTGATCGGAGATCCGTTCACCTCACCGAGGTCGAGCAGCTTGTTGTGGTTGATGCTGCCGGTGAAGGTGATGTCGAAGCTGGCCGGGTCGCTCTGGAAGAGCCGCGCGCTCAGCATGGCCTCGTAGCCTGTGTTCTGCACCTTACCCAGGTTCACGAACTGGGTCTGCGAGACGCCGAGCGACGGCGCCAGCCGGCGCGCGACGAGCGCGTCGGAGGTGGTCTTGTGATAGTAGGTGAACTCGAGGCTGGCGCGGCCGTTGAAGAGTCCTGCATCGAGCCCCGCCTCGAATTCCCCCGACACCTCGGGCCGCAGATCCGGGTTGCCCGTTCCGCCCACCGAGACGCCTGGGACATCGGAGCCGTTCTTCGCTATCGCTACCGGGTTGTAGAACGTTATCGCGTCACGGAAGTTGGGCTGCCGTCCAGACTTTCCGTACGCGGTACGGAGACGCAGGGAGTTGAGCCAGTTCCACTGCGGGAAGAACGGTTCCTCGCCCACGACCCACGAGAGGCTGAGGGCCGGATAGCTGACCCAGCCGAAGTTGGTGCCGAAGGCGCTGTTCTTGTCGGCGCGGACGGCGGCCGTCGCGATCAGGCGGTCGCGCCAGGAGAGCTGCTCCTGGACGTAGCCACCGAGCGTGATCACATCCTGCGTCGTTTCGTCGACGCTGAAAAGCGCCGTCGCGCCGTTGAGCGACTTCGTTCCGGCGAGGAGGTTCTGGCCGAAGGCCTCGGTGCCGTGCAGGTAGGCGCGGGTCCATTGCACCCCCACCGACGTGCTCGAGTTGAGCTCCGGCGTGAGAGCGAATGTGCCCGTGACGTTACCGTTGGCGGTGTAGTTCCAGATGTTATACGGGTTGGACGCGCGCTCACCGACTGCGGCGTCGGGATCCTGACCGGGCTCGAAGATGCCGGGTCCCACGAAGAATTCGTCGGCGCGGCTCGTGTAGTCGAGGCCGGCCGTGCCGTTGGCGGAGAGCCAGTCGAGGATCTTCCAGTTCGCGGTGGCGCTCCCGGTGAAGCGCTCGATGTTCTGGTCGGTCTCGAGCTGGAAGAGCTGATCTGGACGGGCGAGGTAGTAGCCCTGGTTGCCGTCGTCCTGGAAGTTGCCGAGCAGTCCGCCCGAGATGAATCCCTCGGTGTTGTTGTCGTTCTGCGGGAAGCCCAGCCTGCTCTGCAGGTAGCCGGTACTCACGGTGAGGTCGAAGTTGTCGGCGAGCTGGCTGTGCAGGTTGCCGCGCAGGTTCAGGTGGCGCAGCTTGTTCGGCTCGTAGATCCCCTGCTGCCGCTTGAAGTTGCCGGAGACGAAGTACGTCGACCGCTCGCCGCCACCGGTCACGCTCAGCCCGTAGTCCTGCTGATCGCCGGTGGTGAAGGGGCTGTGCACCTCGAGCGGGTTGAACGAAACGAGAGAGTCGGCCGTGCAAGCACCCGCCGCCTGCGATACGGTGTAACAGCCGGGTGTGGAGTTGCCATCGCCGAAGTCGCCGAACTGCGCGTAGTTCGCCGGATAGTCGATGACTTCGTTGACAGTTCCGTACTCGGCGTGCGCCGACCATCTCGTGTCACCGGCTCTACCGCGCTTGGTGGTGATCTGGATGACGCCGTTCGCCGCCGCCGTCCCGTAGAGCGCCGTTGCGGCGGGGCCCTTGAGGATCTCGATGCTCTCGATGTTCTCCGGGCTGATGTCGTTGAAGCGCGAGGGATCCTGGCCGCCTACGCCGATGGACGAGGACTGACTTTCGCTGTTCACCCGCACGCCGTCGACAATGAGCAGCGGGTCGTTGGAGAGCGACACCGACGTGGAGCCGCGGATACGGATTCTCGCGCCGGTGCCCGTGCTTCCTCCGGCGCTCTGCACCACCACGCCTGGCACGCGCGCCGTCAGTACGTCGTCGAAGTTGTTGACGCTCGCCTGCTTGACCGAGTCCATGGAGATGACGCCGACCGCGGCGCCGCTCTCACGCTGCCGCTTGGACTGACCGGTGGCGGTAACGAAGACCTGGTCGATCCTCACGGCCGTGGGATTCAGCGCGAAGTCGAGTGTCGCGCCTCCCGTCGCGGGGAGCGTGACGGTGTCCGTCTTCGCCTCGTAGCCAATGCGCTGGGCGCGGAGCACCACCTGGCCGGGCTCCACGCCGGTGATCCGGTAGCTGCCGTCGTCTCTGCTGATCGTTCCGACGTTCGTGCCTACGACTACAATCTGTGCGCTGGGCACTGGCGACTGTGATGCGGCGTCGGTCACGTGCCCGGTGATAGCCGCCTGCTGGCCGGCTGCCATCGCGGGTACCAGCGCGAGGACTGCCAGTGCAGCACCACACCAACCAAGCTTTCGTTCCATTGCTCCTCCTTCCATCCGGTGGGGGTCACTTCGATAGCACCGGTGAGGGTGACGCGAAGGAGGTAGAGAGCCACCAGACGCATCCCCGCTCATCGGCTGGGAAAGCAGGAGACAGGGCGCAAGCGGAAGTGCGAGGAAGCCTGTCGGCGGCTCGCATGCGCGGCGGCGGTGGCTGACGTCATCCGTCATCGCGCACGTCCGTGCGCGGCTGTCGTCCCTTGTAGGGAGGAGGGAGCCTCCCTTATATGAACGCAACGCGGTCGCTCCGAGTCGCGGCGCCATGCTAGCGCCGCGCGGGCACCTACGTGTATCTCCGAATGGCCACCGATGGGCCGAGCGCTGGTACGGACGAGACGGCGTGCGCAAGCATCGAGCCGACCATTCTCAGCGCTGAGAAAATGTCGCGCTCGTCGCTGCGCAAACCGGCCTCGGCAGCATGCCCCCAGCTGAGCACGGCTCCTCGGCGCGGGGAATCTATCACGTCGCCCCCCCCCGCCGCCAAGCGTTCCGGGGCGAACGCCAGGGACGGTGTGGTGGATGCGGGTGGGGAGGGGATGGGGGTGAGAGAAAGCAGGAAGCAGAAAGTAGAAAGCAGAGAGCAGAAAGCAGAAAGCAGAAAGCAGTGAACTGCCTCGCGGGTGAGGGCCCTACCTCCACGAGCCGTTCCTGCTTTCTGCTTTCTGCTTTCTGCTCTCTCTTCCCTCGCTACTCGTATCGCAGCGCTACGATCGGATCGAGGGCGGCGGCGCGGCGGGCGGGCCAGACGCCGAAGATCACGCCGACGACCGCCGAGAAGAGGAAGGCGAGGATTACCGAGCTGAGAGAGACGTCGGTGTTCCAATGTGCTACGTGGCGGAGTACCTGCGCGCCGCCGGCGCCGAGCACGATGCCGATGATGCCGCCGAGGAGGCAGAGCACCACGGCCTCGATCAGGAACTGCAGCAGGATGTTGACGCGCGTGGCGCCGAGGGCCTTGCGGATCCCCACCTCGCGCGTGCGCTCGGTGACCGAGACGAGCATGATGTTCATGATCCCGATCCCGCCCACCAGAAGACTGACGGTCGCAATGCCCGCGAGGAGGAGGCCGAAGACCTGCGTGGTCTCCTGGAAGGCGTTCAGGAAGTCCGCCTGGTTGTTGATCTCGAAGTCGTCGGGACGGCCCTGCGGGATCCGATGCTGCCGGCGGAGGATGTGCTGGATCTCGGTCATGGTGGCCGGGATCATCGCTTCCGACTCCGCAAGCACGTTGATCGTGCGCAGATACCTGGTGTCCATCACGCGGAACTGCGCGGTCGTCAACGGAATCACGACCTGATCATCGGGGTCGTTGAAGCCGCCCGTGCCCTTGGGAGCGAAGACGCCGATGACGTCGAACTGGATGCCGCGGATGCGGATGGATTCGCCCACGAGTCCATTCGGGTCGTCGGGCATCAATGCGCTGGCGGTGGTTGCGCCGACCACCGCGACGCGCTTGTGCCCCGCATTGTCGGCGGCGTCGAACATGCGCCCGGCGGCGAGAGTGAACTTCTGGACCTCCGCGAAGTTCGGCGTCGTACCGGTGATGTCCGTAGAAGTGTTGTTGTTCTGATATTGCACCTGCAGCTGGCGCGACATCTCGGGCTGCACGGCCGCGAAGGTAGTGCCCTGCTGCTGGAGAGCGACGTAGTCGTCGACCTCGATCCGCGCGCGGTCGGACGACGAAGCTATACCGCCATGGAAGACTCGACCGCCACGGACGCTCAGCTGTGTGGTGCCCAACGACTGGAGTCGCTCGTTAACCGCCTTCTGCGCGCCACGGCCGAGCGCCACCATCGTGATCACGGCCGACACGCCGATCACGATGCCGAGCATGGTGAGCATGGAGCGGAGCTTGTTGGCGCGGAGGGCGCTTAGTGCCACGCGCAGAATCTCGCCGAGCAGCATGATTGCCTCCGTCTATCTCCGGTTGTTGGACGAGCTTTCCTGTCGTACACCCGGCAGGCCGACGCGATTCCTGATCCTCTCCTGCCGCTCGGCGCGGGCCTGCTGGAGCATGGCGCCGCTGATGAGCGCCACGCGCTCGCCTTCGCGCAGCCCGGAGAGTACCTGCGTGACATCGTAGTTGCCCACGCCGAGCGTGACGAATCGGGGAGTGAATCTGCCGCTGTCGGCCACGAAGACCAGCCCCGGACGAGGGCGTGCTCCGGGAGCCGTGGCATCCTCGCCGCCGCCCATCTGCAGCTGCGGCCCGCCATTGCCACCCTCACCGCCGGGCGATCCACGCCTGCCCTGACGCAAGGCACCGTTCCCGCCGCCCTGTCGCATCCCGTTACGCGCGCCATTGCGCTCGCCGTTGCGGCCTCCGGCAGTTGCCATCCTCCCCGAGCCGCGCGGGTTCGCGGAATCGGCGCGACGATCCCCGGGCATCTGCGCCTCGAGCGCGGCCCTGGCCTGGTCGGGGTCGAGCCCCAGCGCCTCCGCCGCTGCCTCGGCGTCGCGGAGGGTCCTGATGGCATCGTTGGGAACGGCCAGTGCGCCCGGAGCCCGCGAGACCAGTACCGAGACGTCGCTGTTCATGCCAGGCATGAGCGCACCGTCCTGGTTGTCGATGTTGATGAGCACCGGGAACATCGTCACGCTCTGCTCCACGGTGGCCTGCGGCGCGATCTTGTCCACCGTACCGTGGAATACACGGTTGGGATAAGCATCCACTCTCACCGAGGCGGTGAGCCCGGAGCGCACGCGACCGATGTCGCTCTCGCCCACCAGGGTGCTGTCTCGCACGCGGCTGAGGTCGGCCATCTGGAGAAGGATCGTACCGCCGCTCGGGGAGTTGGTGGACGAGCTGATCACCTGGCCGACGGATACGAGCTTCTGGATGACGACACCGGCAACCGGAGCGCGGATAGTGACATCCTCCAGAGCGACCTTGGCGATGTCGAGATTCGTGCGCGCCGTGGCGAGCTGCGACTTCGCGTTGGCGTAGGAGAGCTTTGCGTTTTCCAGCTCGGGCGCGGTGATCACTCCTTCCTGGGCGAGCTGCGTGGCGCGGTCGAACTGCGCCTTGGTCACCTCCAGGTTGGCTTGCGCCGCTTCGCGTGAGGCGACCGCCTGGTCGTAGCGGTTCTGCGCGTCGCGTGGATCGATCTGCGCGAGGAGGTCACCCGGCTTCACCCGCGACCCCAGCTCCACGGGGAGCTTGATGATCTGTCCGGACGCCTTGGAACGGACCTCTACCGCATTCACCGGCGCGATGATTCCGGTCGCCTCGACATCCACGACGATGTCCTGCCGGGTGACCGGAGCGGTCTGGATCACGGGGCCAGCGTTCTTGTCCTTGCCGCTACACGCCGCGATCAGGACGGTGGCGGCTGGCAGGATGAATCTCTTCACGAATGTCTCCATGACGGTACGTGCCGGGCTCAGAGATCCCGGCCTATCAGCGCTTCCAGCTGCGCCTTGGCTACGCGGTAATCGTAGCGGGCCTGTATTAGTGCCGCGCGTGCCTGCACCAGCGCGGTTTCCGACGTCAGCACATCGAGCTGGAGCGACGCTCCGAGCTGGTAGCGCTGCTTCTGCACACGCAGATCCTCCTCCGCCGCCGCCACCGATGCGATCTGGATGGCCATCTGCTCCTGCGCGGTGCGCAGCGCCCCCAGGTACTGGATCAGGTTCTGCCTCGCCAGAAGCTTCGCGTCGCGCAGCGAGGCCTCGGCGTTCCGCTCGGCCACATCGGCGCGGACGATGCCCTCTTCACGATTGAGCTGGTTGAAGAGCGGGTAGCTCAGGCCAATGCGGAACTGGCGAGAATACCGGTAGTCTCCCGCCGCGAGCGCGAACTGATCGGTGCCACCGTTGCCGGACAGACTCCAACCCAGGCTGATCGTGGGGAGGTAGGGCGCGCGCGCGGCCTTGGAGGATGCGTGCGCGGCGACTTCCGCGGCGGACGCCTGGCGCACCGCCGGTCCTTCCTCCACCAACGCCATGATCGCGGCGCTGTCGACCTCCACCAGCGTCTCCGCCACGGTGTCTTGCGGGCTCGCCGTGACCGGGAAGTTGGTACCGACGAGGCGGGTGAGCGATGCATCGGCGGTACGGCGGTCGTTCAACGCGTTGAGCAGCGCCAGGCGCGCGTTTCCGACCTGGATGACCGCGCGAAGAGAATCGGATCGGGTCGCGGTGCGCGCGCGAAGCATGGCGGTGGAAGTGGCGAGCTGCTGTTCTGCCTCGGCGAGCTGCGCGCGAGCCGCCGCCTCCGCTTCTCCGGCGGCGAGGACCGCGAAGAACTGCTGCTTGACCTGCAGCGCGACCTGGTAACGCTCGGCGACCTCGCTGGCGGCGGAGGCGCCTACCTGCGCCTTGGATGCTCTGACGTCGAAGATGCGCCGGCCGCCATCGAACAGATCCATGTTGAGCGAGAGGCCGTTCCCGTACTGCCATGGTTGGGACCCGCCGACGACCTGTCCCTGGTCGTTCACTCGCTGTCCCGAGTTGCTCGAATGCGTAGTGGAAGCATTCAGGCTGAGGCTGGGGATGAACGACGCGTACGCGGAACGCACCTGCGCCTTGCTGGTGCGCAGGTCGCCCCTCGCCTGCACGGCCGCCGGCGCGTTCTCCTGGGCCAGCCTGACGGCGTCGTCGAGCCGGATGACGCGCACACCGGTATCTGCCGGCTCCTGCGCCGCGAGAGCGAGCGGCAGGGCCAGCATCAACACAACGGCTTTCATTGCTTCTTCTTCTCCTTCTTCGTCGAGTCGCGGCGCTGCGACTCGACGATCATTTGTTGGAAGAGCGGATCCTGCTTGTCGTCGAGCACCTTGAAGATTTCCCCTCGGGCGGCCACGCGGATCGAATCGAGCTGTGGGCGCACGGGAGTCAGCACCGCGGCGCGGGTGGAGTCGTATCGCGCGCGTGCAGAGTCGAGCCGCGCTCGAGCAGAATCGAGCTGCGGCTTGAAGGGGTCCATCGCCGCCTGCCAGTCGCGGTGGCGCTTGTCGAGAATGCTGTCCACGGCCGCGCGCTGCGACGGAGTGAGATCGAGCTTGCGATCGAGGTACTCGCGCAGCGAGCCCCGGTCGTTCGATGTCTCACAGGCGCGCGCCGTAAGGACGCGGTCCACCGTGAATCCACCCGCCGCGCCCACTATGAGCGTGCCGCCCAGGAAAACGAACGCGAGGGCCTTCGAGCGTTGCATTACGAGCTCAGTTCAGGGTGCTATTACGTAGCGAAGCGTCGCTTCGCGCTCGGTGTTGACGTCCGGCTCGATGGCGATCTGCAGGAGCGACGTACGCGGCGTGTCGGTAAGCGTCTCGTACGCCAGACTGGGATCGGCGGTCCGGTTGCGGGTGAGCGCGATGCTGGCGATGGCGAGCGCCACGCCGGCGGCGAGCACGCCCACGCGCGCGAGCCGCGCGAGGGGCTGCCACCATACATCACCCTCGCTCTCGTTCGTGATGCGGGTCATGATCCGCTGGGCGAGGTCGCTCCAGTAATCTTCGTCGACGGGCGCCGCGTAGAGACGGCGCAACGCGTTGGTGATATCGTCCTCGCGCCCGTTCGGGCCGATCCGAGAATCGAATGTCATCGTTCACTCCATAAGTCGGCCAGCAAGCGTCGCAGGGCCGCGCGCGCGTGGTGAAGATCCGAGCGCGCCGTCCCCTCCGGAATGCCGAGCATGCTCCCGATCTCCCCGTGCGTGAAGCCTTCCACGTCGTGCAGGACGATCACTGACCGTTGGCGTTGCGAGAGCTCTCCGAGTCCGGCCACCAGTCTACGCCGCAACTCGTCGTCCGATGCGGGATCTCGCATCGGGAGCGCCACGTTCTCCGGAAGAGAGTCGGCATCGCGCACCTTGCGCCGACGACCGATGTCCAGCGCCGCGTTGGCCACGATCCGGTGAAGCCAGGCACCGAACGCCTGCTCCGGACGGAAGCGGTCGAGCGCGCGGTAGGCGTGCAGGAATCCCTCCTGCACGGCGTCTTCCGCGTCTTCGTGCGTCGCCGCTATCGCGCGAGCTACGGCGTATGCGCGGCGCTCGTGGAGCCGAACCAGCGCGGCGAACGCGCTGCTATCGCCCTTCTGGGCGGACAGCACGAGATCGCGCTCGCGCTCGCGAGCGCGAGCCGCCGATTCAGAAGGCAGCTCCAGCACGTTGCTGGTGGAATGGACTCGTAGCGCAGGAAGCATCGATACCCAGGGTAGCTCTCCACCACGGTACGCGATGCGGGCGCCAAACGTTGACCCCGCACGTCACCCCCCGCCACCCTCCCCGCCAGCACCGGGGGCGCTGCCGGCCGCGGCCGAGCCCGCGAGGCCCAGCTCCTCCGCCGAACCCCGCATTGCTTCGATAACGAACTGGATGTGCTCGTCGAGCTCCACCCCCAGCTCGGAGGCGCCGAGCAGGACGTCCTCCCGGCTTACCCCGCGGGCGAACGCCTTGTCCTTCATCTTCTTCCGCACCGACTTCGCCTCCACATCGTGCACGCTCCTGGATGGCTTGACCAGCGCGGTCGCGGTGATCAGCCCCGTCAGCTCATCCACCGCGAACAGCGCTTTCGCCATCCGCGTCTCCCGGGCCACCCCGGTATACACCGCATGCCCGAGGATGGCTTGCAGCACCTCCTCCGGATAACCGCGCTCGCGGAGCACGCGGACACCTTCGGCTGGATGCTCCTCGGTTGCCGAGTGCTCCGCGTTCGGGAAGCGCTCGTAGTCGAAGTCGTGCATCAACCCCGCCAGCCCCCAGAGCTCCTCATCCTCCCCGTACTTGCGTGCATATGCACGCATTGCCGCTTCCACCGCGAGCATGTGCTTCCGCAGTGAATCGCTGGCCGTGAACTCGTGCATCAAGGCGAGAGCGGAGTCGCGGGAGGGGAGGGGAGAGGGCATCGTGAGGATGGGGTAGAGGTGAGTGCGAGAAGGGTTCGGGAGGCAGGGTTCAGGAACTACCTCAGAGCAGAGATCTCGAACACTAGGTAGTCACTGAACCCTGAACCCTGCCTCCTGAACCCTGTATTCTAATGCACACTCCCCCCGAATCCCCGCCCCCGGCCGGTCTTGAAGAGGAGCATCAGGGGGAGGGCGGCGACCAGGAGGATGCCGCTGAGGAGGTAGATCTTCGAGAAGGCGAGGACGCTCGCCTGGACGCTGACCTGGCGGTCGAGGATGGCGAGCGCCTGCTGATGGGCGGAGAGTGCGGTCATCCCCTTGGCCATGAGACCGTGGGTGAGCATGTCGAGGCGCGCCTGCGTGGCCGGGGCACCGGCCACCACGTGCTCGGTGAGCGACGCCTTCTGGCCGGCGGTGAATCGCGTGAGAAGCGTAGCCATTATGGCGATGCCCATCGATCCACCGAGCTGCCGCGTGAGGTTGAACATCCCCGTCCCCTGCGCCAGGTCCTTGTCGGGGAGGTCGGCCATCGTCGCGTTCGTGAGCGGGACGAAAATCAGGCCGAGCCCCGTCCCTCGCCAGATCAGCGGCCAGAACATGTCGTGCGCGCCGGCGTCGAAGGTCAACGACGAGAGCTGGTACATCGAGAGGAGGAAGAGGAGCGAGCCAGCCACCACGGTCACCCGCGCATCGAGCCGGTGCGCGTTCTTCCCCACCACCGCCATCGTCGCCGCGGATGCGAGCGCGCCGGGGAGGATGATCTTCCCGGTCTGCCACGCCGTCATCCCGTGCAGCGACTGCAGGAAGACGGGCAGCACGAACACGGAGCCGTAGAGGGCGAGACCCAGCAGCGCGGCGAACAGCACACCGGCCGTGAGCTGCCGACTGCGGAGCACGCGGAAATCGATCACCGGCTCGTCGGTGGTCAGCTCCCGCCAGATGAGCAGTATCCCCGCCGTTACCGCCACCAGGCAGAGTACGACGATGAAGCGCGACTCGAACCAGTCGTTGCGCTCGCCCCGCTCGAGCATCCACTGCAGCGATCCTATGCAGAGCGCCAGAAGCGCGATCCCGGGGAAGTCGATCTTCCGCGCTCGCGTCTGATGCGCGGCGTTTCTCACGTACGTCCACACCATGAACGCGGCGAGCGTGCCTAGCGGCACGTTGATGAAGAAGATCCACGGCCACTGGTAATTGTCCACGATCCAGCCGCCGAGCGTGGGACCGATGGTCGGACCCACCATCACGCCCACCCCGAATATCGCCTGGCCTATCCCGATCTCGTGCGGCGGGAAGGACTCGAAGAGCGTGGCCTGCGCAGTGGACAGCAACGCTCCACCACCGACACCCTGGATCACGCGCCAGATCACGAGCTCGATCAGCGATGTGGATGTGCCGCAGAAGAACGACGCCATGACGAAGAGCAGGATCGAGCCCGTCAGGTATCGTCGTCTTCCGAAGTACCCCGAGAGCCACCCCGACATCGGGATGACGATGACGTTGGCGATGATGTAGCCGGTCGAGATCCAGGCGATCTCGTCGAGCGTCGCGCCGAGGTTCCCCATCATGTCGGGGATGGCGACGTTGACGATCGAAGTGTCGACCAGCTCGAGCATCGAGGCCAGCGTGACCGCGATGGCTATGAGGTACTTGTTCTTGTATGGATCGACGGCTGCTGTCGCAACCGAGGCCAGGGGAGACACTCCCCCAACCCCCGCGCCGGACCCGCCGCGGAGCTCGCGTTCGATTGTGGATGCCATCTATGTCAACTCGGAGTGATGATCAACTCTTCATCCACGCGAACGCGGAGACCGATCGGCCGTCATCCCCGCGAACGCGGAGAACAATTGGCAGTCATCCTCGCGAAAGCGGGGACCCACTTTACCCGATCGAACTTGGATCCCCGCTTTCGCGAGGATGACGTACGGTTGCCCCGCTTTCGCGAGGATGACGTATGGTCGTCCCGCCTTCGCGGGGATGACGTTGATCGACAAGTCGTTCCTGCTTCCTGCCGCCTGCTTTCTGCTTCCTCCCCGCCAGGTTCTCGCCCTCGCGGTAACGGTTGTCTCACTTCGTCTGCACGTGTACGGTGACCGACATTCCCGGGCGCAACGGCCGGCCCGCACCGGCGCCCTTGGTGATGGCGATCCTGACCGGAACTCGCTGCACGACCTTGGTGAAGTTTCCTGTCGCGTTGTCGGGCGGGAGGAGCGCGAACTTGGCACCCGTGGCAGGGCTCAGACTCTGGACGACGCCCTCGACCTCCGACCCGCCGTATGCATCCACCTCGATCTCCACCTTCTGCCCGACGTGCATGTCGGAGAGCTGCGTCTCCTTGAAGTTGGCCGTCACCCAGACGCCCGTATCGGCCACCACCGACATCATCTGCTGTCCCGGCTGCACGAGCTGGCCGAGCTCCACCATCTTCTTCGACACCACACCACTCACCGGAGCGGTGACGGTGGTGTAGCTGAGCTGGAGCGCGGCGTTGTCGCGCGCGGCCTGGGCCGCCTCGAGGCGCGCCTGCGCAACGCGGACTCCCGCCCGTGCGTTCACCACGCTCGAGCCACCGGCTGCCGCCTGCTTCTCCACAGCCTGCAGATTGGCGGTCGCCGCGCTGGCCGCTGCCTGCGCCGCGTCGAGTTGCTGCTGGGAGACTATGTTCTTCGCCGCCAGCTCTTTCATCCGCTCGAGGTCGGATAGCGCCTTCGCCTCGTTGGCGCGCGCGGCCGTTATCTGAGCATCGAGCGCGGCGCGCTGGCTGGTGGCGGTCGCCACCGCTGCTTGAGCCTGGCCGGTGGTCTGCTCGCCTCCCGCCGCCGCGCGCGCCGCCGCGAGTTCGGCATCCGCCTGCGCGAGCTTGACCTTGTACTCGGCGTCGTCGATGCGCACGAGCGTGTCACCCGCGTGCACCGAGTCGTTGTCCTGAACCGTCACCGCGTCCACGTATCCCCCGACCTTCGAGAGAACGGGGATGATGTGTCCCTCCACCTGGGCGTCGTCGGTGCTCTCGTGCACGCGCGCGTACATCCACTTCTGGACGCCCCACACGAGCGCGCCCAGCACCACCACCGCGATGAGCGGGACGATCCACTTCTTGCGCGTTCTGCCGGCTTCGGCGCCTGGAGCAGGCGAAAGAGCGGGGGCACGTACCGCTCTGTCGGTGCCGTCCCGTTGCTCCGTGGCCTGGTCCGCTATTGTTGCCATTGTCTCGTTTCCTCTTATCTCTGATTGACTCATCGAAGTTCGTGCTGGCACATCATTCGTACTGCGGTTCCGCTCGCGCGATTCACGGTATCTCCGTTACCGACCCTTGAGCGTGCGCAAGCGCTACGCGCGCGGTCTGGTAATTGGTAAGAGCATCGATCATGAGATTCCGTGAACCGTTGAGCGCGAGGGTGGCCGTGATCACGTCGGCGTTCCCGGCCACGCCGGTGCGGAAGCGGTCGGTGGCCTGAGCGAGCTCCTGTTCGGCCAGCTCGAGGCGCTCTCGTGCGGCGCTCATTTCCTGCCGCGCGGAGGCGAGGTCGAGGAGCGCGCTACGCACTTCGATCGCCACTCCCTGCCGCAGGTCACGGCGCTGCACATCTATCTCTCGGACCGCGGCCGTCTGCTCCTCGATCCTCCCTTCGCGGTGAAAGCCGTCGAAGATGGGAATCGAGATCTGCAGGCCCCAGTCGTAAGTGTTGAGCATGTGGTTCATGTCGATCCCGATCCACCCTTCGTCGCCGAACGCCGAGAGGGAGGGGAGTCGTTCCGCCTTGATGGCGCTCACGCCCTGTCTGGCAGCGACGAGCTGAGCTTCCACCGCGCGCAGGTCGGGCCGGTTCTGCATTGCGAGCTCGGTCGCGGATCGCTCGTTCGGGATCGTATCGATCACGGGGAGCGTCGCGAGCGAGTCCGCGAGGCGAATCGGGGTGCCGAGCGGCAGGCCGAGTGCTCGTACCAGAGCGAGCCGCGTACGGTCGCGTGCATTCCGAGCCGCTATGAGCTGCGCGTGCACCGAAGCCATCTGGGCCCTGGCGCGCGTGACGTCGAGTGCCACGCCCACGCCCGCACCCAGCTGCGCTTCCGCTATGGAGACGAGCGAATCCGCGAGAACGGAATCCGCCTGCCGCGCCGCCAGCTGCGCATCGGCGCGCTGGGCGTTGAGGTAAGCGAGCGCCGCAGTGGTCGCCGCCTGCTCCGCCACGCTCTCGGCGGTGAGGGCGCTCGCCCTGGCCGTGCTCTTCGCGCCACGGATCCGCCCGAAAGCACTGAAGTCCAGCAGATTCATCGACGCCCGCCCGCGGACGTCCATGGTGTTGACGCCGCTGATCACGGTGCCGTTGGGATCGAAGCCGGGGAGCGGGATGCCGAATGTCGCGGTGTTGAAGCTGCGCCCGTTGCCGAGTGCCGATGCGGAGATGTCGGGAAGGAGCTGCGCGCGACTCTGCGTCACGCGTGCTTCGGCCTGAGCAGTGCGGTAGCGCGCCGCCCGGGCGCTGGCGCTCATGCGACTGGCGAGGCGTGCCGCGTCTCCCAGCGAGAGAGGGTGTGTGAGAGCGGTGTCCTGAGCCGGGCGTTGTCCTGCGACGGCCGGGGTCAGGATCACGCTGGCGAGGAGGATGAGAACGGCGCCGAAGCGCCGTGGAATTCGTGGATGCGAGGTCATTACTTGATGCGAAATCATTCCCCGGCTCCCTTCGGGGGAGCGGTTTGGGGGGAGGGAGGAGTGCGGAGAATCGAGTGCAGCATGAAGTCGAGGAGCTGTTCGAGGACTTGCTCGTCGGAGAGATGTGCGACGAACGGGACTTGTTCCCGCTTGCCACACCAAACGCCGTGCTTGATGAGCACGGCGTGGTGGATGCGGGTCGCCGCGTCCGGATCGACATCGCGGAACTCGCCCGATTCGATTCCCTGACGAATGATTCCAGCGGCCACGCTCATGGAGCGGAGCGAGATCTCGCTGAAGAAGAACTGCATGAGAGCGGGATAGCTCTTGAGATCCGCCTCCACGATGCGATGGAGCTTGTGGAAGGTGGGGGAGCGGATCTGGTCCCAGACGGCGCTCATGTAGCTGGCGTACTTGTCGGCGGCGGAGTCGGTGCCGCCGGTGATACGGATCTCGGCGCTGGTGATGGACTCGCCCACCATCTCGCGGACCATTTCCGAGAAGAGCGCTTCCTTGTTGGGGAAGTAGAGGTAGATGGTTCCCTTGGAGACGCCGGCGAGCTTGGCTATGTCTTCGAGTCGGGCGGCAGCGAGGCCGTGCTCGGAGAAGACTTCGAGGGCGGCTTCGATGATCTGCCGGGGCCGTTCCTCGGGTAGTCGGCGCCACTTGGGCTCTGGGTTAGCGGTATCGGCGATCATGATGTTCTCTTAAGTAAACGACTAGTCAGTTAGTTCCCGGGCAAATTAGAAGGCGCCTCGGGGGCGCCTTGAAATAACTGACTGGTTAGTAAATTATGCCGATCGCGCGCGCGGTCAAGGGGCTGGAGCTGTGGCGGCTGGCTTCTCGGCGGCCTGGAGCTTGGCGTAGTGCACGTTGGTGAGATGCACTATTCCGTACAGCACCACGAACAGCAGGATCGCGCCGCCTATCAGTCCCATCAGGCCGCCCCGCCTGTCCTGCGGCAGTGGCATGGACATTCTCGTTTCTCCTCGAGAGATGCGTGAGTGGATTGTGCGCTACTCTACGCGCACACTGGTCATGGAGTCGTTCTGCTTGATCTGGCTCAGCACGTCCTGTCCCTCGACGATCTTGCCGAACACGGTGTGAACGCCGTTGAGGTGACGGGTGTTGGACTCGCTGAGAACCATGAAGAACTGGCTGCCGCCGGTGTCCTTCCCGGCGTGCGCCATCGACAGAGCACCGACCTCGTGCTTGTGCGGGTTGTTGGCTGTCTCGCACTTGATGGTCCACCCCGGGCCCCCGGTGCCGATGCGCCGATCGCCCGCGGGCAGATCACGCGAGAGCGGATCGCCGCCCTGCACCACGAAGTCGGGGATCACCCTGTGGAACTTCACTCCATCGTAGAAGCCGCTGTTGGCGAGCTTCTCGAAGTTCTCCACCGTCTTGGGTGCTTCCTTGTCGTACAGCTCCGCGACCATGGTGCCGCGGTTGGTGTCTATCGTGGCTTTCTTCGTCATGATCGGCTCGGCATACGTGAATCAGAGATCGGGCGCCGCCGGGTTTACCGCCCACGACGCGTCGCGAAGTGCGGAAAGCTAACGGGCACGCGCGGGTGATGCAGCCCGCTCGCCGTTCATGCCGAGCTCGTAGACTATCTCCCACTCCTTCTTCGTGACGGGCTGCACGGAGAGCCGGCTCCCCTTCCTCAAGAGCTCCATCTTCTCGAGCCCCGGCACCGTGCGCAGCTCCGTGAGCGTCAGAGGATGCCTGAATCGCTCCTTCGCTCGCAGGTCGACCATGTACCAGGTCGGCTTGTCCGGATCGCTCTTCGGATCGAAGTGCTGTTCCTTCGGATCGAACGCGGTGTGGTCCGCATATCCTTCGCGCACCACCTCGCACACGCCCACGATCTCGTTCGGGTCGGAGTTGGAGTGGTAGAAGAAGACCAGGTCGCCCTTCCTGAAATCGTCCCGCAACATGTTGCGCGCCTGGTAGTTTCGCACCCCGTCCCAGAAGGTCGTGCGCTTCGGAGACTTCCAGAGATCATCCCAGGAGAAGCAGTCGGCTTCCGTTTTCACCAGCCAGTAGCGTCGTTCGTTGGTCATATGGTAGAAGATGGACAGGTATCCGCCAGCACACACTCCCCGCAACGCGGCTTGCGCGCATCGCACACCTGCCGACCGTGCTCGATCAGCAGATGCGAGAGCATCGTCCACCGCTCGCGCGGAACGAGCTTCATGAGGCTGCGCTCGATCTTCACCGGGTCGTCGCCGGTGACGAGGCCGAGCCGGTGCGAGAGACGCGCGACGTGGGTGTCCACGACCACGCCCTCGTTCATCTCGAAGGCGTTTCCCAGGATGACGTTGGCGGTCTTGCGTCCTACGCCCGGGAGCGCGGTCAGCTCGTCCATGGTGCGCGGCACCTCGCCGCCGTGCCGCTCCACCAGCGCTCTCGCCATGCCGATGAGGCTCTTCGCCTTGCTGCGTAAGAAGCCCGTACTCCGGATGATCTCCTCCACATCCTCCTGCGCGGCGTCGGCCAGCTCGTGCGCGCTGGGGTAGCGAGCGAAGAGCGAGGGCGTGACCATGTTGACACGCGCATCGGTGCACTGCGCGCTCAGAATCGTCGCGGCGAGCAGCTCGAACGCGTTGCGGTGGTCGAGGGCACAGTGCGCATCCGGATAGGTCTCGGTGAGGCGATCGTAGTACAACGCGGCCAGTTCGGGCGTCGCCTTCACACGGCGGCGCTTCACCTTCGCCACCGTCAGCTCTCCCGGCGCGAGCGCGCCCAGAGCAGCACGTCGTCCGCGGTTCCGGTGTTGAGGACGTTGCTCGCCTCGAGCCATCCCTTGCGCGCCACGCCGATCCCGATCTCCATGTTGTCCAATCCGGCTGGCGAGTGCGCGTCCGGTCCTATCTCGATGGTGCAGCCGAGCTCCCTGGCCATCTGGCAGTAGCGCCAGTCGATGTCGAGGCGGTGCGGATCGGCGTTCAGCTCCACGGCCACTCCCACCTCCGTGGCCTTCTGGATCACGGCCTCGAGATCTATGGCGTACGCGTCGCGCGTCAGAAGAAGTCGCCCGGTGGGATGCCCGAGGATCGCGACGTGCGGATCGTCGAGCGCCCGGAGAACGCGGTCGGTCATCGCTTCGCGTTCCATCCCGAAGCGCGAGTGCACCGACGCGATCACGTAGTCGAAGGAGTCGAGCAGCTCGGCGTCGTAGTCCACGGTACCATCCGCGAGGATGTCCGCCTCGATCCCCTTGAGGACGCGGAAGCCGTCCATCTCGTCGTTGATCCGGTCTATCTCGGCGTGCTGCTGGCGCACCGCGTCACGCGAGAGACCACCGGCGTAGAAGGCCGACTGGGAGTGATCGGAGATGCCGAGATACTTCCACCCGCGCTCGCGCGCGGCGGCGGCCATCTCGGCGATCGTGGCCTTACCGTCGGAGTACTGCGAGTGGCAGTGGAGCACGCCGCGGATGTCGCGCAGCGTGATGAGCGAAGGAAGCGTGTCAGCTTCGGCTGCATCGATCTCGCCGCGCCCCTCGCGAAGCTCCGGCTCCACGAACGGGAGACCGAGCGCGGCGTAGAGCTTCTCCTCATCGGGGATCGGGACCGGCTTGCCGGCAGGATCGAGGAGTCGGTCGCCGTTCATCGAGAGGCCGAGCGACTCCGCGCGATCGCGCATGGCGCGCTCGTGCGCCGCACTTCCGGTGGCGTGCCAGAGCGCCATCGCGAACCCATCGGGCGAGACGCAATGGAGGTCGAGGAGCGTACCGTCCACGAAGCGAATGGTGACCGATCGCCCTCCCACGCCGACCGCTTCGCGAACGCCGGGAGCGTGGGCGAACGACGCGGCCACCTGCTCGGGTGCGTCGGTGCACGCCGCGACGATGTCTATGTCGCGAATCACCGCGCAACGTCGGCGCACCGAGCCCGCGATCTCGGCACGCTCCACACCGGGGTGCGAGCCGATGCTCGCGAGCAGACGCTTCGCCTCGGCCAGTGCCTGCGGGAAGAGGATGAAGGCACTCGTCTCGCGCAAGTAGGCAATCCCCTTGAGGATCTTCTCGGCGGTCTTCTCACCGAAGCGGGGAAGCCGGGCCAGGCGTCCATCGCGCGCCGCCTCCTCGAGCTCGTGGAGGGTGTCGATGCCGAGCCCTTCGTGGATGGCGTGGATCTTCGAGGTGCCGAGCCCCGGAACGCGGAGCATCTCGATGAGGCCTTCGGGCGTGTCCTCGCTGAGCTGCTCGTAGTAACTCGAGTCGCCGGTCTCCGCCATCTCCTCGATGACCGAGAGCGTGGCGGGGCCGATCCCCTTCATCGTGGCGATCTCTCCGGAGCGCACCAGCGGCCGGATGTCATCCACCTGGAGCGCCGACATCGCCCGCGCCGCGTTGCGGTAGGCCGCCGTCTTGAAGCGGTTCTCGCCGTGCAACTCGAGCAGGTCTCCAATCTGCTCGAGTACATGCGCCACGGTACGGGGATCCATGCCCGGAAAGATAGCCTTCGGTGGGTGATCGGGAAGTTCTATCGTGGCGTGGACGCTTGGTCTCCGGTGGGGAGGTCATCCCGCGGTTCATCTCTGCCTGGATGCTTGGTCTGCGAGGGAGGGGGCAGCCCGCGGTTCACGCGGAGGTCGCGGAGGGAACTGCGAGAGGAGCGCGGAGAGAACCCTGCGAGACGAGTACTCAGATCCTCTTCCGAGATCTCGATAGGGATAGCTCGGTGTGAATGGGGGAACTGCTCCCCCGCTTGGAGTCCTGCCCACCCGGGCAGACCCGGAGGCGAGGGAGCAGTTCCCCAAAACTCATCCGTCTTTCACTTGCGGTGATGTCAGAACGGAGAGCGGAGCTCATCTCGTAGCGGAGCCCCTCCGCGTCCTCTCTTCACCCCTCCGCGACCTCCGCGTGAACCGCGGGCTGCCCTCCCCCTGAGAACCAAGCGTCCCCGGCCGAGATGATGCCTACCCGCCCCGGACTTCGATCCAGGGGAGACGGGTCTCGCCCTCCCTGGATGAACCGGGGTGGGAGACGAGATCGCGGGGGTGCGTATCGAGGTAATGGAACGCGCGCAGGACGAGCGCTTCGAGCTCGCTGGTGGTGGCCAGGGTGCGATAGCCCTTTCGTTCGCCGCCGGGGATCGCGTTGGAGAAGGGCTCGCCCTCCTCGCGCCACGGGGTGCGCGCGAGGCGCGACACCGCGTAGGGATCGAGGTCGGTACGATATGACATGAGCGACACGCCAGGGCGATCGGTGCGAACGCCGAGCACCAGTTGCGCGCGGATGTGTGCGCCGGCCTGCGGAGCGGGGGCGGTGTCATCCACCACGACGAAGCATCCGTCCACCGGCTCGAACGGCTGGTCCGCGCCGACGCGCGCCCAGACGCGCTGATAGGGGAATTGCAGATAGCACGCGGGCGGTGCGGCGAGTATCCAGCCATCCAGCGCATACTCCGGCGCGGTGAGCCGGTTGGCGACATCGCTTCCGACGAAGTACAGACGGCGTCCGAACGACCAGAACTGGTAGCCCTGATACAGCAGCTCGCCGTACTCGTCCACCGCGTCGCTCGGTGCGTCGTCGGCCATCATCTCGCCGAGTGCAGCCGCAACGGTCCCGAGGAGGAGGAACTGGTCGCGCCGACGCACGTCGCTCCCCCTCTGCTCGGCCTCGGCCCTGACCGCGGGGAACACGCTCGACTCGAGCGGCTCGAGGATCAGCTCGTACGGTGTGAGGCGCGCCGCGGACAAGGCTCCCCCATTCTCGTCGCTCACTCTCCGTGCTCGTTCGCTTCCACGCCAGCCACTTCGCGGAGACGTGCCACGATCTCGTGGAGCTGATGTTCCGCGAAGTCGATCTCCTGCTCGGCACCCTCCTCATCTATGAGCCCCGCGCGAATCGATATGGCGACCTGGTTGAGGTAGCGAACGTTGCGCAGCAGCTCGTTGGTGGTCGCGCGCAGCGCCAGGTAGCGGCGCTTGTTGGTGAGCGCGCGTCGGTAGCGCGCGAGGAGCTCGGCTTCGGTCAGCTTCCTCGCCAGCCCCTCCACCTCCCCCTTGCTCCGTCCGGAGAGCGGCCCTCGATCGGGCACGCCTTCGTCGTAGCTATCGGCTTCGTTGAACCACAGACGGCCGACGTACTCCACACCATCGTACGACACGAGTACCGACACGATGATGTTCTTCCCGCCTACGTGTAGAGTGGCGACGCGGGGCTGGACGGTTTCGTCGGCTTGCTGCATGAATCAGGTGCGAGTCAGAAGCGTTGTGCGCGTTGCGGTCTCCTGGAGGAAATCGCGGACTGCGCGGAAGAGTTCCTCGGGTGCCTCCACGTACGGCACGTGCCCGCTCTCATCCAACGCCACGAGCCGGGCATCCGGGAGCGCGCGCACGAGCGCTGCCGATGCGGAGAAGGGGATGGGGTCCGCCCTGCCGTGAACGATGAGCGTCGGGCAGCGGACGCGCGCAAGCGCGGGAAGGAGGTCGTAGTCACCGAGACTCTCCCAGATCGATTCCTGTACGCGCCCCATCACGCGGAAGGGAGTCAGATCGCGCGCTCGCTCGGGGTGCGCGAAGTAGCCGGAGACGCTGATCTCGAATGCGCGCTTCCTGTACGCTTCGGGGTCGCGCTCCCTGAGTCCCGAAGCGGAGAGCTCCTCGCGGAGCCGCGCTACCTCGGGGCTCCCCTGCCGGCGAGCGAGCTCGCTCTCGAACGAGCGCCGCATCCGCCGCGTGGCCGGCGCCGGATCGATCAGTACCATGCGCGCGGGCACCGGTGCGCCGGGAGGAAGCGGCGGACCGCCCCCGCCGAACGCGTCGACGGCGTACAGCATCGCGAGAAGGCCGCCCCACGAGTAGCCAACGAGCGAGAGCGGGTTCAGATCCAGCTCGCGCGCGACGAGCGCGAGATCCTGTACCTGCGTCTCCCATGTGATGGGTGTCCGGTCATCGGTGCGCGACTGGCCTCCGCCGCGCTGATCGTAGAAGATCAGCTCGTGCGTGTCGGCGAGCTCCAACATCTGCGGAAGCAGATAGTCGTGGTGCGCGCCGGGGCCGCCGTGCAAAACCAGCAGTTGCGGCGCTCCTTCGGGGCCGTAGCGCGCCCAGTAGAGTGGGACGGCCGTGGAAGTGGTATATCCCGATGCCGCCGGCTTCGGGATCGCGTCATTCACGGCCACACCATGCTCCCGCGCTCCGCGGAGAGCGCGCCGGCCGGTTGAGTGAGCGATGGAAGTTACGTGAGTTCAATGACATGCACATGATGAGTCCAGCGCGCGTCTCCAGTGATCCAGCGCACGATCAGATTCGAGTGCGGCATCATCTCATCAGCCGCAATGCTCAGCATAGCAGGTGTCGCGCCACTTCAGGAGCCCGGGATGCCGAACGGCAGTCCGCTGAGCTTCTTCAACTCCTCCTCGAGCTCGCGCTTGCGCTCGTCGAGCTTCGACTTTGCGTCGTCGACACGCGCCCGTGCTTCAGCACGCACATCCAGGGCCCTCGCACGTACCGGTGCCACGCGGGCAGCCACGATGCTGTCGACCTTGGCGCGCGCCATCGCCTCGGCTTTCGCGATCTCTTCGCCGGCGACTTCCCGCAGGCGATCGCCGATGGCGCGGTCGAGATTCGAGCTCACGGAAAGTGACGGCGAGCGGAGCGCACCCGTTGCGCGCGCCGTGAGATCGAGTGACGGAAGCCCCGAAAGAATGCGGTAGACGAGCGACTCCGCTGTGTTGAGTGTGGCGAGCTTCGACGAGTCCGCGATCCAGCGTACCTGATCGGAGCGGATGCTCCAGCGGGCGTCCACCATGTCACCGTCGAGCGCGATGCGAAGCTCGGTCGCGCCACGTCCGGGCTCCACCCTCACGGGCAGCACGGGAAGGTCGAAGCCGGGGAGGGGAATCCCCGCGCCTCGTGCCGAGGCGCGATCGTGCACGATGCGCGAGCGGTGATCCAACTCGCCGCTCGCCTGGAAGGTCATCGGGCTCCTGTTTGCGGACGCCGGACGAACGTCGAAGCGAGTGGGTTCTCCGGTCACCGCTGGCGCGGAAGAGAGATTGGTGAGCCGGGCAGCGTACGATGCGCTGCGCGCGTCGTCGTTTCCGATGGTGAAGCTCAGCTCTCCGCGGTCGATTGCGAAGCTCGGATAGGCGTGCTCCACCGGGAAGCGCACGGAGGTTCCCGCCATTCGCAGGCGCTTCGGTCCCGGCTCCTCGCGCGGCAACAGGCCGGGCGGCATGTAGTGCTTCGCGAGGTCGGCCCAGTACAGCGCCTGCTGGAGGCGATCGATGCTCACCTGGCCGAAGAGGGCGCCGCTGATCTCGGGACCGCTGAGCGCGGGCAGTTTCAGGAGGCCGCGCGCGAAGGCGTAGTCGCGTCTGCGCGCATCGTCCACCGCTTCGATACCCACGGTCAGGGAGGTCGCGCCGCTGCGCACGGCGTCGCCGAACGCGTCCAGTCTCGTCTTCGCGGCATTGACGTCGTCGATGGCTCGTTTCACATCCGAAACCGCCTCCCGCACCCCCGCGATTCCCATCCGCCTCGGGTCGGCGTCGCGCAACCGCTCGACCACCGCCTGCGCGGAGTCGAGCGTTCGCTGCAGGTCGAGCTGCCGGAACCCCGAGTCGGTCGCGGCCTTCAGGGAGTCGGCACGCTTGGCGAGCGCCGTGGCCGCCTGCACGGTAACGAGCTGCGAGGGGTCGAGCACGATCGAGCGGATCGTGTCGATGGGAGTGAACGAGAGGATGGGATTGCGAAACTGATCGGCCCACTGCCGCAGTCGCGTCAGCGCAGCGGGGGCGAAGCCCTTGCTCGAGACCACGGGGGCCGGGTTCGAGCGACGCGCGCCGAATCGCACGTCACCGATCTCGAGCCGCCGCACGATGATCTTCCGCTCCGCCAGAGGGCGCGGCTCCAGCTCGACGCGCACGTGCCCCGCATCGATCAGGTTGCGCATCCGGTCGAACGGGTCGGCGATGCTGAAGCCGCCCAGCTCCAACGACGTTTCGGCGGCGTGGATGTGGAGGCCGTCCACTTCGACCGCGGTCCCGAGGTACTCGGACCCGGCCTCCTCCATCGTGGACTCCACCACCCGATCGAGAAAGAGCGCGTAGAATATCGCCAGTATCGCGACCAGCAGCGCGATCACGCCGATCGCGCGCCAGCGGAAGATCTTCACTCCGCGCCGAGTGCTCCGATCTTCGCCGCCGACGGGTCGCGAGCCTTCACGCTCGCGCGCGTCACTGTGGTCGGAACCAGCGGTAGACATTGTACGCTCGCGAAGCGGCGATCGCCTTGTATGCCCTGGAGTGCCTCACACGCTCGCCGATGGTGGCTCTGTACCGCTCCACAGCGTAGCGTGCCGCGAAAAAGATCGGGATCGCGAGCGCGATCCACCCCACGAAGCTCCCGAGCACCACCGTGTTGTTGAAGTTCGTGTACGGCCAGACCGGGGCGTTGTAGAGCCGGGTCCATACCGGCTCGAGCGAAGGGGTGCCGACGAGGAGCGCGCGGCCGATGCGATCGAACAGCGGATCGAATATGAACCCGACCGGCACGAAGATCGCCCAGCCGAGCATCGCGCCGCCGAAGGAAACGTTGAAGAGAATGACCACGGCCAGGATCACGAGGTTGTGCACGTTCATCAACGGCGTGAGCCCGAGCGCGGAGCCGAGCGCGATTCCGAGGGCCACCTGCGTGGGCGTGCCCTCGGAATGCAGCGTCTTTACGATCGACTGAAGGAGCTTGAGGAGCGTGAACATCCAGCGATCGGTCGCGGACCGACTGCTTCAGCTGCCCCGCGATCCGAGGCGGGCCGCGAGCGTCACGCGCTTCCCGTCGCGCTCCACTACTACGGTGACCTCGTCGCCCGGCTTGTGGGCACGCAGCGCGTCGGTGTACTGGTAGAGGTCCTTCACCGCCATCCCACCGAACTCCACGACCACGTCGCCCTTGCGCACTCCCGCCTTGTCGGCCGGACTCCCCGGCGTGACGCCCATGAGGCGTACACCCACGACATCGCCCGCCGACATATCCGGGACGGAGCCGAAGTAGGCGCCGTGACCGCCGCCCTGGGCCATCCGGGGCGGTGGTGTGCGCCGAACGTAGGTGAGGCGCGCGGGGCGGTCGGCGATGGCTCGCGCGATACGCTCGGCGAAGTTCACCACACGCGCCTCATCGGCTACATCGATCTTCGATGCCACGTCCGTGACGCTGTGGTAGTCCTCGTGCAGGTCGGTGAAGAAGTGAAGGACGGGTATCCCCTCCGCGTAGAAGGAGCTCTGGTCCGACGGCCCGTAGCCATTGCTGTCTACCGCGACGGAGATCTTCGGCGCGACGTTGGCGCCGTCCATGATCGCGCCGAGCTCTTTCGCGGTGCCCACTCCGAGCACTATGAGCCTGTTGTCGCGCATCCTGCCCACCATGTCGAAGTTCAGCATGGCATCGATGCTCTCGAGCGGTACGGGTGGGTGCTCCACGAAGTACTGCGAGCCGAGCAGGCCGAGCTCCTCGCCGCTGAAGTTCGCGAAGATGATCGAGCGGCGTGCCGGCTCGCGCGCGAAGAGGCGGGCGAGCTCCATCACGGCTGCCGTACCCGACGCGTTATCATCGGCCCCGGGACGGATCGCGTTGCCGGCGGCCGGGTCCATGGAGCCGAATGACGAGCGGCCGAGGTGATCGAAGTGTGCGCCGATCACCACGTACTGCTGCTTCAGCTCCGGATCCGTACCGGGAACGAGGGCCACGACGTTCTGAGTTGCGAGTGCCGTGTCGAGGCCGGCGTGCGCCGCGGCCACGGAGCGCGCGGTGAAAGGTTGAAGGTACGGCTCAGGGCAGGCGGTGCCCTCTCGCGCCTTCAGTGCCACCTGACTCCCCGTCTCCTTCTCGAGCGAGCTTTCCAGCGACCCGATCGGAATGCAGTCGCGGCCGGTGTCGGCGCTCGCGGTCTCGAGCCCCAGCAGCTCGTAGCGGCGCGCGATGTAGGCGGCGGCGCTGTCGTTGCCGGGGGTGCCGGTGAGACGTCCCTCCAGCGCGTCGCTGGCGAGATAGTTTATGTCGCGCCTGAGCAGAGAAGTGTCGCCGTCGCTACGGGTGCTGAGCGCGGTGGACCCGGCTGCGACCTTTCCGGTAGCGGCGGAGCAGCCCGCCACCAGCGCGGCTGCCGCTACGAGCGCCGCACCGCGGATGTGACTGATACGCATGCAGCAGATGATCGTGTAGGAGTGTGATCGTCCATCCCGCGGGAATGGGCGCCTGTTCCGAATTCTATTCCCGGGCGTCGGTTGCTGCCACCCGCGAGCATCCAGGTGCGCGACTCGGGCGGGGGGCTCGAGTGTTACCGATCGAGGTACTGGGGTGTCGTTGATCAGGGAATGAAAGACTCCGCCCTGCCGCTGGGCCGGTCCGGCGCGGCAGCGACGCCGCCAACCACCTGAACGACTCGGTGCCTGCACCATATGGAAATTCCGCTCACATTCGCGCGCCACTACGCCCGGCTCGTCTGGCTACTGCTCTATGATGCGGAGTCCTACGAGGCCCAGATTGCGTCGCTGAGCGCGCTGGTGAGCGCTTCGAGAGCGGGTCCGGTGACGATACAGGCGCGCGAATGGCGCCTGGCGATGAATGACGAGTTCGTCCCTGATCGCTACACCGGCGCGCAGGATCTCACCGCGCAACTGATCGGCCACTCCATCCTCGAATTCACCGTTGTGCAGGGTGCGTCACCCGCCGACATGCTTCTCCTCGCGCGAATCCTGGCGAGCGAGCCGGTGCCCGGCGACGGGGGAAAGAACGTTCTCGAACGCTTGCGCGCGCTCGACGCGCGGACGGTACACATCAAGGTGGAGACGCTCCCCGCCCCGCGCCCGGCCGTGGAAGCTCCGACAACGAAGATGGTCGGGATGATACCGGACGTCTCTCTCTTCACGGCGGTGCCAGCGCAGGCGGCCGCCGCGTCGAGGACGGATGACATCGAGGCGAATGGCGACCATAAAGAAGACGTGCCCATGCACGAGGGTGAGCTCCTGCGCGACCAGGATCCCGAGCACATGTTCCACGTCTTCTCGGCGAACAGCACGCCGAAGGGGTCGATGGTCAAGTTGTTCGAGCAGCTCGATGCCGCGCGCTCGTCCGCCAGCGCATCACGAACGCTGGATGCACTTCTCAAGCTCGCTGCCAGCTCCGCGCGCAAGGAGCGTTACGACATCGTGGCCGACGTGTTCCACGGGATCATCACGCGCGAGGCGAAGGTCGAGGATAGGGCGATACAGCGGCAGTTCGGCGTGACGATTCGCCGGCTCGCTGCGCCCACGCTCCTGAAGTGCGTGGTGGACCTCCTGCCGCGACGAAACGAGAGCTACGAGCGCTACATGACCATCTTCGAGCGCACCGAGGATGCCGGAGCCGAGGCGCTGGTCGATGCTCTCATGGAGGCCCCCTCGCTCACCGACCGACGCGTCTACTACGATTCGCTCCTTCGCATCGGCACCGGCATCCGTACGCTGATGCACATGCTCGGTGACCCTCGCTGGTACGTGGTTCGGAACGCGGTCGACCTCCTGGGCGAGATGCGCGCGTCCGAAGCCGAGGGAGAGCTGGTGCGACTCCTGGAGCACAAGGACGATCGTGTGCGGACCGCAGCGGCCGGCGCGCTCGCGAAGCTCGGTGCTCGCCACACGCCGGCATCTGCCGATGGCGCGAGCGGTTCTGCCGTGCATCGCGCGGGCGTGGTGAGCGTCGCCACGAACGGCAAGTCGGTGAACTCGCTGATCCGCGCGCTCGACCGCGAGGACGACACTCGGGTTCAGATGGCGATGCTGGCCGCGCTCGGGCAGCTCGGCACGCCGCAAGCGATCGAGAAGCTCGTGGAGATCGCGCGTACCGACAAGGGCCTGTTGATGAAGAAGCGCGCCACTCCTCTGCGCGTCGCCGCCGTCCACGCGCTCGGCCAGGTGAACGCCAGCGGCTCCCTCGCCGCCCTCCAGTCCCTCCTCCGCGACAAGGAAAAAGCCGTGCGCGGCGCCGCCTCCTGGGTGATCATGGGGAGGAGAAGGGCGGGGGGGAGTTGAGAGAGCAGAGAGCAGAAAGCAAAAGCAGTGAGAAGCTGGGGGTTCAAAACTACAGGGTTCAGGGTTCAGGTACTACCTAGGGGTCGAGATCTCTACCGCGAGGTAATACCTGAACCCTGAACCCTGCCTCCTGAACCCTCTGCCGTTCACTGCTTTCTGCTCTCTGCTGTCGATAAGCTCATCTCTCCGTAAAGTCCGTCCCCCTCCCCACCTTTCGGCAGGCTTCGGCGATCAGGGTGGCGGCGCGGTCGAGGTCGGAGAGGGAGACGAGCTCGTTGGGGGAGTGCATGTAGCGGTTGGGGACCGAGAGGACGGCGGTGGCGATCCCCTCGCGCGCGACGTGGATGGCGTCGGCGTCGGTGCCGGTGTCGCGGCCGGCGGCGTGGAGGGTGTAGGGGAGCTTCAATTCGTCGGCGGTCGAGCGGAGGATGCCGAAGACCACCGGGGAGATTATCGAGCCGCGAGTCAGCACCGGGCCGCTGCCGATCGGGTGGTCGCCGACCTCCTTCTTCTCGATCCCCGGGTGGTCGGTTGCGAAGGTGACGTCCACCACTATTGCCATCTGGGCGCCCAGCCCCGCGGCGCAGACGCCGGCGCCGCCCCCGCGCCAGGAGATCTCCTCCTGCGTGGTGGCGACCGATACGACCTTAGCCTCGCCGGGACGCTCGGAGTAGCGGCGCAGCGCCTCGAGCACCACGAAGGCGCCGATCCGGTCGTCTATCGAGCGCGAGACGATGCGGTCGTTGGGGAAGTCGAGTGTGCGCGAGTCGATCACTCCGGAGTCGCCCACACTGAGCCGCTTCTGTGCCTCGGCGCGGCTCGTGGCGCCGATGTCCACCCAGAGGTCGGAGAACTTCGACGCCTTCTCGCGCTCCTCGGGCTTGATCAGATGGATCGGCTTCTTTCCGACCACACCGTACACGTCGCCGGCGCCGACGGAGCTGCTGAAGCGGAGCCGCTGCCCCACGAGTACCTGCACGTCCCAGCCGCCGATCGGAGATATGTAGATGAAGCCATCGTCGTCGATGTGCTGGACGATCACTCCGATCTCGTCGATGTGGCCCGCGAGCATGATCGTAGGCGCTCCGTCCGGGTTGACCGTGGCGATGCTGTTGCCGTGCGCGTCGGCGCGGAGATCGGCGAAGGCACGTGCCTCATCGCGCCAGACACGCGCCGGCGCCGTTTCGAAGCCGGAAGGACCGGGGGTGTCGAGAAGCCGCTTGAGGAATGCGATTGACGAGTCCGAGAGCATGGCGATGTAGGAAGGAATATTGGAGATGTACGCAGAGGGGCGGGACCGGCGAGCCGTCCCGCCCCGTCAGCCCGGAGAATGGGCGCCGAGCGTCAGCAATACGTCAGAAGGTCGTATCGCGGTACGACCATGACTGTCGAGTTTCGGACAAGTCCATCACTTACGCTCGTACACCGCCTTACCCCCAATATAGGTGCTCAGTACCTGCGTGCCCAAAATGTCTTCCTCGGGGACGGTCATGATGTCGCGGTCGAGCACAACGAAGTCGGCGTACTTGCCGGGCGTGAGGGAGCCCATGATGTCTTCCTGAAAGGCGGCGTAGGCGGGCCAGATGGTCATTCCCTCGAGCGCTTCCTGGCGCGTCATCTTCTCTTCTGGATGCCAGCCGCCCGGGGGCCAGTTGTTCTCATCCTCGCGGCTCACCGCGGAGTGAAAGGAGCGGAGCGGGTTCACTCCCTCCACGGGGAAGTCGCTCCCGTCGGGAATCACGACGCCGGTCTCCAGAAGTGCGCGCCACGCGTACGCGCCGTAGAGTCGACCGCCCCCGAGTCGCTGCTCGGCCCAGTACATGTCGCTCGTCTGGTGAACCGCTTGCATGGAGGGGATCACGCCGAGCTGCGCGAACCTGGGGATGTCTGCGTAGTTCAGGATCTGGGCGTGCTCCACGCGGAAGCGGTGGTCGGCGGTGGGCACCTGCTTCAGCGCTGCCTCGTACGCGTCGAGCACGACGCGGTTGCCGCGGTCGCCGATGGCGTGCGTGCACACCTGGAAGCCGTGTTTCAGCGCCTCCGCGGCTATGGCCTGCAGATGCTCGGGCGAGGATACGAGCAGGCCGTAGTTTCCCGGGTCATCGCTGTAAGGGTCCAGTAGCGCGGCGCCGCGTGAACCAAGCGCGCCGTCGGCGTACAGCTTGATGCTGCGGATCCAGAGGTGTCCGTCGTAGAGCGCACTCTGCGGACCGCGCTGGAAGTAGTGCGCGATCGCCGCGGAGTCGTCACCGATCATGACGTAGGCACGAAGGTTGAGCTTACCCTCCTTCGCCAGCTCCTCGATCACGTCGATCGTGGAGCGCGACTCGCCGGCGTCGTGCACGCCGATCAGCCCGTACTTGTTCGCCTCGGCAACCGCCGCCAGGAGCGCGTTCTTCTTCTGCTCCGGCGTCATCGACGGCACGGCGCGGTAGATGAGATCCTGAGCGTTATCCACGAAGACGCCGGAGGGCTCGCCATTGCCAAGTCGAACGATGCGGCCGCCCTTGGGGTCGGGCGTGGACTTCGTCACGTGCGCAGCCTGCATCGCCTTCGCGTTGGCGAGGAGCGCGTGGCCATCTACGCGCGAGAGCACCACGGGATGGTCGGGGACTGCGCGCGAGAGCTTCTCGTGCGTGGGGAAGCGCGTGTCACCCCAGTCGTTCTGGTCCCATCCTCGTCCCTCGATCCACGTCCCGGGCGGCGTCGACTTCGCGCGCTCGACGACCCGAGCGATCACTTCGTCGTACGACTTCGTGCCCACGAGGTCGACCGACTGAAGCGCCTCACCGAGCCCCATGAGATGGCCGTGCGCATCCACCATCCCAGGGATGATGGTGCGCCCCGGGAAGTCGAGAGTGCGCGTCGAGCTTCCGGCCAGAGCGCGAGCGCCGGCAACCGGCCCGGCGAAGACGATCCGACCGTCACGGATCGCGAGCGCCTGCACCATCGGACGCGTCTGATCCACGGTGTAGATGCGGTGGGCGGTGACGATCATGTCGGCTGGCTGGCGCTGCTGCTGCGCAACGGCGGGCGCCACGGCGGGAGCCACGGCGAGCGCCGCAACGAGCGCGCCGAGCGGGAGCGCGTACGGAGCGGTGAGGAGTTTCATCGAGTGAGGAACTTGCTGGTTGTGGCGGCGGGGTCGCATCGCGACCGATTGAAAGCGATCGGCGCGGCCGTCGGGTACCGGCCGCGCCGATCTGGAGAATATGGGCCGCGCGCCATGCGGGAGGGAAGAGCGTAGCCCCGACCCATTAGTGCGAGCGCTGCGCAGGGCGACGTTGCAGCGCCTCGCTCACCATCCCCCGGAGGAGCCTCGGACGCGCGCGTGGGTGTGGGAGCTCCCGCACGGCCAGTTGCGCAGCGCGTCCAGCCGCTGGTGCAGCCAGGAATGCATGTGGCTCACCCGTGCCCAGGTCGATCGCCAGCCCGGCGATCTGTCCCGCGTCGTTGATCGACGTCGCCAGGGTCACGTACAGTGGCGAATCCTGCGGGAGTAGCTCGTTGACGTCCGTCATGACGCCGTTCTGCCAGATGTACCCTCTGCAGATCTGCATGGTGACGTCGCACGATGCGCCAACTATCTGACCGCGATCATTGATCTCGAAGGCGGTGTTGATGACGTCCGTGGGATCACTGCTCATGAGACCCAGGTCGCGAATACCGCCCCTTCTCGTCCACAGGAAGGGATGCTGCGATCCATCGGCGAAGCTCGCGGAACCGATGACCGCGCCGCGGTCGTTCACGTCGGCGGCGACGGTGACGATCCCGTCTCCCACGCTGCCGAGATCGACCGGCCTGCCGTGATCCCAGAGCACTGCATGCGGACCGAGCACGAAGCCGCCGTAGGATGTGGCCGAGCACGGTCCGGACGTACCCACGGCCTGGCCGCGGTCGTTGATCCTCAGAGCGGCGCCCACTTCGTCGCCGGGGAGCGGCGGGAGCTCGTGGATCTCTCCCCTCCTCCAGATCACCGCCTGGAAGTGCGTCTTCTGGGGCGGGATGCAGCTGGCGTCCGCCACCCCATCTTCGGCGACGCCGACGATCAGCCCCGCCGAGTTGTTCTGGAAAGCGGCTGCGTTGGTACCGCCGAGCGTTGGAAGCTGCGTCAGCGCTCCGTTGCTCCAGGTCGCTGCGGCGCACACGAGGCCCGTGCCGAAGCCGCAGAAGTTCTCACCGAGGGGATCCGGGGATGCCGTCTCGGACAGGATCGCGAGCTGACCACCGACTGACCGTCCCCCCGCCTCGCTGTTCAGCCCACCGAGCGTACCGACGTCGTGGATCTCGCCGTTTTGCCAGTAGACTGGATGGTGATACCCCTCCGGCACGGCCGCCGTACCGATGACCCGGCCCGCGCTCGTGATATCGTAGGCGATGCTGAACGGCCCGCCGAGCGTGCCGAGATCGGTGATGGTGTATCCTCTGAGCCCCGCGGCCGAGCTGGTCGTACCGGGATCGGGGAGTGCATCGCGAGCGGGGGACTCGTTGTTCTCCGGCGACGACGGTGCCCCGGCGCAGGCGACCGTCATTACGGCCGCGGCCGTGACAGCGGCGCACACCACCCCGTGGAGTAGTGAGCGAGTGAACACGCTATGGTGCCGGGAGTTCGGTGACACGGTACGCATGGTGACATCTCCTTGTGGTGAGCTGGTACGCGGCCGAAGAGCGGTCTTCAGGGCGGAGGTGTCCCGGCAGTGCAGCGGCCGGCTCTCCCGTTGCTGTCCCCATCGGTCGTCCGTATCTTCTTTCGCGCTGTTGGTCGTACCAGCACACGCGCAGGATTCGCCGGAATGATGCAACGGTCCGGAGTATCGAAGTCCGAGGTGTCGACCGTGGACGATCGGGCAGAGTCGCCGGGGCAGGAGAGGGCCGACGAGGAGGTGGCCGCCGCGCTCGCGATGCTCCAGCGTGGCGCACCGGATGGGATGGAGCGCCTCATCCCTCTCGTGTATTCGGAGCTGCGGCGAATCGCGCACCGCCAGCTCGCCGGCGAGCGAGCGGGCCACACGCTTTCCACCACCGACCTCGTCCACGAGGCGTATCTCCGGCTCTCGCGCGAGACCCGCTCGGAGTGGACGAGTCGCGCGCAGTTCTACGCGATCGCCGCGCGGGTGATGCGGCGGGTTCTCGTGGACTACGCCCGCCGCCGCGGAGCAGCGCGGCGCGGCGGGCCTGGTCGGCGGTCCATTGCCCTCGAGGATGCCGAGTTTCTCTCCGACGCCGACGCGCTGGCCGTGGCGACCGTGGGCGAAGAGCTCGTCGCGCTCGACGAGGCACTGGAACGGCTCTCCACAGTCGACGCTCGACTCGGCCAGGTGGTGGAGTGTCGCTTCTTCGGTGGCCTCACCGAGGCGGAAACGGCGGAAGCGCTGGGAGTGTCGCGACGGACGGTCGCGAGCGACTGGGTGATGGCGAAAGGGTGGCTCTACCGCGCGCTCCGCTCCGAGGATTGAGGGAACGTGTCTCCACCCCGACGGCAGCGCGTCGGCGACGATGCATCGTCCGATACCGCTCGTGTACGGTGGGAGAAGATCCGTGCGACTGTGGAAGAGGCGCTGGCGCTCGCGCCAGAGTCGCGAAGCGCCTTCATCGAAAGTGCGTGCGCGGGAGATGCCGAGCTTCGCTTGGAAGTAGAGGCGCAGTTGCGAGCGTGCGAACATGTTGCGGGGTCGAGCGATTTCCTCGATCGACCGGCGGCGGTGTTCGCCGCTTCGCTCCTTGCGCATCCAGCGGCTGGTGAACCAACGGGAGCGCAGGGTGAGAACGCGAAGGCGTTCGACCCGGCGACGCTTACCGTGGACGCGCTTCGTACGGCACTCGCCGGACGGTACGACGTGGAGCGCGAGATCGGGCGCGGCGGTACGGCGACGGTATACCTGGCGCGCGACCGAAGGCACGCACGGCTGGTGGCGCTCAAGATACTTGCCCCCTCGATTGGCGCCGCCATGAGCGCAGAGCGCTTCCTGCAGGAGATCCGCGTGACGGCAGGGCTCACGCATCCACACATTCTCCCGCTCCACGACTCGGGCACGGCGGCGGGCTTCCTCTACTACGTGATGCCCTATGTGGAGGGGGAGACGCTCCGTGAGCGCATCGCGCGCGATGGCGCGCTGCATCCCGACGCGGCCTTGCGACTGATTCGCGAGGTGGCGAGTGCGCTCGCCCATGCACATCGACATGGCGTAGTCCACCGCGACATCAAGCCGGCCAACATCCTGCTACAGGATGAGCACGCCGTGGTCGCCGACTTCGGGATAGCTCGCGCCGTGGGACGCGCGAGGGAAAGCGCGCTCGTACCCGATCAGATCGAGCCGGACGGGCCCGCGACGCTCACCGGCGTTGGGAGTACGCTCGGCACCCCTGCGTACATGTCGCCTGAGCAGGCGCTTGGCGGAGCCGTGGACCACCGCACGGACATCTACGCGCTCGGCCTCGTCGCGTACGAGGCGCTTGCGGGCGAGCATCCATTCGGCGTCCGGACACCGCGAGAGATGCTGCTGGCCCACGTCGAGGAGGCGCCTACACCGCTCGGCGCGCGCATTCCCGGTGTTCCTCCGGTGCTGGCCACGCTCGTCATGCGCGCGTTGGAAAAGGACCCGGCAGCCAGGCCGCAGTCGGCGGAAGAGATCCTGGCTACGCTCGATCCAATGCTCGATCGCTCACTTCTCGTCGTGGATGAGAGCGCGAGTCGGAGACGTCGCTGGCGTGGCGGGCGAACAGTGAAGGTGGCCGCCGCGATCGTGGCGCTCCTGGCAGGCGGCGCCGCGGTCGTGTTGGGGGGGCGCACTGCCGATCGGGAGACGGAGACGACCTCCGCGTCGAGGGGTACGTCAGACCAGGAGGCGTACGACCTGTATCTCGAGGGTCGCTACTACTGGCTCCTGCGCGGCGCGGACAACGTGACGCGCTCCATCGGCTACTACCGTAAGGCGGTCGAGAAGGACCCGGGCTTCGCGCGAGCGTACGCGGGATTGTCGATGGCGTACGAAGTGCTGCCAAACTCCGTGCCCGATGCCACCGATTCGCTGGCGACACTCGCGATGAGCAGCGCGCGACGCGCGGTAGCGCTGGACTCGACGCTGGGCGACGCGCAGCTGGCGCTGGGGCTCGCGCTCGACTTCCGGCTGCGCTTCCGCGATGCGCTCGTGCGCTACCGGAAAGCCGTCGCACTGGACCCGGGATCCGAAACGGCGCATCACTGGCTCGGTATCTCTCTACTGAACCTCGGGCGCACGGACGAGGCAATAGGGGAGCTGAGTAGAGCCACGCAGCTCGATCCACTGGCGCCGGCACCTGCGAGCGCACTCTCCACAGCTCTTCTCTTCGCGCGGCGATATCCTGAATCGCTCGTCGCCGCGCATCGCGCACTGGCGCTCGATTCCACGTTCGCGTTCGCGATCTGGACGCTGGGAGTCGCCCAGGCGCTGGATGGACAGCCCGACAGCGCGGTCCGGACGCTCGAGCGCGGGACGCGGCTGCATCCGGATGACTCGAAGCTGCGTGGCGCGCTCGTGTTCGCATACGCCGCGGCGGGACGCTGGCCGGATGCGGAGCGGATGCGCGCGATGCTGCAACGGCCGGGTGGCGATCTTTACGGTGGCATCGATGCCGCCTTCGCGGAGATGGTGTTCGGCAACCGCGAACCGCTGCTGCGATTGTTGACGACAGCGGAGGGCCAGCGACGTTACGAATACCCCGGCGGAGTACTGGGTTGCGATCCGCTTCTGGACCCGCTGAGATCCGATACACGATTCCTCGCCGCCATGCGATCACTCGGCATTGAGCAGTGCAAGCCGAGCGAGACGTGGCCGATCGAAGGGCAGCCGAATTCCTGAGTGTACGGCAGATGAGACGCGGCCCGATCTCACTCTGTTCCGATCGGGCCGCGTCTCGTGAGCGATCTACTGGCGGCGCTAGGCTGCCGGCTCTCCCGCGCCCTGCGGAATCTGGCGCTTCGTTCTGCGCGCCACCCTCACCACTCCGTAGCCCACGAGGCCGAGCACCACGAGCAGTGGGACGAGTGTACCGAGTGCCGCGATGAAGCTGGCAACGAAACTCACGAAGTTGCGCCACGACTGTCGGAAAGACTCGGCTATCACGCCGCCGCTCCCTTGCTGACCCACGATGGGAAGGGGCTCGTGGACGGTCACCGCGAGTGTACTCATCGCGGCGTGAGCGCGGAGGTAGCGAAGGCGCCCCTCCTGGCGGTCGATCTCGCCGCGCACGCGCGCCAGCTCGCGCTCCACGGCCAGCACGTCGGCGAGCTTCCCGGTGCGCGTGGCGAGGATCTGGACGAGACGCGCCTCCAGCCGGCGGCCGTTGGCTACCTGGGCGCTCACGTCCACGTACTCCTCCCCCACGTCTTCCGCGTTGATGTTGGTGGACTCGAGCTTCCCGATCGGCCGGAGAGCGGCGAGCGCCTCGTCGAAGCGCGCCGAGGGGATTCTGAGCTGCAGCATCGCCGAGTGAACCTGGGCATTGCCGGCCTGCATGGCCGTGTTGGCCACGTAACCGCCCAGCCGGGTAGCGAGCGCGCGGATGGCCGCTATCCCCGACTCGAGCGAATCCACCTCGATGCTCGCGTCGCCGGTGCGAACGATCATCGCTGCGGGCAGCGAGTCAGCGGCGCTCTGCGAGGTAGGGAAGGTCACGGTCGCCGTCGAGCCCTGGACCTCCGGAGCGTAGCCCCGGCCGCTCAGACCGGCCGCATCGGATGCGCTGGCCTTCGCCTCGCGGCGCGCGGCGTCGGCGGTGGGAGCCCCCGCAGCCGCCGGCGGTGGCGCGTTGCCGGCAACATAGCTCGCATCGCTCCCCCGTTCGGTGCTGCTCTCGCAACCCGCGATCATCAGGAGCGCGACCACTATCGATCCAACAGTGTCGATTCGCATGACATCCCCCCTCGAGACGTGGATTTCCTCGCCGGATACATCGTCCCTCGCAGCTCACGAGGAGCGGCTGCGCGAAGCGCGGTCGACGATCGGTCGCCCCGGCCTTTCACGGATAGAAGACAACGGCTGCCTGCCGGTGTTAACTCCCGCGGGATTAGAAGAGGATTACGTTTCCGTTAGCGCACGAGGAGCTGTCGGCGTGGCGACGCGTACATCCACGCGCCGGCGCGTCGCTCCGAAACCCGGCCTATTTGCCATAGTGGACGACCGATGCATCCACCGAGCATCTGTACACGCGTCGCCTGCCTCGCCGCAGCCAGTCTGATCCCCGCCATATCGCTCGCTCAGCGCACGGAACCGGCCGGAGCTACTCGTGCGCAGGGGAGCGAGCAGTCAGCACCGGTCTCCGGCATAGAGTACGAAGTCACCTTCGACTCCGCGTCCGCCGCTCGCAGATCGCTGCACGTCGCGATGTCGTTCGACGTCGCATCCGACGCGCCAGTGGTTCTCTCCATCCCGGCGTGGACACCGGGCGCGTACGAGATCAGCTACTTCGCGCGCGACGTGATCGGGTTCGACGCCCACGGCGATGGCGACCGCTCGCTCGAATGGGACAAGCTCGATTACGACAGCTGGCGAGTCCGGCCCGCCGGATCGAAGAGGGTCATGGTGTCGTTCGACTATCTCGCCGATACGCTCGACAACGCCATGTCCTGGTCGCGTCCGGACTTTCTGCTTTTCAACGGCACCAACGTATTCCCGTATCCCGAAGGGCAGGGTTTCGATTTCCCCGCAACTGTACGAATCCACACGGAGAGCGGCTGGCGCGTCGCGACGGGGATGACGCCTGGTTCCGCTCCCCGGACGTACAACGCATCGAACTACCACGACCTGGTGGACATGCCGTTCTTCGTGGGCCGGTTCGATCTGGACAGCACACGTGCGGGGAAGGGTTGGCTTCGGATCGCGGCATACCCGGAAGGAAGCATTCCACCAGACGCGCGCGCGGCGGACTTCCAGCAGCTGCCGAGCATCATCGATGAGCAGGGAAAGGTGTTCGGCGAGATCCCGTTCGGTGATTACACACTCATGCAGATCGCGGACTCGGGTTACGGCGCGATCTCGGGGCTGGAGCACCAGAACTCGCACGTGGACGTCACGACACCGCTGGCCATCGGCCAGCCCATCCTCACGTCCATCTACGCGCACGAGATCTTCCACGCGTGGAACGTGAAGCGCATGCGTCCGGCCGACCTCTGGCCCTACGAGTACTCCAACGAGCAGCCCACCACCTGGCTCTGGGTCAGCGAGGGGATCACCGACTACTACGCCGACCTCTCGCGCGTTCGCGCCGGCGTGATCGATTCGGTGGCCTTCTTCGAGGCGATCGCCGAGAAGATGGCGGAAGTGTCCAATGCACCCGCGGTGGCGCTGGAGGATGCGTCGCTCTCCACCTGGGTGCACCCGGAGGACGGGACGAGCACGATCTATTATCCGAAGGGTGCGCTCGCGGGGCTGATGCTCGACGTGCTGATCCGCGACGCCAGCGACAACCGTGCGTCGCTCGACGATGTGATGCGGCGACTGTATCAGGAGAGTTACAAGAAAGGACGCGGTTTCACCGGTGAGCAGTGGTGGGGAGCGGTGAGCGCCGCCGCGGGAGGAAAATCCTTCAGCGACTTCTACGCGCGCTACGTGGACGGGCGCGACTCCTACCCGTGGAAGACGATCCTTCCACTCGCGGGGCTGAAGCTCACGGCCGACACGATCCGCATTCCGGTGCTCGGCGTGACCACCGTCGCCGATTCGGGCGGGCTCCTGGTGCGTGCCGTCGCTCCCGGGTCCACCGCTGGCGACGCGGGGATGAAGCCGGGCGACTACCTGCTCTCCGTGAACGGAATGCTGGTGACGGAGCGCCGCTTCGTTTCGCGGCTGCGCGAGATGCTCGGCACGCGCGCAGGTGCTCGCATCACCTTCGACGTGCAGCGGGGAGATCAGATCATGGAGCTCTCCGGCCCGCTGCAGGTGACCGAGCGGATCGCGATGCACCTGGTCGCCGATCCGGCGGCATCGCCCAAGGCGGTGCGAATAAGGTCGGGTCTGCTGCATGGCACCAGGTGAGCGGCAGCCGCCGCGCCGCCCGTCGATTGCGCGGGCAGCCGGTCAGCGGTAGCTTCGCGGCATGGCTGGCGAGAGCGATGCCGCTCGAGGGGTAGCTGCGGACGAACGGATCTCGAGCGTGATGATCTGTCACGCGGAGGAACCGTTGCACGCCGACGTGATGGCGCGCTGGCTCCACGCGCGTACCGATCTGCGCGGTATCGTCCGCATACACGATTCGCGCGGCGCCTTCTGGAAGAGGGTGCGGCGTGAATGGCGCCGGAGCGGTACGCTCGGCATGCTCGACATCCTCGCCTTCCGCGTCTACTACCGGCTTCGGCTGGCCGCGAAAGACGACGCCTGGCACGCGCGTACCGTGGCGGCGATGCGCGAGCGCTGGCCCGAAGTGCCGGCGAGCATCCCGGTGCTCGATGTCGTGTCGCCCAATTCGAAGGAGAGCGAGGCGTTCATCCGCGAGCGCTCCCCGGACGTGACCCTCGCTCTCAGTAAGCACCTCCTCGCCTCCCGGATCTTCGAGATCCCGCGCGCCGGCACCTTCGTATGCCACGCGGGAATCACCCCCCAGTATCGCAACGCGCACGGCTGCTTCTGGGCCATGGCGAACGGCGATTTCGACAACGTGGGAATGACGCTGCTGCGGATCGATCGTGGCGTGGACACCGGTCCGGTGTTCGGCTACTTCAGCTACCCCTACGATCCCCGGCGCGAGTCGTACATAGAGATCCAGCATCGGGTTGTGCTCGACAACCTGGACGAGATTGCTGACACTCTCGAGCGGATCGTGGCGGGCAAGGCACCTCCGATCCCTGTGGACGGCCGGAAGTCGGGTGCGTGGGGGCAGCCGCATCTCTCCGCGTATCTGAGACTCCGGCGGAATCTCAGGCGCACCAATGCATTCCCTCGGTCTCGAGTATCATGATGTAATCGCCGGTAACGAGTTCGACTCCAGCGGCTTCCCCGGCGCCGCCTCGGCGAGCTACAAATTGTCGGAATGCGACTTCGTGGCGCACCTCGATGCGATCGGTGCGACAGGCGCGCACGTGTCGCGTGCGGACAGGATGGCGAGCATGGAGTCGCACGCGACGCCGGTGTTCCTCACCTTCGACGACGGCGGCGTAGGCGCGTTGAGTCAGACAGCGCCTCTCCTCGAAGCGCGGGGGTGGGTAGGCCATTTCTTCGTCGTGAGCGATCGCATAGGGACCGCGGGGTTCCTCGACGCCGACGGAATCCGTGAGTTGCACCGTCGCGGCCACCTCGTGGGGAGCCACTCGTGCAGCCACCCGCTACGCTTTTCGGGCCTCTCGATGAGTGACATGGTGCGAGAATGGAAGGACAGCCGCACCGTGCTCGAGGACATCCTGCACGCCGAAGTCACCACCGCCTCGGTGCCGGGTGGATACTATCGAACGCCAGCCGCCGAGGCGGCAGCGCAAGCGGGCTATCGCACGCTGTTCACGTCCGAACCGATGACACGCGTGCGGAAGGTACGCGGATGCCTCGTGCTCGGACGCTACTCGATCCGCCGGAGTACCACTCCGGCGATCGCCAGCGCACTGGTGGTGGGGCGCGGCGCAGCGCGCGGACGTCAGTGGGCCACCTGGAACGCGAAGAAGGTGATCAAAGCCGCTGGAGGCAACGTCTATCTCGCCATCCGCGAAGTCATCTTCGAGCGGGCGCACAACAACTTGCACTGAGCACGTTCGCGGCCGGCTGGCACGCTTCGCTCGCGGGCAGGGTGCGCGCGGTCGTCGGGTGTACGAACAGCGTACACCCTGAGCGCCTCGCCATAACGAGTGGTCGCGTCGAACGCCGCCCCATGGCACACGCGTTGCCCGTCATCGAAGCACGTCGCTGTTGCGGCGCCACACGAGATGGGAGTGGAGATGACGGACAAGCGCAAGGGAAAGAAGCAGAGCCGCCGCGGCGTGCGCGCGAGCGATGAGGAGCGCACGCGCAAGCACGCGCGTACGGAGCGCGAGATCGACAGCGAAGCGCGCCGGGAGCCCGTGTCGGATTGGCAGGAGCGGGGAGAATCGGCTGCTGGCGACCAGCTGACACCTGCCGAGTTGCGCGGCATGGACTTGCTGGGGCGCGCCAGCGTGCGAGGCGGCGCGATAGAGGGAGTGAGCGAGCCGAGCGCGGAATCCGGGATCGACCGGCCGCCGTCGCCGGCGGACGTGAGCAGGCGCAGCGCGCACCGCGCGAATCCGCCGCTCAGCGACGATGCGCTGGGAGATGGTGGCATCAGCTCGTCCGGCGGTGTGGCGGGCGGAGCGCGCGGCGGCGCGGGGAAATCGAGCTCTGGCGCGGGGACGCCGGAGGGCTACGAGAAGTCGGGACCAGGCGAGCAGAAGTCGACCAGCCGCTTCGATCTCGACGGCGGAACGCTGGACGTACCCGAGGACTGACAGGGAGCAGGGGCAGGGTAGACGATGCTGGCGCCGCTAACGCCGGCAGGGCATGCGAGTTGCGCCCGGGGCGAAGCCAATCGCGACGACGGAGAATTCACAATGAGAAACAGGAACGTAGCACGCGCATTGGGCCTCACCGGGATCGGTCTCGGACTGGCCGAGATGGCCATGCCCGAGCGAATGAGCCGCCGGCTCGGCCTCAGGAACGCCAGGACGGTGCTTCGCGCGATGGGCGCGCGCGAGATCCTCAGCGGCGTAGGGATTCTCGCTCCACGCAACCCGACAGCGGGCCTCTGGTCGCGAGTCGCGGGCGACGCTATGGATCTCGGTCTACTCGGCGTCGCGGCGGCGAGAAGCCGGAACCGGAAGATGGTAGCTGGCGCCATCGGCATGGTAGCCGCGATAAGCGCGCTCGACCTGCTGTACGCCAGGCGGCTGCAGCGCTCCGGCGCAGCGATGTAGCCGCGCGCCCGCTTTCGTCACGCCGCTCTCATTGCTCCACCGGGCGGTCGAGCGCGAGCGCGCTCGACGCAGCCCGGTGCGCGGCGTCCACGCGGATCGGTGGGGTGAGCTCGCGCGAGCACCAGCGGAGCGCGGCCAGCGCCGAGCGCGCATCATGCTCGTTTTCCAGACTCCACGACGCGTGCTCCAGGAGGAGCGCACCCGCACAGGTGCGCGCGATGGAGTACGCGAGCGCGCGCGCGGCGGCTTCCCGGTCGGGGCCGTCCATCGTGGTAATGCCATCCTCGCCGGAGCGGGTCGCTCGACGTACCAGCACCCGGGCGGCCGCGCGTACCTGCTCGGCGGCCGCGACGAGCCGCGCATGCGATACCGAGCCGAGACGCGCCTCGATATCGCCGCACAGCGCTTCCATCGCTCCTCCGCCATCGATGGCGCGGAGCACATCGAGACTCAGAACGTTGGTGGTGCCTTCCCATATCGAGAGCACCTGCGCATCGCGCAGCAGCCGCGGGAGGCCGGTGTCCTCTATGTAGCCCGCACCGCCGAATGCTTCCAGCGCTTCGCTGGCCACCGCTATCGCCTGCTTCGCGGTATACAGCTTCACCACGGGGGTGAGAAGCCTGAGGAGTGCTGCCTCCCGCTCGGTTGCATTGCCGCATTCGACGCGTCCCAGGAGCACCACCGCACGGAAGACGAGATGGAATGCAGCTTCCAGCTCGACCTGCAGCTCCGCCAGCGTCTCGACGTGCAGGGGATGCTCAGAGAGCGGCTTCCCGAATGCCACCCGGCGCGTCGCGTAGTCGCGCGCAAGCGCTATGGCCCGACGCATCCCGGCCACCGACGCGCACGCGTTGTAGATGCGGGTAATGTTGAAGAGGGTCGCGATGGTGCGCACGCCGCGCCCCTCCTCGCCTACCAGCCATGCCGGCGTTCCCTCGAGCGACAGCTCGGCGGTGGGGAGCGCGCGCGTTCCCAGCTTGTCCTTCAGCCGATTCACACGGATGTCGCGTAGCGAGCCGTCGTGGTCGCGAAGCTCGAGGTAGAAGAGGCTGAGCCCTCTGCTCCCCGCTGGCGCTCCCTCGATGCGGGCGAGCGTCATGGCCATCTGCGAGGTAGTGGCGGAGGTGAACCACTTGGTGCCGTAGAGACGGAAAGCATCGCCCTCGCGGCGCGCCACGGTGGACGTGCCGGAAACATCGGAGCCGCCGGTACGCTCGGTCATCCACTGTCCCGAAGTCCAGAATCGAGAGGGGTCGCGAGTGGTGAGGTGCTCGTAGGCGGCGCGCAGTCGCTCATTGTCGCCGTACACCTCCAGGCAGCGCGCGGCGCCATCGGACATCGCCAGTGGACAGCTGTAGGTGGCCGAGGATGGTGAGAAGAGATAGAGTCGCGCGAACTGGTCCACTCGCGAGAGCGAGCCGTGTGCGCGCTCGTAGCCGATGGCCACGAGCCCTTCCTCGGCCGAGATGCGATCCAGCTCACGCCAGGCGGCGCTGGTGTCTATCCGATCTACCCGCCGACCCCACGGATCGTACGGTACATGACGCGGCGGTTCGGCTTCGGCAGCTTCGCCCAGCGCGAGGATGTCGCCCGAGGCGCGCTCGCCGAGGCGGCGGAGCTCCGGCTCCACATCGGCGAGCATATCGCGTGGTAACACGCGACGAAGCCATGAACGCAGTACGCGGTCGTCGTCGTACTGGTTGCCGAGTGCGGGAGGGGGCTGGAAGAAATCGGACATTGCACGAGGTCCTTCGATTGGCGGGCGGAGTCAGGCTGTGAGGGCTGGCTCGCTTTGCGCTGCGTTAGGCTGACCAGTGACGTTAGGCTGACCAGCCGCGATAGGCTGACCAGCCTAACGCCGCCCCCCGGGTCAGTCTATCGGCTGGAGGTTCGACACGATCTCCGCCCGGCGCGCCTCGAGAAAAGGCGGAAGCACAACCTTCTCCCCCAGCGTCGACTCGTCCTCGTCGACCGAGAAGCCCGGGCCATCCGACGCGATCTCGAAGAGAATCCCGTTGGGCTCGCGAAAGTACAGACTACGGAAATAGTAGCGATCCACCAGCCCGCTGTTCCGGATCCCGAGCTGCGAGATCCGCTCTATCCACGCAGCGTGCTCCTCGAAGGTGGGCGTGCGGAAGGCTACATGGTGCACACCGCCCGCCCCCTGACGCGCGGGGCGGAGATCCGGTTGCACGGCAACGTGCAGCTCCGCGGCTGCCCCGCCCGGGCCCATCTCGTAGACGTGTACGGTGTGGATCGGGTTCTCCGGGTGCGCATACTCGCGCACCGGGCGCATGCCGAGCGCGCGCTGGAGCACCACATCGGTTGCTCGCAGATCGGGAACGCTGAGCATGATGGGTCCGAGTCCGCGAACCTGGTGCTCCGCGGGGATCGGACTCCGCTCCCAGGGGAACGCCTCGCTTGCACCGCCGTCGTCCACTAGTGAGAGGCGCTGCCCCTCGGGGTCCTCGAAATCGAGTGTGAGCCGGCCATCGCGCTCGGCCACGTCGCCCACCACCACGCCACGCTCGCGGAGCTGCGCCGCCCAGAAGGCGAGCGTGTCGGCGCCGGCGACGCGCAGGTGTGTGCGCGTGATGGAGTGAGTCCCGCGCAACTCGCGAGGCATCGGCCAGTCGAAGAAGGTGACGTCGGTGCCCGGGCTCCCCTTTGCATCGGAGTAGAACAGGTGGTACGCGGAGACATCGTCCTGGTTCACCGAGCGCTTCACCAGTCGCATGCCGAGCGTCTGCGTGTAGAAGCGATGGTTTTCGCTGATCGCGGCGGAGATCGCGGTGAGGTGGTGGATTCCGGTGAGCTCCATGGCATCCTCCTCTCGAGCGGCAGGCGTCGTCCGGATGGTTGGAGGCGCGGCGGCAGATCGCGCGCTCACCGCCCCGCGACTCCCGAGCGTGTGATCGGGAAGATACTCGATGGAGCGCTCGAGCCGCGCAACCCGACGCTGCCCGCGACCTCCGAGCGCTGCTGACCGCCTTCCGTCGCTGCCGTTGGCCATCGATCGCGGCCGCCGAGCCCGTTTGGCCACGATGGCCCCGCGCCGAAGCCAACAATCGAGCCGCTGCCGCCGGCCGGTACCGTTCAGGGCCGCTCCTCTTGCGTTCCGACAGGAGTGACCGTATCATCTGTCGAAACTCGACAGAAACGTCCTCCGCCCCCCGCTCCAGCACCGCTCAACCGCGAGCCGCCATGACCGCCACACCATCCGATGTCCTTCGTGGGACGCTCGATCTCCTCATCCTCAAGACGCTCACGCTCGAGCCCATGCACGGCTGGGGGATCAGTCAGCGGATCCAGCAGTTCTCCCGCGGCGCGTTCGACGTGAACCAGGGCTCGCTCTATCCCGCGCTCCAGCGACTGGAGCAGAAGGGCTGGATCGAGAGCGCCTGGCGCACCACCGAGAACAACCGGCGAGCCAAGTACTACTCGCTCACCGGTGCGGGCAAGCGCGCGGTTGGACAGGAGACGGCGAGCTGGCGCCGCTACGTGAGCTCGGTGGAGCTCATTCTCGAGGTGAAGTGAATGGGAGCGATAAGGGGAGCCATGGTGCGGCTGCGTGCTCTGCTTCATCGGCGCGCGACCGATCACGACCTGGATGATGAGATCCGCTTTCACATCGAGCTGGAAACGGAGAAGAACGTTCGCCTCGGCTTCACGCCCGAGGAGGCGCGCCGCCGCGCCCTGGTCTCCTTCGGAGGAGTCCAGCGCACGAGGGAGGCCCACCGCGACGTGCGCGGGGCGCGATGGGTGGGCGAAGCGTTCGGCGATGCGCGCTACGCGCTGCGCACCCTCAGGAAGACTCCCGCGCTCGCGGTAGCCGCCATCCTGACCCTCGCGCTCGGGATCGGCGCCAACACAGCCATCTTCTCCGCGGTGAACGCCGTCATCCTGCGTCCGCTCCCGTTCACCGATCCCGGCCGGCTCGTGATGCTCTGGGAGGAGAATCCCGACAAGGGTTGGCACGAGGGCGTCGTAGCGCCCGCGAATGCGCTCGACTGGCGCGAGCAGGTGCATGCGTTCGAGGATCTGACGATGTACAACGGCTCCAACGGCCGCGTCACGCTCACCGGCGTCGGGGCGGGGGAGCCGGTGGTAGCTGTCGACACGCGTGTGACCGGCAACTTCTTTTCGGTGCTTGGCGTGCGTGCACAGCTGGGACGAGTGCTGCGCGACGAGGAGACATGGGGCGGAGACCAGCGCGTCGTGGTGCTCAGCGACCATCTCTGGCGCGAGCGATTCGGTGCCGACTCGGGGATCGTCGGACGCACCATCCAGGTCGAGGGAGCGGACTTCCAGGTGGTTGGCGTTGCGCCGCCGAGCTTCGCTTTCCCCGATGAGAGCGTGGATCTCTGGCTTCCCACTCGCTGGAGCATGGAGGATCGCAACCAGGTCTGGTTCCGCCGCGCACACTGGCCGCGTGCAGTGGCGCGCCTGCGTCCCGGCGTCTCGCTCGATCGCGCCAACGCGGAGCTGCAGACCGTGGTGCGGCGGCTCCAGCAGCAGTATCCGGAGACGAACACACGCATGGGCGCGGGGATGACGCCGCTGCACGAATTCCTCGTCGGCGACACGCGCCTCCCGCTCCTCGTGCTTCTCTCGGCGGTGTCGCTCCTCCTGCTAATCGCCTGCGCGAACGTCGGGAACCTGCTGCTCGTTCAGGCAGCGGGTCGCGAGCGCGAGGCGGCGTTACGGCTGGCGCTCGGGGCGGGACGCGGGCGGCTGGTGCGTCAGGCGCTCGCCGAGAGTCTCGTACTCTCCGCGCTTGGTGGAGCGGCCGGGCTCGCGCTCGGCTGGTGGGGGACGCGGATCCTCGCCGCTCTGCAGCCGGCGGGGATGCTTCCCGTGCGCGACGTGAGCGTGAGCTGGAACGTGCTCGGCTACGTACTGCTCATCACTACGGCGAGCGGACTCCTCTTCGGTATCGCTCCCGCGCTCTGGAGCGGGAGGCGCGCGCCGGTGGAAGTACTGAACGAGGGTGGGCGAAGCGGGAGCGAGGGACGCAGGATGCGCCGGTGGGGCGACACACTCGTCGTCGCCGAGGTGGCGCTCGCCCTTCTCCTCACGGTCGGTGCGGGGCTGCTGGCTCGCTCCTTCGCCGAGCTCCGCAACGTGGATCCAGGCTTCGACGCGAGCGGTACTCTGACCGCGTCGATCTCGCTGCCGGGGATACGGTACGACACGGAAGAGAAGATGACTTCGTTCTTCGACCGTCTTCTCGAGCGCGCACGCGCCCTCCCCGGCGTGCGCGATGCGGCGCTCGTATCACAGCTGCCGCTCACCGGCACCGAGTGGACGAGCGACTTCGCGATAGCCGGGCGAGGCGCCGATGGTTCCGGGACCGAGGTGCTGCACCGCGAGCTCGCGCCCGGATACTTCCAGACGATGCACGTGCCGCTCCTGTCCGGCCGTGATTTCACCACGGATGATCGTGCGGATACGCCTCCCGTCATCGTCATCAACGACGTGCTCGCGAAAAGGTTCTTCCGCGGTCAGGATCCGATCGGACAGAAGCTGGCCTTCGACAAGGTCCCCGACTCCTCGTCCGTGTGGAGAACCATCGTCGGCGTGGTAGGGAGTGAGCATCAGGTCGAGATGGCGGCCGAGCCGCGGATCGAGATCTTTTCGCCGGTGACGCAGGACCCGAGAAGCGCGATGACAGTGGTGCTCCGTACCGACTCGGATCCCGCCTCGCTCGGTCCGTCGCTGCGACGCCTGGTAAAGGAGATGGACCCGACACTCGCGATCGGCTCCATGAAGACCATGATCGCCGTTCGCGCGGAATCGCTCGCGCGACAGCGGTTCCTCACCACGTTGCTGACGGTTTTCGCCGCGATCGGAGTGGCCCTCGCACTCATCGGCGTGTACGGGGTGATGGCGCAACTGGCGCGACGGCGTTCGCGGGAGATGGGGATTCGCATCGCGCTCGGCGCCAGCGCCCCGCGCATCGAGCGGATGGTGGTGGGGCACGCACTCCGCCTCGTGGCGATCGCCGTGGTGGTGGGAACGGGAGTCGCCCTCGTCACGACGCGAGCGCTGGGCGCGCTGCTCTACCACGTGGCGCCGGTCGATCCGATCACGTTTGTGGTGGTGCCGCTGCTCCTCGGACTGACGGCAGCGGTGGCCACCTGGGTACCGGCCAGGCAGGCCGGTCGCTCCGATCCAGCGGTGGTGCTGCGGGGGGAGTGAGGCGCGGCCTATCCGCGTTCAGCTGGCAACGCAGCTGCCCCCCGGCGAGATCGAGGGGACATCGGTGCCGTGCGGTTGGCGGGTCAGCCGTTTGCCAGTCGTTTCCCTCTCCGACGTTGCCTGCCACGGCGCCGCTCTTGTGCGCACAGCCGCGAAGCGCAATCATGGAGCGTCCTCAACCAGCAAGGCTCATTTCGATGACTACCGCAGCCGTACCAAAGACCTCATCTCTCTTCGAGGATATCGTCGAGATCTTCGTGTCGCCCGCTCAGGTTTTTGCGCGGCGCAGGGGGCGCGGCTTCTGGCTGGCGCTGCTCATCTACACCGTGATCATCGCCGCTCTCGCGATCGGCACGAGGCCGCTCATGCAGCCGGTGTACGATGCGGTATGGCAGCAGTCCGCGGCGCAGATAGCGAAGCAGAATCCGCAAATCACACCCGAGCAGCTCCAGAAGGGGCGTGCCATCCAGGACAAGTTCGCCATAGTAGGCGTGGTGATCTTCACGCCGATCATAGTGCTTCTCACCGGCCTGCTGCTCTGGATAGTCGGGAAGCTCTTCGACGCCGACGAGCCGCTGGGCGATGCCATGATGGTCTCCACCTTCTCCTTCATCCCCAAGATCCTGGCGGTGGTAGCGGGCGCGCTCATTGCGATGCTCGCCGACCCTGCGAACATCACGTCGCAATTCAGCGTGACGCTGGGGCCCGGCTATTTCATAAACGCCACGCAGCAGCCGATTCTCGCCGCACTGCTCGGCAGACTCGACATCTTCACGATCTGGGTCACCGCGCTGCTCGCCATCGGCCTCCACGTCGTAGGCAAGATCCCAATCGGAAAGGCCGCGATGGCGGCGATCATAGTGTGGGTCCTCGGCGCGCTGCCGGGTCTGTACGGTGCGATGAAGATGGCCGGGTGAGCTCGGCGGATGGAGCAGCCCCGAGCCGCTGCCGCGGCTCGGGGCTGCTTCGCGTGCGGCTCAGAACTGGTAGTAGATGAACGGGCTGTAGCCGCCGAGCATCAAGATGCACAACACCAGCACCGCGGCGGCGCCCACCGCGAAGCGACGACGGGGGACGAGCTCCCAGTCCCACACCTCCGGCACGAAGGCGAGCCACGCAAACGCGACGATCGCGATCGGGTGAACGAGCACTCGGAGCGTGCTCGTATCGCCCACCCCGTGCGCGCCCGACATTCCGCTTACCAGCGCCCAGGCGGTAGAGAAGTCGGGACTCAGGAAGAGCGCCCAGCCGAGCATCACCGCCAGCAGTGTGACAGCGAGCGCCACGCGGCCGGGCAGCTCGGGCACGCGCAGCACGCCGCGCTTCCGGAGCATGCGCGACGAGTGGTAGATCCCGAGCAGCGTGCCGTGGTACACGCCCCACGCCACGAACGTCCAGTTCGCGCCGTGCCACAGACCGCCGAGGAACATCACCAGGAAGAGGTTGCGTAGCGTGCGCAGCGCGCCAGCTCGCGAACCGCCGAGCGGTATGAAGAGATAGTCCCGGAGCCAGCGTGAGAAGGTGATGTGCCAGCGATCCCAGAACTCGCTGATGTTGCGGGCGATGTACGGGCGATTGAAGTTCTGCGGGAAGCGGAAGCCGAGCATGTAGCCGAGCCCCACGGCCATGTCGCTGTATCCCGAGAAGTCGAAATAGATCTGCAGCGTGTAGGAGCCCACGATCGCCCAGCTCTCCGCGAGTCCCGGGTGCGCCACGCCCATCAGCGGCGCCGCGTGTGCCGCTATCTGGTCGGCGATGAGCACCTTCTTCACCATTCCGACCACGAAGAAGATCACGCCGCGCCACATGAGCTCCACGTCCACCCGCCCGCGCAGCTCCGCGTACTGGTCTTCCACATCGGTGTAGCGGATGATCGGCCCCGCGATGAGCTTCGGGAAGATCGAGATGAAGAGCATGTAGTGCAGGAAGCTCTTCGCCGGCTTGGCGATCCCCCGATATACGTCGATGGTATAGCTCATCGACTCGAAGGTGTAGAACGAGATCCCCAGCGGGAGAACTATGGACAGCGTTGGCGCGATCGCGCCCAGCCCCAGAGCGCCCGCCACATCGTTCACCGATCTCGCGAAGAATCCGGCGTACTTGAAGTACGCGAGCAGGCCGAGGTTGAAGACGAGCGCCGCTATCAGCCACCCCTTCCGCTCGCGCGGCGTGCTGCCGCGAGCGATGCGCCCGGCTGCCAGATAGTCCATCACGGTGGTGAGGAACATCAGCGAGCAGAATCGGTAGTCCCACCCCGCGTAGAACACGTAACTCGCCAGCACGAGAAGCGCGAGCCGCAGCTGCAGGTTGCGCGGCACCCACCACGCCAGCAGTACGATCGGGAGAAACAGGAAGAGGAATACGTAGCTGTTGAAGAGCACTATCGCGCGTCCTCCAGAGCACGTATCACCAGCGCGGAAGCGGCCGACGTGTAGTGGTAGCCGTCCCAGAAGTCGCCGGGCGTGAGCCCGGCGGTGGCAGCGTCTGTCAGATCCACGAACGTCGCGCCAGCGCTGCCGGCGAGCTCGCGCAGCGCGGCGCGGTCGTGATCGAGCTGGGCACGGAAGATCGCATTACTCCGCAGCGCGGCGAGCAGCCGCGGATGGGTGGGTGGGAGGAAGATCGTCACCTTCGTACCGTGCTCGCGGAGAAGTCGCACCGCCTCGGTGATGTCCTGTACGCGTCGCGGATCCGGATCGGCGGTGACCGGCAGGTGCGTCACCACCATCTCGATGTGGTTGGCCAGATAGCGCTCGCGCGCCTCCGCCGACGTGCCGACCCGCTTCACGTAGTTGGATTCCGGGTACAGGCCGGTAGGACCGAACCACTTATGCGGGGCCGGGTCGCCTACCTCGCGCAGCGCGGTGGTCCAGTCGCGGCCGAGCAGCGCCGCAGCGCGCCACTTCAACCGCTCGCGTGGGTCGATCCGGTCTTGCATCACGCGCTCCAGGGCGTATACGCCCCGGAGCCGGACGTCGTAGTACTCCGTCGTGTTGCCAGGGATGGGGACCGCGAGTGCGAACGGGTCCACGCCGATCATGGCCTCTGCGAGATCCACGTCGGGGTGGGCGAAGATGTAGCGCGTGAAAGCGAGAATGTCCTCGGCCTTCGCGCCGGAGACGCCGCAGTTGTAGAAGGGGACCGGCGACGTCGAATCACCGAAGGAGAGCTCCATCACGCGCGACGATCCGAGCACGACGCCCATCGGAGCACCGGCTCTCCGGGCGATGAAGCCATCGAGCGCAGTCGCCTTCTGGTAGCTCTCGCTCGAGAGGATGCTTTCTATCAGCAGCCCGCCCTCTCGCAGCTCTCCGCTGGAGTTCAGCGCCGCGTTGATGGCCACGTTGCCCGCGAGGAGGGCGACGAGTGTGAAAAGAAAAGCGCGGAGCGCTCGGCTGGCGGATCCGGGAGGGGAGGGCGGAGCGTCTGCGTGCGGGGAGTAGGCTCCGGTTGCACCCGGGGCGCTGAGGGGTTGGCTGCTGGTCCATCGGTTGTCTTCACCACGATGCATCAGCTCCCTCCGCGCCCCGGGGTGTCGTCTATGGACGACTCAACATCGACTTCGCAATCGTCTGGAGTTGCATGTTGGACGTCCCCTCGTAGATCGCGCCGATCTTGGCATCGCGGTAGTACTTCTCCACGGGGTAGTCTTCGGTGTAGCCGTAGCCGCCGTGGAGCTCCACGCAGAGCGAAGTCACCCGCTCGCATACCTGCGAGGAGAAGAGCTTCGCCATCGCCGCTTCCTCCGTGAAGGGCTGGCCCGCGTCCTTGAGGCGTGCGGCGTTGTACACCATGAGCCGCGCTGCCTCCAGCTCCGTGGCCGCCTGCGCGAGCTGGAACTGCACACCCTGGAAGTCGGCGACCGGCTTCCCGAACTGGTGGCGCTCCTTCACGTAGGCGAGCGTGGTGTCGAGCGCGCCCCTCGCCACGCCGATCATCTGTGCGCCGATCCCGATGCGTCCCTCGTTGAGCGTCTCGATCGCGATCTTGTAGCCCTTACCCACCGGGCCGAGCACGTTCTCCGCAGGAACCTGGCACTGATCGAGGATGAGCTCCGTGGTGCTCGATGCGCGGATGCCGAGCTTCTGCTCCTTTTTCCCCACCGAAAACCCGGGGAAGCCGCGCTCCACGATGAAAGCGGTGATCCCTCGGTAGCCGGCCGATGGATCGGCGTTGGCGAAGATCACGTAGATCCCGGCCTCCGCACCATTGGTGATCCAGAGCTTGCGGCCGTTCAGCACCCAGCCGTTGCCGCTCTTCTCCGCGCGCGTGGCGAGGCCGAAGGCATCGGAACCGGAGCCGGCCTCGGAGAGTGCGTACGCACCGACCGTGTCGCCGGTGAGCTTGGGGAGGTACTTCTGCTTCTGCGCGTCGTTGCCGTAGCGCGTGATGGGGTAGTTGACGAGCGTGTTCTGCACGTCCATGAGGATCGCCGCGGATGCATCTACGCGGCTCATCGCCTCCACCGCGAGCGTAACCATCATGAGCGTTCCTCCGGCGCCGCCGTAGCGCTCGGGGACCTCTATCCCCATGAGGCCGAGCTCGAAGAACTTGGGGATGATCTCGGGGTCGAGATGGCCCGCGCGCTCCATCGCCTGCACTCGCGGGCGGACTTCCTCTTCGGCGAACTCCGCGACGGCGTCGCGGAACATGGTCTCCTCGTCGGAGAGCGTGCTGAGCGCCTGATGCGACGCGGTGAGGTCGGTGGTCATGGCTACAAGCTAATGTTGGAAGAGCATCGGCGCAGCGCTCTCCCTGCCGCGCCTGCGGCTGCGCTCAACCAGGTATGGCCGGCGCCGGCTCGTCCACCACCGCCCGGCACCCGTCCCCGCAGTAGCGCTCCGGCGTGCCGGCGGGGCGCATACACACCGCGCGACAGCCGACGTCCGCGACGGCCCGCTCCGAAACCGGTACGCCTACGCGCTCGAGCACCGCTTCGGCGAGTCGCTCGTTCACTCCGAAGGCGGGAGTGACGGAGTAGCGAACATCCGGGAAGCGAGCCGCGGCGCTGGCCACCATGCGCGGGATGTCGCGCGTGGAGTGCTTGCCGGGCGAGAGCATGTAGGGGAAAGCGACCACCTCGCTGGCACCCGCCTCCACGCACGCCGCGAAGCCTTCTTCCACGCCCGGCTCTGCGAGCTCCATGTGGGCGATGCGCACTACCACCTCCGCGCCGGCCAGCTGCTGCACCAGCGCGCCCATGCATTCGAGCATGTGGTTCGCCTCCGCTTTCACGGAGCCGTGATCTATCAGAAGAATCGCTCTCATACTCTCCCTCGACTCTCGCCTTCTCCGGCGCGCGGCGCCGGTCGCGCGACTGCAACGCTTTGCAGTGAAGCTAACATCGCACCGGCCGCCGCATCAGGTAAAGGGCGGTCCCGGACGGGCGGCGCTCGGCGCGCTCAGCTCGCGAGCACTTGCAGCGCGAGCTCCACCTTTCCGAAGGGAGCCGAAACCTGGATGCCGCGGACGGAGCCGTGCACGCGCTGGAGCATCTCGCGCGCGATCGCTATTCCCTCGGCAACCGCGTGATCCTTGGAGCGCTCGCTCGCGCGGCGCATGCGAGCCAGTATCCCTTCGGGCACTATCACGCCGGGCACCTCGTTGGCCAGGAACTCAGCGTTGCGCGCGGACACGAGCGGCCAGATTCCGGCTACCACGGGGATGCGCACGTGATCGATGGATGCGATGAAGCGCTCGAGCTGCGCCGCATCGAACACCGGCTGGGTGATGGCGAACTCCGCTCCCGCATCCACCTTCCACTCGAAGCGCCGGAGCTCGTGCACCGGATCTATCGCCGCCGGGTTCACTCCCACTCCGATCACGAACGAGGTGGGCTTGCCGATGGAGTGGCCGCCGGGATCCACGCCGTGGTTCAGCCGGTTCACGAGATTCGTGAGACCGATCGAGTCGATGTCGAACACCGCGGTCGCGTCGGGGTAGGGGCCCATCTTCGGCGGATCACCCGTGATGATGAGCAGGTTCCTGATTCCCATCGCGGAAGCGCCGAGTAGATCGCTCAGCATTCCGAGGAGGTTGCGATCTCGACAGCAGTAGTGGGTCACGGTCTCGATGCCGATGCGCTGCTCGATGAGAAGGCTCGTCATGAGCGCTCCCATGCGGCTCTGCGCGCGGGGACCGTCGGGGACGTTCACCGCATCCACTCCAGCGCGCGCGAGCGCCGCCACGCCATGCAGCATCGCGTTGGCATCTACACCGCGGGGCGGCACGATCTCCACCGACCTGACGAACTCCCCGCAGGCTATCTTCGCGGCCCAGCGCGAGCGCTCGGCGAATGGCGCGGGCGCCACCCCTTCCGACAGCGCGGAGCTGTCTCGCGTGATCGTCGCGCTCCCCGCGGCGTGCTCCGCGTGGTGTCGCGCACTGCTTGCGGCCGCCCGATGCAGATCATCGCGGTGCCGGGGCACGAGCGGCCGAACGCCCTCCACGAGCGAGCGGATGTGCTCCGGTGTCGTGCCGCAGCAGCCGCCAACGACTTTCGCTCCCGCCTGGATGAGGTGCCGGCCGTAGCTCGCCATGTACTCGGGGCTGGCCATGTACATGGTTCGTCCGCCCACGTCGCGCGGCATGCCCGCGTTGGGCTGGGCGCTCAGCTTTCGGCTCGTGACCGTGGCCATCTTCTCGATCGCCTCGAGGATGGCCTGCGGGCCCACGGAGCAGTTGAGTCCCACGACGTCGGCGCCGTACGTGTCGAGCGCGCGGGCAATATCCTGGGGTGAGGCGCCGAAGGGCGTGAGGCAGTCGGTCCCGATGGTCATCTGCGCGATGACAACCGCGTCGGGATCCACATCGCGCGCGGCGAGGATGGCCTGCTCCATCTCCCCGAGATCACCGAAGGTCTCGAGGATGAAGAGATCCACACCTCCGGCGCGCAGCGCCCGCAGCTGCTCCCGGAAGAGAGCGCGCGCCTCGTCGAGAGCGGTCGGGCCGAAGGGCTCCAGACGCACGCCGAGCGGACCCACGGCGCCGGCCACCAGCACGTCGTCGCCCGCTGCACTTCGGGCGATCTCCGCCGCGCGCAGGTTGATAGCGTCGACCTGCGCCTCGAGCCCGTACTGCCCCAGCTTCAGCCGGTTGGCGCCGAAGCTGTTCGTCTCGAGCACCTCCGCACCTGCCTGCACGTAGGCATCGTGCACCTCGCGCACCAGCTCCGGCGCGCGCAGGTTCAGCTCATCGTAGCACTGGTTGATGAACACACCGTGGGCGTAGAGCATGGTGCCCATGGCGCCATCGAAGATGACGACGCGCTCCGGATCGAGCAGCTCACGCGCATCGCGCGGCGTGGTCACTTCAGGATACCCCCGCCGTGGCGGCCTGACCCATATCGCGCTCGCCCCCGCTGCGGACGGCGTAGTACTTCGCTTCGGGGTGGTGTACCACTATCGCCGCCGTGGATTGCTCGGGCATGAGCTGGAAGGCCGGTGTGAGATCCATCCCCAGCGCTTCGGCCGCGGGGAGAATACGGAAGACCTGCTCGTGCTGATCGAGATCGGGGCACGCAGGGTAGCCCCACGAGTATCGCTTGCCGGTCTGCTCACCGAGCCCCAGCTCGCGGCGTACCAGCCGGTGCGTCCACTCGGCGAGAGCCTCGGCGGCCTCCACCGACAGGCCGTGTGTATAGAAGGCCTCGGTGTAGTCGCCTGCCTCCTGCAAGCGCTCGAAGAGCTTCGTCGCCTCGTCGCCCACCGTGACCACCTGGAACGCTGCCACATCCACGTCGCCCGAGTCCACCGAGCGGAAGTAGTCGGCCAGGCAGAGCCGGTCGCGCGCAGCCTGACGCGGGAAGTCGAAGCGCACCAGCTCGCGCAGCGAGCCGCCGTCGCTCTCGTACGCCGCGGGATCGTACACGATGAGCGAGTTGCCGTCGGATTGCACGGGGAAGTAGCCGTAGACGGCGCGGGGTACGAGCCACCCTTCGCGCTTCGCCGCCTCGCCAAGACGCGCGAGCGTGGGCTCGAACTCCTCACGCACCGCCTGGCGGAACGACTCGCCAGAGCCGCGCCCGCCCCATTGCAGTCGGTAGAGCTCATCGAGGTCGAGGAGCTCGAGCACTTCGTCCAGCGGGATGTCGCGGATGATGCGCGTGCCGTAGAAGGGCGGCTTCGGGATCGGGTTGTCGGCGGCCACGTCGCTGCGCTCGCCGCCGTCGCTCCCCGCCGCGATGTCCTTGCCCACCTCGGTGTGCAGGAACACGTCGTGGCGTGCCGCCTCGAGGTTGCTCGACACCAGCTCGCCGCGACGATCGGCATCCACCAGTGCCTCCACCGTGTCGAGCCCCTCGAAGGCGTCCTTGCAGTAGAAGACGCCGGGCGCGTACGCGCGCTCGCCATCCACGAACAGCGCGCGACGACCGAAGCGGCGGTTGATCGCCGCGCCTCCGATCATCACCGGGATGTTCAACCCGCGCTTGTCCAGCTCCTGGACGCAGATGGGCATCTGCTTGGATGTCGAAACCAGGAGCGCCGAGAGTCCGATCGCGTCCGCTCCGATCTCCACCGCCTTGTCTATGATGGTGTTCACCGGCACCTGCTTGCCCAGGTCCACCACCGTGTAGCCGTTGTTGGAGAGGATGGTGTTGACGAGCGACTTCCCGATGTCGTGCACGTCACCGTACACCGTGGCGAGCACCACCTTCCCCTTGGTGTACCCCTCGGCGCGCTCGAGGAACTGCTCGAGGTGGCGTACCGCGCGCTTCATCACCTCTGCGCTCTGCAGCACGAAGGGGAGGATCAGCTCTCCCGCGCCGAACTTGTCGCCCACGTCCTTCATGGCGGGGAGGAGCACGTCGTTGAGCACGCGCACGGGGTCCTCGCGCACGCCGGCGGCGTCGAGGAGCTCCTCGATCCCGTCCTTCTTCCTGTGCACGATCTGCCAGTGGATCTTCTCGTCGGGCGACATCCCGACCGTGGGATCCTCCACCTGCTTCGCGCCCGATGCCGGCTTGTCGCTCGCGGTGCGATCGAAGTGCTCGATGAAGTGCTGCAGCGCGTCGGGCCTGCGGTTGAACACCAGGTCGTCGGTGAGCTCGCGCTCCTCCAGCGAGATCTCGGCGTAAGGCCGGACGTGCGCGGGATTCACGATCGCCATGTCGAGCCCTGCGCGGACGCAGTGGTGCAGGAACACGGAGTTCAGAACCGCGCGCGCCTCGGTGCCGAGCCCGAAGCTCACGTTGCTCACGCCGAGGGAAGTGAAGACGCCCGGGAGCTCGCGCTTGATGAGCCGGATCCCCTCGATCGTCTCCTGAGCGCTGTCGAGCCACTCCGCCTCGCCGGTGGCGAGGGTGAAGGTGAGATCATCGAAGATGAGATCTTCGGGACGCAGCCCGTACTCGTTCACGGCGATGTCGTGGATGCGGCGCGCCACCTCGAGCTTTCGCTCGCGCGTCTTCGCCATCCCCGCCTCGTCGATGGTGAGTGCCACCACCGCCGCGCCGTGCTTCTTGACGATGGGGAGCACGGCCTCGATGCGCGCACGGCCGTTCTCCATGTTTATGGAGTTCACGATCGCGCGGCCGGGAATGTGCTCGAGCGCGCGCTCCACGACCTCGGGCTCGGTGGAGTCCACCATGATCGGAGTCTCCACGCTCATGGAGAGGAGCTTCACCGTGCGCGCCATCTGCTCGGCCTCGTCGGCGCGCTCGGTGAGCGCGACGCACACGTCGAGGACGTGCGCTCCCGAGTCCACCTGCTGCCGCGCGACACCCACGAGTCCCTCGTAGTCATCGGCGAGGAGGAACTGCTTGACCTTGCGCGAGCCCTGCGCGTTCACGCGCTCGCCTATCAGCAGCGGCGGAGGGTCCTGGTGCAGCGTGATGGCGCGCATCGCGCTGCTCACGCGCGGTACGGTCGGCGTGCGCTCGCGCGACTTCGGCGCGGCGGCCGCGACACCGCTCACCGCGCGTACCACCGCCTCGAGGTGCGCCGGCGTGGTGCCGCAGCAGCCGCCCACCGCGCGCACGCCGAAGTCGCGCACGAACTCGGAGAGCGCGCGCGCCATCGGCTCGGGCTCCAGAGGGTAGACCGCGTCGCCCACGCCGGTGTTGATCGGCAGCCCGGCGTTGGGGATGCACGACACGGGAAGCGAGGCGTGTTCGGTGAGGTAGCGGATCGGCTCGCGCATGTGCTCCGGGCCGGTGGAGCAGTTCAGGCCGATCACGTCGACTCCCAGCGCCTCGAGCGTCGTCATGGCGCTCGCGATGTCGGTGCCGAGGAGCATCCGCCCGCTCGTGTCGAGCGTGACCTGCGCCTGCAGCGGCACCCTGCGGCCGATCTGCGCGAAGAGCCGCTCGATGCCGGCGATCGCCGCCTTCACCTCGAGGATGTCCTGCGCGGTCTCTATCAGAAGGACGTCCACCCCGCCCTCCACCAGCGCTTCCGCCTGCACCCGGTAGTTTTCGCTCAGCTCATCCCAGCTGATGGCGGAGAGGAGCGGGTCATCACTGGCGGGGAGCATCCCCGTGGGCCCCATGGAGCCCGCCACGAAGCGCGGCTTGTCGGGCGTGGAGTACTTGTCGCACGCGGCGCGCGCGAGGCGCGCGGCCTGGACGTTCACGTCGCGGGTTCGATCGCCGAGCCCCCACTCATGGAGGCGGCGCGGCGTGCTCTGGAAGGTGCACGTTTCCACCACGTCGCAGCCCACTGCGAGGAAAGACTCGTGGATCTCCTGGATCACGTCGGGGCGAGTGATGACCAGGTAGTCGTTGCATCCTTCGAAGGGCGCGCCGCCGAAGTCCTCGGCGCCCAGCTTGTAGCGCTGGATGTTCGTACCCATCGCGCCATCGTAAACGAGAATTCCCCGTTCGAGCGCGCGAAGGTACGGGGAGCTGCCGTTGAGTTTTGCCATTTCGATTACCGATGCGAAAAAAGCCCGGCGCGCACAGGCACCAGGCCGGCGCTTTAGCGGAATGTTTTACGTGGCCGCAATTTGCCGTAAATCGCCACGGGTCACCGATATGTCTGGATGCAGTGTACGCTCCAGAAGTCGGCCGAGCAAGGGGGGCCGTTCAGCGCGGGCGGCGCTCCTGTGGCTGCTCGCGACGTCCGGTGACGAAGGCCCTGTCTGCCATGCACCTGACGAGAGTCAGGAGGCGATGCCGCTCGAGCGGGAGCGCGAGATCCGCCAGCACCATGCGCTGGAGCGTGGGCGGAATGACGGTGGAGGGTCGCTCATCCGTGCGGTAGAGCAGGATGGCTCCGCCGCGCGAGATCGGGGCCGGGATGCCCTGAGGATCCTCGAGTGCGAGCCCGGTTTCCACCAGCACGGCCAGCGGCTGCTCGAGCGCAGCGATGGCCCGCCCCTCGGCGAGCGTGTGGGCCGTGGTGGTCGCGTGGCCGGAGCCAGCGAGCAGTTGCGCCACTCCCTCGAGGAGCGCGCCGTCGGTGCCAATGAGTAGAATCGTCGCCATTCTCACCCGTGAGATTCGACTTCGGTGACCAGGGAACGAACCACATCCACACTCACCCCACGCACCTCGACCAGCTTCGATCGCGACGCAATACCTCCCACTATGCTCACATCTCTTCGCGCCACACCCAACCACCCTGCCAGCAGCCGCACCAGCTCGTCGTTCGCCGCGCCGTCCACCGGCGGGGCAGCGAGCCGCGCGCGCAGCGCTCCACCGTGCACACCTACTACCATACTGCGCGACGCGCGCGGATGCACGCGTACCGCGAAGCGCACTGCATCCGCGCGCTCGCGGACATCCAACTCCATCACGCCCCGAGCGAGCGCATGAACGATTCGAGGAACACGAGAATGAAGTACGCCACGATCGGCGTTACGTCAATCATCCCGAAGGGCGGAATGACCGAGCGCAGCGGACGCAGCAACCATTCGGTGAGCGAGTACGACCAGCGGATCCACCGGCTGTAGGGATTGAGCCGGAACCAGGAGGCAATGATCCGGACTATGAGCGCGACCTGCAGGATGCTGAACGTCCAGCTTACCAGCAGGACATAAAGGCCGCGCGGGCCGGCGCCGGCTGACACGACAGTCGATGCGATCAGGTTGCGCACGAACTGCAGACCCAGGATCAGAACGATCCCGCCCACGACAACCGCTACGAGCGTCCACCAGGGCGCGCTGGCGGGAGTGCCGCCGGCGCGTAAGATGCGCCGCTCCACGGGCATGATCAGTGGGTCTACGGCGCGGCGGAAAAAGCGCGCGACCGGCCCAAAGGGGTTGATACGCCGTGTACGTACCATCCAGTCCACGGCGAATACCACGAAGAGGACGCAGGCCAGCGCAAAGAGCAGGACCTTGAGCCCACCGAGTACCGTGTCGTATGCAATGAAGAATCCCCTCACGGCTTCAAAGGTGGCGAGCGGGCCCCGGGCGTTCAAGCGGCAATCCGCTCCCGGCTCAGTCGCGCATGGCCTCCGCGCTCCTCGCCTCGCCGCTCGAGGGAATCGGTCGGATCACGACGGCCGGGTTCCCCGCGATGATCACGTCTGCCGGGTACCTGCCGGCACAGACCGCACCGAAGCCGACTACCGAATTGGCCCCGATGGTAGTACCGGGAAGGATTCCGACGGCCGCTCCAATCCAGACATTGTCGGCAATGTGTACGGGCGCCACGCGGATAGGAGCATCGGGATCGTGCCGATTCCTGAGTGTGCTGTGAAAGTCCGTGTCCATCACCCGAGCGTCGCCGAGGATCGCCCCATCGCCGATGCGGATCTCCCGCCGACAGCCGAAGCGCGTACCATTGACGTACGAGCCGCTGCCGACTCTTATGATGGCATCCTCGCTGTACGTCCAAGGGGTAACCGTACCATCAATCAGCACATCATCGCCGAACACGACGCGACCCGGGCCGCGGATGACGAGCCGCCCCGATATTCGGAAGTTTTTACCGGTCTCGAGACGGATTCCACGAAAGCGGCACCAGGCTTTGCAGCGCCAGCCGCGTGCACGGACCGAGAGAGCTTGCACTGCTAGGCCAGGATTTCGTAAACCGCGCCAAAGCAAGCTGGTGGATCGGGACATTGACCGCTCTGCAAAATGGTTGGACTCACTGCCGGGCCAATCGGTCTGCGTCGCGAAGGTAAGCCGCTCCGCCCGGTCATGGTAGTACTCGTGTATCTTGCTACCGCACTGGCGCGGTTGTGGCCTCGGTCCCACAAGTTGATGATGCGACCACCCGGGTGAGTTGTGTCACCGCAATAGGTGGAACGCGTCTGTAGGATGGGCCCGGCCGCCAGCCCGCCGCCGCAGGCGAACTTCTGCGCCCGGTGACTGGCATCATAACTGCAGAACCGCATGCTCGACCATGGACATAGAATTCCGACTGGGACCAGCGTGACGAAGGTCACGATGACGTCCGCGCGCACTCCGGTGGAACACATCTTTACAGTCGACGTGGAGGAGTACTTCCAGGTCGGAGCGTTCGAAGGTGTGGTATCGCGCGAAGAATGGGCCGGCTACCCCAGCCGGATAGAGCAGTCGATGGACGCCGTGCTCTCACTCCTCGAGAAGCACGGCGCTAAAGGTACGTTCTTTACACTCGGATGGGTGGCCGAGCGTTACCCCGCGATCGTGCGGCGCATTCACGATCTCGGTCACGAGGTGGCGTCGCACGGCTTCTGGCACAGACGTGTGGACACGCTCACGCCCGCGGAGTTCCGCGAAGACGTCCGCACCTCCAAGGCCGCACTGGAGAGCGCGTGCGGGACGCCAGTGGTTGGATTTCGCGCT
>DASSNL010000044.1:0-15385 GCA_035688075.1 Gemmatimonadaceae bacterium
GGAAGGATCCCGGGCCGTTCCAAACAAGACGATGTTTCTGGGGTGTCGGGGACGGACTTGGTGCGCCGAAGCTCGACAGAGGCAGCAATCTGCGTCTGATCAGGCTGCTGAAGAGCTGCGTCGATCCGCGTTCCCCATGGCAGGGAGCCCTGCGCCGAGTGGAGCCCTGCTGCCGGCGGGCGTACCTGAGACGGAGCCGTAAGCGGGAGAGGAGCCTGCCCAGGCGGGCTCACCCGACACGGAGCCGCGCAGAGAGCTGAGCTCCGCCGCCGGCGATGCGCGCGCAGCCCTGTCGGAGTGGCGCGCTTCACCGCTGCCCCTCGGCGCTCTTCGTGCCGGGGGCGGTCATCGCGTTCCGGTTCGGCGGCTCCACGCCGAGCAGGTTGTGGACGAAGAAGTCGAAGCGCTTCACTTCGCCGTAGGCGCCGCCGGAGCCGTGGCCCATCCCTGGGACCACGAGCAGGTCGAACTGCTTGTCGGCCTTGATGAGCGCGTTGACCAGTTGCATGGTCGACGATGGATCCACGTTCTTGTCCATCTCGCCCACTACGAGCAGTACCTTCCCCTGCAGCCGGTACGCGTTGTCGACGTTCGATGACGCGGCATACTGCGGGCCGATCGGCCACCCCATCCACTGCTCGTTCCACCAGATCTTGTCCATCCGGTTGTCGTGGCAGCCGGCGGCAGATACCGCTACGTCGTAGAACTCGGGGTGAAAGAGGAGAGCTCCCATCGAGTTCTGGCCGCCTGCCGAAGTGCCGTAGATCCCTACGCGCGAGATGTCGTAGTACGGGTACTTCGCGGCCACCGCCTTGTGCCAGAGGATGCGATCGGGGAAACCGGCATCGGCGAGGTTCTTCCAGGCGACGTCGTGGAAGGCCTTCGAGCGGTTCGATGTACCCATGCCGTCTATCTGCACCACGATGAAGCCGAGCTCCGCCTGCGCCTGCATCCCGGCCTGGACGCCGAAGGTCTTGGGCACGAACGACCCCTGCGGCCCGGCGTAGATGTTCTCGATGACCGGGTACTTCTTCTTGGGATCGAAGTTCGTGGGCCGGATGATCACGCCCCAGATGTCCGTCTTTCCGTCGCGCCCCTTGGCGGTGAAGACCTCGGGCGGCCGCCAACCGGTCGCGAGCAGTCTCGACGCGTCGGCGTGCTCGAGATCCATGATCTTCGACTGATCGCTCGTGCGGCGGAGCTCCATCACCGGCGGGAGATCCACGCGCGAGTAGAGGTCCACGTAGTACTTGTGATCGGGCGAGTACGCCACCTCGTGCATGGCGTCGGCGTCGGTGAAGGTCGTCAGCCCGCTACCGTCGAAGTTGATCCGGTAGTAATGGACGAAGTACGGATCCTTCCCCTGATACATCCCGCTGGCGTGGAACCAGACCTGTCGCTTCGTGGTGTCCACCCAGTCCACGCCGCGCACCACCCAGTTTCCCTTCGTGATCTGGTTCTTCACCTTGCCGGAGGCGCCGTCGTACAGGTAGAGGTGGTTCCACCCATCGCGCTCCGACATCCAGATGATCTCCTTTCCGTCTGCGATGTCGTAGCGGTAGAGCTTTCCGGAGTACTCGAAGAAGGTGGGCGACTCCTCATCGATCACCGCTCGCGCCTTCCCCGTAGCGGCGTCCACCTCGATGACGCGGTATGCCTGGTGGCCGCGCTGGTTGTACTCGAAGGTGAGCGAGCGGCCATCCTCGTGCCACACCAGCGCGCTCATACTATAGGCGTTGGGGAAGAGCGTGCTGTCCACCGCGATCTGCTTGCGCGCGGTCACATCGAATACCACCGGTCGTTCCACGTCGAGCACATCGCCGGGCTTACTGTAGAGCAGCGTGGAGTACTTGGGCTGCAGCTGATCTTCGGGCGACGATTCTACGTAGTGCACCTCACGCTGGTACCCCGGTCTCACCCTGTAAGCGGCGATGTGACGCGAGTCGGGCGACCAGGAGATCGAAGCGGCGTCGTACGCGTCGCCCTCGGAGCCGTCGGTGCTGAGCATAACGCCCTCGTCCTCTCCGAAGGGGCGGACGTAGACGTTGTAGTTGCGGATCAGCGCTTCCCACTTCCCATCGGGCGACCGCTGCGGCCTGTTGGGCGCCTCTCGCGGGTCGCCGAAGAGACCACCACCCCAGTTGCGCTGCGCGCGCCAGGAGGTATCGCGAACGACCGCCGCACGCTCGCACACGTAGTCGGTGATCGTGCAGCGCCACCGTTCACGCGTCACCACCGGCCTGCCACTTCCCGGCCCCGCCCCCAGGGCGAACTCGATGGCGCGGTCGTCATCCACCAGCGAGAAGCCGCGGAACGGGAGGGTGGTGGCGGTGATGGTGTCGTGCATCACCCTCGAGAGCGAGGCGGCGAGCCGCTCGTGGTCGAAGGCCGGCTCCTTCTTCCGGCTGTCGGCATCCACCATGACGAACACGTGACCGCCCACCACCGACTTCCGGTACCAGAAGCGGTCGCCCTTGGAGAGCCAGACGGGCGTGTCCGGGTCGTCGACGATCAGTCCCGCGGTCCTCTCGCGGTAACCCTCGGCCCGCGCGTAGTCGGCAGCCGTACCCTGCGCATGAACGATCGCGGGGGCGATTGTCGCGGCGCACGAGAGAGCCGCGATCCACCATCTTGCCAGTCGCATGTGATAGCCTCCGGAGGGGGCGCGGCCGTGTCGCGGCCGCGCCCTTTTCAACATCTCGGTCCCGCTACTCGCTCGTTTCGTCCTTCTGCGCGGTGCTCTCCTTCCTGTCCGTGGTGGCAATCGGCTTCACCTTGCCAGCCATGGACTGGTTGAACGCCGGCACCGTCTGCTCCACCACCCTCTTGAAGTCCGCCTTCGTAGCCGTGACGGCACGCTGGATGTCGGCCAGCCAGGCGAGTGACGCATCGGTGGGACGGTGGTTCGCGCCGCCAGCCACATCGCCGGCGCCGAGCCCTACTTCACCGGAGAGCCAGATCAGCTGCATGTAGCTCTTCGCCGGCTCCACGTACCACTTGTCGTCGCTCTTCAGGTTGCTGCGCGAGATGAGCTGCAGCTCCACCCCCATCAGCGTGCTGTCGAGTGAAGCGAGCGAGCTCGCCACCTCACCCGTCTTGCCGGGGAGCTGATCCTCGATCTGCTTCCGCATCTTCTCCAGGCGATTGATCATCTCCGCGGTGGTGTCCATCAGCGTGCGGACCTGAAGCTGCGTGCTCGTCGACGCGACGAGGTCGGCGTCGGGGGACTCGATGGCGGGGTCCTTCACCACCTGGAACTGCCGACTGTACTTCTTGCCGTCCACGGTGAGCCGAACGGTGTACTGTCCCGGCGCCGCGATCGGTCCCCTCCTCTGCGGCCCCTCGATTCCCCAGTGGACCACGGGACGCGTCTCCTTCCCGAGGAAACGGGCCTCCTCCCAGATGTGCGCGTTGTCCGGAGCGACGGTGCGGAGATCCACCTTGGTAGGCGGCTCGTAGAGGAGATCCCAGGTGACGCGGTTGAGTCCCGCGTGGCTCTGTGCCTTGATCTTCCGCACCACGCTGTCGCGCGAGTCGAGAATCTCCAGCTCGAGCTGCTTCCGCGGCGCGGTGGCGAGCGTGTAGAGGAACTCGGCGCTGCCCTCGCGCGCCTGCCGGATACCGGGACGCGGCTGGTAGAGGAACACGGTGCTGTCCTTCGCCGCCTGATCCTGCTGCTCCAGCCTGGTGATGTCGCGCAGGATGAACAGCCCGCGCCCGTACGTCGACACCACGACATCGTGATACAGCTTCTGCGTGGCTATCCACGAAACCGGCGCGGCGGGGAGGCCGCGATCGAACTGCGTCCACGACGCGCCGTCGTCCATCGAGTAGAAGAAGCCGTGGCCGGTCCCCGCGAAGAGCATCCCGCGACGGTTGGGATTCTCCGCCACCGTCATCACATACGACAGGGGATGACCGGCGGGGAGAGCGCCGCTGATCTTCGTCCAGCTCTTGCCGTAGTCGGTGGTCTTGAAGATGTACGGCTTGCTGTCGCCGAGCAGGTGCGCATCCACGGCAACGTACGCCGTCGCGGAGTCGAAGACCGATGGCTCGATCCTCCTCACAGTTCCCCACTTCGGCAGCCCGTTCACGTTGGCGGTGACGTCGTTCCAGTGTCCGCCTCCGTCGCTCGTGTACCAGACCTTCCCATCGTTGGTGCCTGCCCAGATGAGCCCTCGCTTTATCTTCGAGGGGGCGATCGCGAACACCACTTCGCCGTAGAACTGGCCGAGGTTGTCTTCGTTGAGGCCACCCGACGGTACGATCCTGCTGGAGTCCTGGGTGGAGAGATCGGGACTGATCACGCTCCAGCTCTGCCCCTCGTCGCTCGTCTTGAAGATCACCTGGCAGCCGTAGTACACGGTCTTCGGATCGAAGGGATCGATCGCGAGCGGCGGAGTCCAGTGGCAGCGGTACTTCAGCTTGTTCGGCGGCCAGTCGAGCGTATGGATCCACGGGCTCACCGAGCGCGCCACTCCGAGCTTGGAGTCGTAGCGCGTCACGGTGTTCCCATAGCAGCTCGCCCACACGATGTCGGGATCATCGGGCTTGGGGAGCGTGAAGCCCGACTCGCAGCCGCCGAGCCCTCCTTCCCAGTCTCTTCCCGGACGGTACGTCGCGAAGGGATTGGCTTCGCCTCCGCCTCTCCGGGGCCTCTCAGCCGCGCCGCCGCCCGGCACACCGGTGCCCACGCCGAGTCCCGTGTAGTATGACGGGACGTTCGTTACCGGCACCGGCAGATCGCTCGGCCCGCGCATGGTGCCGTCGTCCTGACGGTTGCTGTAGATCCAGTACGGCGCGCGGTCGTCCACCGCGACGTGATACATCTGCCCTATGGGGAGCGCCACGCGATTGAAGCTCTTCGCATGATCCTTCGTGATTCCCGCTCCGCCATCGCCGCTGGTGATCCAGTGGTCCGCGTTCAGCGGATCCATCCAGATCGCGTGGCAGTCGCCGCAGCCGCGATCATTTAGCGGGAAGGTCAGGCCGCCATCGGTCGAACGGTGGAAGCTGCTGCTCGCGATGAGCACCTCGTTCTCGTTGAGGGGGTTCACCTCGACGTTGATGTAGTAGCCCGCGCGACCGATGAGCGTGCGGTCCCAGCTCACCACGCGCCACTTGTGACCGCCGTCATCCGAGCGCCAGAGCGACCCCTGGTCTTTCGTCTCGATCAGTGCGTAGACGCGCTTCGAGTCGGAGGGAGCCACGGCTACATCGATCTTGCCGACGGGAGACTTCGGGAGACCGGGGTCGGTGATCCGCGCCCAGTGCGTGCCGCCGTCGCGCGTCACGTAGACGCCGCTCCCCGGACCGCCGCTCTTCATGGTCCAGGTGTTGAGCTGCACCTGCCACGTTCCGGCGAAGAGCACGTTCGGGTCGTGCGCATCCATCGAGATCCCCGAGCACCCCGTATTGGGGTCCACGAAGAGGACGCGCTTCCACGTCTTTCCGCCATCCTCGGTCTTGTAGACACCCCGCTCCTGGCTCGGGCCGGTGATCTGCCCGAGCGCGCAGACGAAGACGATGTCGGGGTTGGTGGGATGGACGATGATGCTGCCGATGCGACCGCTGTTCGGCAATCCCATGTGCTGCCAGTGGGCACCTGCGTCGAGCGACTTGTAGACTCCGTCGCCGATGATGTCGGCATCGCGGATCGCCCACGCTTCGCCCGTCCCGGCCCAGACTATCGATGGATCGGACGGTGCGACGGCGAGCGCGCCGATGGCCTGCACGGGCTGGTCATCGAAAACCGGCGTGAAGGTTCTGGCTCCGTCGGTGCTCTTCCAGACTCCGCCCGAGGCGGCGCCCATGTAGTAGGTGGTGGTGTCGCCCGCCACGCCGACCACGGCGGCGATTCTGCCGGCGTTGTGCGGTCCCATGTAGTGGAAGCGGAGTGGCGGCGGCTCTTCCGCCTTCGGCGGTCCCTGAGGTTGGCCGCGGCGTTGTGCGTTGGCCGTGGCCGAGATGGGGGGGAGGAGAAGCAGGACCGGTAGCAGAGTGGGGATGAGCCGGTTCACTCGCATCGTGTCGTTCCGTGGTTGAGGGATCACAGCCTGGCGGGAGTGTGGCGGCCAGGCGTGGCAGGGGGGTCGTTCCGTCACGGATGGGTAGCGTGCGTGGGGGACGAAGCAGCGTTACATCCAGGTTCGTAGCTGGCTCGCTGGTGGGCCGTCCCGGGCTCGCCGAGCGCGGATATTATATCCAACGAGCAAGTCGGGCGCAATGAAATGAGTGCGCCCGCCCCCGGAACTAGCGGGACGCGCGCTCCTTCTGCGATGCGCGATAGTCGGCCAGGAAACGAACCAGCGACTCGCCCGCGCCGAGGATGTGGGCACGCATCAGCCTCGCGGCTGCACGCGCGTCACGCTTGCGACACGCCGCCACTATCGCCCGGTGCTCGGCGTTCGCGCGCGACTCGCCGTGGGTGAGTGCCAGCTGCATCCGCAGGTAGCGATCGGCGTGATGGCTCAGCCGCTCCACCGTACGCATGGTGAGCGGGCGCTCGGCGGCCGCGAAGAGCGTAGAGTGGAGTCGCCAGTTGAGATCTCCCCACTCTCCCACCTCGCCGCGCGCGAGCGCCTCCTCGTAGGCGTCGAGTATGCCGGCTGCCTGCTGGAGGTCGTCAGGCCCGAGCCTGGGAGTCGCTCGGCGAATGAGATCGGTCTCGAGCAGCGCCCGGAGCTCGAAGAGCTCGCGAATCTCCGCGACCGAGAAGGTGGAGACCACCGCGCCATGGTGGGGCGTGAAGGTCACCAGCCCCTCCGACTCGAGCTGTCGAAGCGCCTCACGCACCGGGATTCTGCTCACGCCGAGCTCGGATGCTATGGCGTCCTGGCGGAGCTGCTCTCCTTCGGTGTAGGTCCCGTTCAGGATCGCCTCGCGCATCGCCTCGAGCGTGGCGGTGCCGAGCGTCTTGCGGGAGAGTGGGGCGTGCGCGGCATGCGGCTTCCGCGCAGTGGCGGTGCGCTCACGTCTCTGCACTGCTGCCTTTGGTTTGGTCATGGGGAGACAATACTACTTGGCGGGCGGCGCGCAAGCACGGTACTGTGCTACCGGGTGGGGCGCGCGGCCGGCTCTGGCAACGCACCGGATACTGGATACATTGCACCCATGCGCATAACGGGCGTCAAAGCCTGGCAGATCGACCTCCCGCTCCACGAAGGGAGCTACAAATGGTCGGGCGGGAACCTCGTGGAAGTCTTCGACTCCACCGTCGTAGCGGTCGAGACCGACGCCGGCATCACCGGGTACGGTGAGGTCTGCCCGCTCGGACCAGCCTACCTCCCGGCCTATGCCACGGGCGCGAGGACCGGGATCGCGGAGCTGGCGCCGCATATCATCGGCGCCGACCCTCGCGAGCTGGATGTGCTCGACCGCCTCATGAACGCAGCGATGCGCGGCCACCCGTACGTGAAGTCGGCCATCGACATCGCCTGCTGGGACATCCTGGGCCAGTCCTGCTCGCTCCCGGTCGTGACGCTGCTGGGCGGGCGTGAAGGGACTGACTTCCCGCTCTACCGTGCCATCTCGCAGGACACGCCGGAGCGGATGGCCGCGAGCATCTCGCGCTACCGCGACGAGGGATACCGGAAATTCCAGCTCAAGGTGGGCGGCGATCCAGACACCGACATCGACCGGATCCACGCCGCGGCCGCCGCGCTCGAGCGGGGCGACCTCCTGGTGGCCGACGCCAACACGGGCTGGACGCAGCACGCCGCCATGCGCGTGGCCGACGCGGTGAGAGCTGTAGACGTCTACATCGAGCAGCCGTGCATGACGTACGAGCAGTGCCTTTCCGTCCGTCGTCATACTCCGCGCCCGTTCGTCCTCGACGAGGTGATGGACGACATCTCGATGGTCGTGCGCGGTGCAAGGGACCACGCCATGGACGTCATCAACCTGAAGATCTCCAAGGTGGGTGGCCTCACGCGCGCGCGCCGGATCCGCGACCTCTGCGTCTCGCTCGGCATCGCGATGACCATCGAAGACAGCTGGGGCGGCGACATCACGACCGCCGCGATCGCGCACCTCGCGCACAGTACACCTGCCGAGCTTCTTTTCTCGTCGACCGACTTCAACAGCTATGTCACCGTCTCCTTCGCCGACGGCGCCCCGCAGCGCCGCGAAGGCTGCCTCGCTGCCTCGCTCGAGCCGGGCCTCGGCGTCCGTCCACGGCTGGACGTCCTCGGCGAGCCGGTATGGGGGTCAACTCTGAAACCGTGAATCGATACGGCCGCTACGCCGGCCGTATCGATTCACGGTTTCAGACCTGACCCCGCCGTTCCCCGTCGTTCACCCTCTCGTGATTGAGATATGAAGCAGCATGCTGTGCTGATCGCGGCGCTCGTCATCCAGGTATTGGCTCCGCACGCGACGATCGGGCAGGCGACGCCTGCCACCACCTCGCAGGCCGGCGGCCTCACGATCGAGCGCATCTTCGACTCCCGCGATTTCTCCACCTCGCGCTTCGGGCCGGCCCGCTGGCTCGAGAACGGCGACGCGTACACCACGGTGGAGGACGGCGGGAAGGACATCGTGCGCTACTCCACGGCCAACGGCGAGCGGAAAGTGCTCGTATCGGCGCCGTTCGAGATCAGCGATTACGAGTGGTCGCCCGACGGGAAGCGGGTGCTCCTCTTCACCAACACCCGCCGCGTCTGGCGCTACAACACGCGCGGCGACTACTGGGTGCTCGATCGAGCCAGCGGAAAGCTGAAGAAGCTCGGCGGCGATGCGCCCGAGGCGACGCTGATGTTCGCGCGCTTCTCGCCCGATGGGTCGCGCGTGGCGTACGTGCGGGCCAACAATCTCTACGTGGAGGATCTCGCCAGCGGTAAGATCACCGCGCTCACCACCGATGGATCCGACACCATCATCAACGGCACCTCCGACTGGGTGTACGAGGAGGAGCTCGACCTGCGCAACGCGTATCGTTGGAGCCCCGACGGGAAGAGCATCGCGTACTGGCAGTTCGACGCATCGGGCGTGCGCGACTACCTGCTGGTGAACACCACAGACTCGCTCTACCCGATCATCAAGCGGATCCCCTACCCCAAGGCCGGGACCACGAACTCCGCCGTGCGCGTGGGAGTAGTGAGCAGCGACGGCGGCAGCACGCGTTGGATGAAGGTCCCGGGCGACCCGCGGGACCACTACATCGCGCGGGTGGACTGGGCAGCCAATTCCACGGAGCTGGTTATCCAGCAGCTCGACCGTCTGCAGCACACGGACCTGGTACTGCTCGCCGATGCACGGACGGGCACGGTCCGGACGGCGCTTACGGAGCACGACAGCGCCTGGGTGGAAGTGGTGGATGATCTCACCTGGCTCCACGACGGGAAGGAGTTTCTCTGGCTGAGCGAGCGCGATGGCTGGCGGCACGCTTACCTCGTACCGCGCGACGGCGGCAAGCCGCGGCTCGTGACCCGGGGCGACTTCGACCTGGAGAGCGTGCAGGGCGTGGACGAATCCGGCGGTTGGCTCTACTACATCGCATCGCCCGCCAACGCCACGCAGCGCTTCCTCTATCGCTCGCGGCTCGACGGCAGCGGCAAGCCCGAGCGTCTCACACCGGCCAGCGCGCGCGGGACGCACAGCTATCAGATCTCGCCCGACTTTCGCTGGGCGTTCCACACCATGTCCACGGCAGAGATGCCGCCGGTGACCGACCTGGTGAGTCTTCCCGATCACAGATCGCGGCGTGTCTTCGTGGACAACGCCAGGGCGCGGAAGGCGTTCGCCGCGCTGGAGCTCCCACCCAAGGAATTCTTCCAGGTGGACATCGGCCAGGGAGTGAAGCTCGATGGCTGGCTGATCAAGCCTGCCGACTTCGATTCCACCAGGCACTATCCGATCCTGGTCTACGTGTACGGCGAGCCTGCCAGCACCACCGTGCGCGACTCGTGGGGTGGGAGCCGCGACCTCTGGTTCCACCTGCTCGCCAACGAGGGCTACCTCGTGGCGAGCTTCGACAACCGCGGCACGCCGTCGCTCAAGGGGCGCGACTGGCGCAAGATCATCTACGGTTCCGTGGGCGTGCTCGCCTCGCAGGATCAGGCAGCGGCTCTACGCGCGTTGTCGCGCACGCACGCGTACCTCGACAGCACCCGCGTGGGCGTGTGGGGGTGGAGCGGCGGCGGCTCGATGACGCTCAACCTCATGTTCCGCTCGCCGGAGCTGTACAAGGTGGGGATGTCGGTCGCGTCGGTGCCCGACCAGCGGCTCTACGACACGATCTATCAGGAGCGCTACATGGGCCTCCCGTCGAGCAACGCCGATGGCTACCGCCGCGGCTCGCCGATCAACTTCGCCGAAGGGCTGCGCGGAAAGCTCCTCATCGTCCACGGCTCCGGCGACGACAACGTCCACTTCCAGGGCTTCGAGCGGCTCACCAACCGTCTCGTGGCGCTCGGAAAGAAGTTCGACATGATGGTCTACCCCAACCGCTCGCACTGCATCTGCGAGGGCGAAGGGACGACCGTACACCTCTATCATCTCCTGACGCGCTACCTGACCACCAATCTTCCGGCGGGTGGGAAGCCGGCGGGTGAGAAGGCGGGGTCAGGTCTTTAATTTCGCGCGGGCTGAACTGAACGACGGGGTCAGGTCTTTAATTTCGAGCAAGCTCAACCATGGTGAAGCCATGGTTGAGCTTGCTCGAAATTAAAGACCTGACCCCGTCTCTTATACTAGAGCCCGCTCGAAATTAAAGACCTGACCCCGTCGCTACCCGCCCAGGAGAAACCCGCCGCCGAGCGAATCGCGCGGATCCACGAGGAACTCGGAGCGGCCGGTGATGAACGCGGTGCCTCGCACTTCAGGGATCACTGCTTCGTGCGGACCCACGCGCGCGCTCTCGACCGCGCGACCGCCGAAGACGCTCCGGGCGCCGAGGATGCTCTCCACCAGGACCTCCTCACCGAGCGCGATTTCACCGCGCGCGTGGAGCTGCGCAACACGTCCGGAGACACCGGTGCCGGTGGGCGAGCGGTCGACCTCGGCGTTGGCGAAGACGCAGAGGTTGCGACTGTGGTGCGCGGGATCCTCGGGCGGACCAGTGAGGATCGCTCCGTAAAGAAATCCCAGGTCGGGCCCCAGAGGATGGGTGATCGGCGTTGTGTCGTTCACGGCACGCTTCACGCGCTCCGCGGCCTGCACCAGCTCCGTGCGGTTTGAAGCGGTGAGCTCGAGGCCGAGCCGGGCGGCGGGTAGCACCGCGTAGAACGCCCCGCCGAAGACGATGTCCGCGGTGATCTCCCCCACTCCCGGGATGCAGAGCGCCACGTCGCGAGCGTGCAGGTACGACGGGACGTTAAGGAACGACACGTACGACACCCGTCCATCCGCCCCGAGATGCGCGGTGGCGCGCACCACTCCGGCCGGTGTGTCGAGCGTGACGGGCGTCTCGCGACCGCGCGATGGGAGTGCGCCGGTGTCGATGAGCGCCGTGACCAGCGCGATGACTCCGTGTCCGCACATGGTGCTGTACCCCTCGTTGTGCATGAAGAGCACGCCGAGGTCTGCCTCCTCGGACACCGGTGGTGTGAGGATGGCGCCGTACATGTCGTAGTGTCCGCGCGGCTCCCACATGAGCGCGCGCCGCACGTGATCGAGGTGCTCGCGCATGTACCGCCGCCGCTCGAGAATCGTGTCGCCCTCGAGCTCGGCCAGTCCACCAGTCACGATGCGGAGCGGCTCTCCGGCGGCGTGCATGTCGAGCGTCGTGATCCTCTCCTTGTCAGCTGCGGACGGGCGCGCGGTCCAGTCGAGCTTCACGCGTAGAGATCCTCGGTATCGGCCGCGTCCAGCTCCACGAGGAAGTCGGCGATGTAGCGCGCGACGGCGCCTAGGAAGCGCTCTCCCTTCTCGGCGCTGGAAGCGGCCGGGTTTCCAATCCCGGTGTCATCACTCACGGCTGTCCAGCGACGCGGCGCCCACGCGCGTCCCTCGCGCAGCGCCTTTATGCGAGCACGCCGCTCGCTGCCCGGGCCGGCTTCCGACAACGGCCGCACCAGCGATGGCGCGATGTGCATCACCATGCTCGTCTCCAGCTCGCCGGCGTGGTCGCCCGGCTCGTCGAAGAAGGGGCGCGGGTCCACGCACTTGTACCAGTCGATGGAGGAGAGAAAGACCCGCGTGCGCGGCTGCAACTCGCGGATGATCCCGCGGAAGTCGTTCCCGCCATGCCCGTTGAGGATCACCAGCTTGTGGATCCCCTGCCCCTCGAGCGAGCCAGCGACATCGGCCAGCACCGCCGCCTGCGTGGATGGGTTCATGTTGATGCACAGCTTGATGTCGAGCTGGCCGGTGTTCACGCCGAATGGAACCGCGGGGAGAACCGCCACCCGCGCACCCGCGTCCCACGCCAGCCGCGCCGCTTCCGCAGCTACCGCTTCCGACTCGATGATGTCCGTGGCGTACGGCAGGTGATAGTTGTGCGCCTCGGTGGCGCCCCAGGGGAGTACAGCGACTCTGTACTGTGTATCTCGGACCGTCTGCCAGTTGCTCTCGGCGATGATGTAAGCGCGATCAGGCATCTCTCTTCGTGTTGGTCGTGATTCAGGATGCCTGCATAGATGGAGCGCTCCGCATGAATCCGCCAGTGAAGCGGGGGCAGGCTGCGGGAAACAGGGAGTTGAAGTGAAAGCAGCAGAAAGAAAGCAGAAGACAGAACGCAGGGAGGTGGCCTGGGGATCCGTCACGCGTCGCGCCCTTCGTCGCGCTCGTCGCCGTCCACGAAGGTCTGGTCGTGCTCTGGCGCGGCGTTCCCATCCTCCCCTTCGAGCCTGCAGTACACCTCGGTGAAGTGCGGATCGTGAGGATTGTGACCCTCGCGCGGGCCTCGGAAGATCTCGGGGAGCGCCTGCATCCGGTGTAGATCGTCCGCCAGGTACATCCGCCATCCACCCTCCGGGTCGGCGCGGCTGAGGCCCGGGCGCAGCCATGCGCTCAGCGCCTCGTTCCCGGCACTGTTCACCCCGTACAGATGCGGTTCCACCACCCTCACCGCATTCCCGTATCCGAACATGAGGAGACGGCGAGATCGGATGGCCTGACATATCAGAGAATTCATGTAAGTGCCTGGAGTGCGTGGGAAGAAAGCAGAGAGCAGAAAGCAGTGAAAACCTCGGGAGGCAGGCAGCAGGAGGCAGGAACTGCTCTCTGCACTCTGCTCTCTGCACTCTGCTCTCTGCACTCTCCCCCTGCCCCCTGTCTCATGCCCCCTGTAGCTTTCCCCTGCTTTCTGCTTTCTGCCTTCTGCTTTCTGCCTTCTGCTTTCTTCCTCCCCTCCCCGATGGCCCTCTTCATCCGCTCACTCCGCAAAGCGTACGCCGATGTGGTTGCGGTCGATGGGATCGACCTCGACGTCGAGGACGGCGAGTGCTTCGGGCTCCTCGGGCCCAATGGTGCGGGGAAGACGACCACGATCGAGATCTGCGAAGGGCTCACGGCGCCGGACAGCGGCGAGGTGCGCGTGCTCGGCCGCACGTGGAAGGAAGACGCGAAGGAGCTTCGCGAACGGCTTGGAATCCAGCTTCAGGAAACCCAGCTCAGCGACAAGCTCACGGTGCTGGAAACCGTCCGCCTCTTCCGATCCTTCTACCAGCACGGGCGCGACGTGGACGACGTGATCGCGCTCGTCCAGCTCGGCGAGAAGACCAACGGTCGTGTTGGCCAGCTCTCGGGCGGACAGAAGCAGCGGCTCGCCCTCGCGTGCGCGCTGGTGGGCGACCCTGAGCTCCTCTTCCTCGACGAGCCTACCACCGGACTCGACCCGCAGGCGCGGCGACAGTTGTGGGAGCTCATCGAGCAGTTCCGTGCCACAGGACGTACTACGCTTCTCACCACGCACTACATGGACGAAGCGGAGCGCCTCTGTGACCGCGTTGCGATCATGGATCACGGCAAGGTGATAGCGCTCGGCACGCCGAAGGAGCTCATCATGTCGCTCGGCGCCGAGCACATGGTGGAGTTCGCGACGGCCAACGAGATGCCGCTCGACGTCGGAGTGCTGGAGTCTCTCGAGGGCGTGCGCGCGGCGCGCGCGGCGAAGGACGGCTTCCAGCTCGAGGTGGACGCGCTGCACCGGACGGTGCCCGCGCTCCTGGCAGAGTTGTCGCTGCGGGGTGTGGAGATGAACGAGCTGCGCACGCGTACCGCCACGCTCGAGGACGTGTTCGTTTCTCTCACTGGCAGGCACCTCCGCGATGACTGAGCTGACCACCAGACCCGTTCCTCGGGCACCCTCTTTCCCGCCGCATCCTCCCGCGCGGAAGCGCGGGCTGCTCGACCATTCGCTCGTGCAGCTCACGCTCGTCCGCTACAAGGAGTTCGTGCGCGAGCCGGAGGCGGTGTTCTGGGTCTTCGTCTTTCCCATCCTCCTCGCCGCGGGACTGGGGATCGCTTTTCGCAACCGGCCCGCCGGGAAGCAGCAGGTTGCCGTCGTGTCGAGCGCGCCCGGAGCGAGCACCGTGGCAGCGGCGCTCGGCCGCGACAGCTCGCTCGCGGTTCAGCTCCTGGATGACAGCGCCGCGGCCCTGGCTCTCCGAACCGGGAAGGTGGCGATCGTGGTGGTGCCGCACGGTGGGGACTCCGTCACCTATCGCTACGACGACACCCGATCCGATGCGCTTTCGGCCCGACTCCTGACGAACGACGCGCTGCAGCGTGCATCCGGCCGGCAGGACCCGGTGGATGTGTCGGAAAGTCACGTGCGCGAGCGCGGATCGCGTTACATCGACTTCGTGATCCCCGGTCTCCTGGGGATGAATCTCATGGGGAGCGGCATCTGGGGACTCGGTTTCGCGATCGTGGATGCGAGGCGGAAGAAGCTGCTCAAGCGACTCATCGCCACGCCGATGCCGCGCGCTCAGTTCCTTCTCTCGTTCCTGCTCTCGCGCCTCACCTGGCTGATGCTCGAGGTGATCACGCTGCTCGGTTTCGGCGTGCTGGTGTTCGGTGTGCCGATGCGCGGATCGCTCGTATCGCTCGCGCTTATCTGTCTGATCGGCGCCCTTTCCTTCGGAGCGATGGGACTGCTCATCGCTTCACGGGCGAAGACCGTCGAGGGCGCATCGGGGCTCATGAACCTGGTGATGATGCCGATGTGGGTCTTCTCGGGCGTCTTCTTCTCGGCCGCCAACTTCCCGAAGGCGATGCAGCCGTTCATCCAGGCGCTCCCGCTCACGGCTGTGAACGACGCGCTCCGCGCGAACATGCTGCAGGGTGCGAGTCTGGCCAGCGTCGCCGGCGAGCTGGGGATCGCGCTCGCATGGCTGGCGGTCTGCTTCGTGGTGGCGCTGAAGCTCTTCCGCTGGCGGTAACGACGGGGTCAGGTCTTTAAATTCGAGCGGGCTGGGCATTCGCCCAGCCCGCTCGAATT
>DASSNL010000224.1:0-2090 GCA_035688075.1 Gemmatimonadaceae bacterium
CGGCGCGCCGAGCAGCGTCGCCTCGAGATCGAGGTCGTGCAGGATCCGACGCATCACGTCGTCGCCTATCACATCTTGGTCGCGGAGCTTCACCACTGCCTGCTGCTCCCCGCGGATCATCATCGAGCGCAGCCGCCGATATTCCGCGGACCTCCTGTCGTCCAGCTCTCCCGCATCGTGCGACGGCGCGGTGGCGAGGTGCGTGTGCTGGCCTTCGTGGCGCCGCCCGCGGAAGCGACGCTGCTCGCGCGCGGCCCAGCGACGCGCGCGCTGCCGGTGTCGCTGTCTGAGATACCGCACCACCTCGGGATAGTCGCGGTTCGCAGCCTCCTCCGCTTCGAGCGCCTGCAGTCCCGCCTCCACGGCAACGAGTCGCGCGTGCGCCTCCTCGTCCTCCGCCCGTCCATCCGGCTCGAGGCGAAGCGCGCGCAGCAGCGGCGCCGCTGTGAGCCCCTGCACAACGAGCGTCACGAAGATCACGACGAAGGTGATGAAGATGATCTTGTCGCGCACGGGGAATGGCGCGCCCGAGCCTATGGTGAACGGAAGCGCCAGCGCAATGACGAGCGACTCGCCTCCGCGCATCCCGGCCCAGCCTACGAACAGCACTTCCTTCCACGACCGATACGGTACATCGAAGCGGAAGAAGTGCCGGCCGAGTGCCCTCGATACGTACGCGCTCGGCCACACCCATATGAAGCGCCCGAGGATGACGCAGGCGGTGATGATCCCCGCCTCGCGCAGCAGCTCGCCGAGCGGCTCGGATGCGAGCGCTCGTGCCACCACCGGGAGCTCGAGGCCGATGAGGATGAAGATCAGGCTCTCGAAGAGAAAGGTCGCGATGCTCCACATCGCCTCGTTCTGCAACCGCGTCTCGGGCTCGAGGAAGCGAGGCACCTGCCTCCCCACGTAGATCCCGGTCGCCACGGCCGCCACCACTCCCGATGCACCGATCAGATCGGCGGCCAGGAACGACGCGAAGGGCGTGAGGAGCGAGAAGGTGTTCGCCACGACTGGCGTGGTCGCCGTAAGGCGCGCCAGCGCCAGCGCGACGACCCCCACCACGAGCCCGATGACCACCCCGCCGGCGCCGGAGAGGAGAAAGGCGGGTGCGGCGTCGCTCGCGGAGAAGGTTCCACTCACCGCTGCCGCAACGGCTATCCGGTACGTCACGAGCGCGGTCGCGTCGTTGAGCAGCCCCTCTCCCTCGAGAATGTTCGATATCGAACGAGGTCCGCGCAGCGATCTCGTCACCGAGAGCGCGGCCACCGAATCGGGCGGCGCCACTATAGCACCGAGCGCGAAGGCCGCCGCCCAGGTGAACTCCGGATCGAGAGCGCGCGCGACCACGGCCACGGACGCGGCCGTCACCAGCACCATGATGATGGCGAGCCGGAGGATGGGGCCTATCTCCTGGCGGAAGTCGCGAAAGGAAAGCTCCCGCGCGCCCCAGTAGAGGAGCGGCGGAACGAAGATCAGGAACAGCGCGTCGGGCTCGATCTCCACGCGCGGCAGCCCCGGCACGAGCGCGATGAGGAGACCACCTATCGCCAGCAGAACGGGATGCGGCACGCCGAGACGCCGCGCCACGATCCGGAGCACGGCGGAGACCGCAAGCAGAAGTAGAACGAGCTCGATGCCGGACATGCGCTGCTCCGTGATCCGACGTGTGACTACCCCGCGTACCGTGGTCCAACGATGGCCCCCTCAACTTAGTGCCCACGCGGCGGGGGCAGATCTGGCATCGTGCGTCATGTCATCCCCGCGAAAGCGGGGACCCATGTTCAGTCTGGCCAACATGGGTCCCCGCTTTCGCGGGGATGACGATGTTGAATACAGCTGCCGCGCCGGCTGTATCGATTCACGATTCCAGACCTGACCCCGCCGTTCACGTGAAAATTGTGCAAAAGTGTCATTGACCGCTTCGACCAGACATCGCACTATGTGCGCTCCGATCGCGGACCACCGCGACGTCCGCGATCTCTCCTGACGAAGCACACCCGGCAGTATGCGGGAAGGAGGAGTCCGACCATGACAGGAGCCAGGACACGCGCGAGCATACCCGGTGGAACGGCGACTCTCGCCGCGCC
>DASSNL010000068.1:0-9706 GCA_035688075.1 Gemmatimonadaceae bacterium
GGGGCAAGCCAGAGGAAATCGCGGCTGCCGTCACGTTCCTCGCCTCGGATGAAAGTTCTTTCATCACCGGCGTGGATCTCGCCGTCGATGGAGGCATGGCGCAGGTCTGACCCCGGCCCGGTCCCGTGGCTGGCCTCCGGCTTCGCCAGTCGTGCGACCACGCTTCTCAAACTTCAGTTCTAACGCAGGATCGGAGAAACATTATGAGTTATGCAATTATCGGCTTCGGCAAGATCGGTCACGCGCTTGCCAGGGCGTTTGCCCGCAACGGCATCGAAGTATCCGTTGCAACCACGCGCGACCCGGAAAGCTTTGCGGCCGATGCGGCCGCGATCGGACCCACGATCATCCCCAAGACACTGGAGGAAGCGATCGAGGCGGACACCATCTTCCTGGCGGTCCATTTCGAGTCGCACCGGGATGTCGCGAAGGCGCTGCCCTCCTGGGAGGGTAAGACCATCGTCGATGTGACCAATGCTTATGGAGTGCCCCCCGAGGAACTGGGAGGACAGCCGTCTGCCAGAGCCGTCGCGCACGCCTTCACTGGCGCCAGACTGGTCAAGGGCTTCAACCATCTAGTCGCTCCCATCCTCGACCAGGATCCGGCCGTACATGGTGGCAGGAGAGTCGTGTTCCTGGCGAGCGATGATGACGGCGCCGCCGCGGAGATTGGCGCGCTTGCCGAAAATCTCGGTTTCTCGCCGGTCCAACTTGGCGGGCTTTCGGAAGGTGGACTGCTCGTGCAGGCGCGCGGAAAAAGCTGGGGTCGACTGATCTTCAAGGACCTGGTCAAGTTCAACTGAGGAGGCGACTCAGCACTATTACCCCTCACTCCTGCTTCACATCACGAATCAGCAGGGCGCCGTACTCGCCCGATGTTCAATTGACTGGCATACTTCAGTGCCGCATTGAACTATGGCCATTTAGCGAAGTACGTCCGAACGACGCGGGTAGCCGCTCCTGGCCTCGACTCGGAAGTCCTGTACTTCCGAGTACTTCCGAGCTCCTGTTTGGTTGAATAGCACGGGTCCCCGCAAGTCGCGGGGATGACTTTCTATTTGACGCTCACATATGATCGACAAGGATCGTTGTCGATCACTTTCAGGGAAAAGTGAGCGACAAAGGCATCCCGTCCTTCTGTCCTGGCAAGCAGGTCCAGGCGGCCCAAGGGGCCAGGCTCCTCTCCGCTCGTCCGCCGTTGCTTATTATAGAAACAACTATATATCACCTCTGTCATGCGTCTCTCCCTCATGCGACGCTGGACGCGGATCGGTGTTCTCTTCAACACCGCGCCGACAGCGGAGCGCGTCGATCTCGAATCTCTCGCCCTCGACACAGCCGCGCACGCCCGAAGCGACGAGCGTCTGTTCGTCATGGCTGCGAGCTGGCTGGCCGCTCACCATCATCTACTGGATGCCCGCCGGCTCGGCCGGCGCCTGACCAATGCCGATGTCGATGCCGAGACGTCGGCCGTGGCGGGAGCAATACTGAGCCTCGCGCGGAGCGGAGTCACCGGATCGACCGCGCTCGACGCCGCGATCCGCCACTGTAGGCCGCTGTCCACTCGGGCGCCGCTCTTCCCACAGCTCGAGGCGCATCCAGGACTCCTCGAGCTGGTCAAGAAGGAGGCGCTGCCGCTCTTCAAGGCCTGGGGATTCTGGCACAACGACGCGACGCTCAAGCTGAACGCGATCCGGCCCGCGACGTGGATCGTGCAGCACTGCCCTGAGCTGCGCATTCGCGCCCTACTCGGCGCCGGGCTCGACGCCGAGATCGTGGAACTCCTCCTCGAGGCGCCGCGCACAGCCGCCGATCTCGCCGCGGCGACCGAGACTACCTACGCAGCGGTGCATGCGGCCGTGGCCCGGCTCCTGGGTCGCGGCGTGCTCGTGCACGTGCGCGGAGAGACGCGCGGGCGTGCGCGCCCGCTCGCGGCGAACGCCGAGCTCCTGACGGCGATCGCGGCGTGAAATTACTCTCGATCATCAGGTCGTAGATTCGATTGCAGCCGGGCCCTCGAGCTGCCAAGACCTACGGATTAAAAGTCCGTTAGTCCATCATCGACAGCCGCGGGAGATTTTAAGTCCCCTTCCACACTCAGGGCCGTTCGTTTTCGCCATCAACGACGCTGCAGCCCGCCTGATCATGGTCCGGAGGAATGGCATGATTCGAGTGTAGATATCCCACGCTGGGTAGGATTACCACACTTGCCTTATACCAAGAGCTGTCTGGTTCTCGGCCGCGTGCAGCCAGCGATAGTGCGCTTGGCATCCGAAGGTGGCTGGGGGCGACATCCAGGAAAGTCGTCCCCGCGAAAGCCTTCGCCGTCATCCCCGCGAAAGTCTTCGCCGTCATCCCCGCGAAAGCGGGGACCCATTTTTGGCCGGGTAACATGGATCCCCGCTTTCGCGGGGATGACGGCTTTCTTGCTTTCGCGGGGATGACGGCTTTCTTGCAGTCGCGGGGATGACGGCTTTCTTGCAGTCGCGGGGATGACTTTTTTTTCTTTGAAGCTCACTCGGCTCGCAGCGCCTCCATCGGATCGATCCGGAGCGCACGCCTCACCGGCACCGCGCACGCCGCGAGACCTACAATCAGAATGATCGCGTCCGCCGCGATCAGAAGCATGACCTGCCTCGTGGAGCCAAGCCCCGCGAGCGCCGCGACCCCGCTGCCTACCACGATGCCGGCGCCGATCTGGAGAAATGCGCGGGAGAAAATGGCGGCCACGAGCTGGCCGTGACGCGCGCCGAGCGCGATGCGAATGCCGATCTCGCGCGTCCGACGCGCGACCGTGAACGACATCAGCGCGTGAATGCCGGTCGCGGACAGCGTCAACACCAGGAAAAGCACGAGCCACGCCACGGCAGTCAGCGTCCAGTTGATCCGAGCTTGCTCGCCGCCGGCCTTGCCAAGCTGTTGGATAGCCGTGAGCTGGATCGTCGGATCGACCTCGACCGCGATGGAGCGCAAGCGCGAGGCGAAGGCGTCGGGATCGCGCACGCGCAGCGCGAGGTTCGACGCAGGGCCGTCGCCGGGAAGCGTCGGGCGATACATTGCCGACTGGTCCGCGGGCTCCGATTCCTGAAAGCCAAGATTCCTCACGACTCCCACGATCTCGAGCCACTGGTCCTTGTCGACGCCGAACAGGGTCTCGTCGGAGTCGTAGCTCAGGAGCCGGACTCGCTGGCCGATCGGATTGCGCTGGCCGAACACATTGCGCGCGAACGCTTCGTTCACGATCAGGACCCGCCCTCCCAGCCGTTCGAACTCGAACGGCCTGAAGTCGCGCCCGGCGATGATCGAAGCGCCGAACGCGCCGAAGTAGCCGCGCGATACGTAGACGAGTGTGCTCACGCGCAATCCGTCGCGAGGCGCACCGGCCAACGTGTCGACGCCGAACCCGTACTTCAGCCGATCCTCTACCGGAAGCCGGTCCGCGAAAGCGACAGCTTCGACCCCGGGCTCGGCGCTCAGCCGGCGCTCCAATTCATCGAAGCTGCTGCGAACGCGCGCCTCGTACCTGGCCGAATCCAGGCCGAGTTCATCGCGATCGATCCTGACGTGCGCGGACAGGAAGCGCTCCGCGCCGATCGCCGCCGCACGTTCGTGGAACCGGTTGGAGTGGAAAACGCCGCCCGCGGCGAGCGGGATGAACGCCACGGTGATCGCGACCTGCACGATGATCACGGTGGTCCAGAACCCACCGAACTTTAGCCCCGAGCGACCGGCGCTCCTGCTGCGCAACATGTCCTGGATGTTCACGCGCGTCACCCGGATGGCCGGCAGGATGCCCACCAGCGCGGCGCCGAACACGGTGAGCCCGCCTGCGTAGAGCAGGGTTCTCCACGACAGGCGCTCGTCGAGCCAGAACGGCAGCGCATCGTTCGCGGCGATCTGTCCGAGCGCGAGGCGCAGCGCGACTCTCGACAACAGGAGGCCGATGACCGTCCCGACGGCGGTCAACACCAGCGCCTCGCCGAACAACTGGCGAATGATGCGGCCGCGGCTCGCGCCGAGCGCGCTGCGGACGGTCATCTCCCAACTGCGCGTCGCGGTCCGGGCGAACACGAGCGTCGCGACGTTCGTGCAGATGATGGCGAGCAGCAGCAGGAAGACGCCGTTCACGATGTAGAGAAGTCGCGTGAAAAACCGGCCCTCACCCCCCGCGGTGACGATTCTGCCATAGCCGGTCACGAGCGGCAAGAGATTCTCGTGAGTGCGCGGATAACTGGCGGACATTCGCGCGCCGATGACGCGCAGCTCGGCGCGGGCATCGTCCATCGACGCGCCAGGCGCCAGACGACCGAAGATCACGACCGGCGGTCCCGTTCGCGGCTCCAGTGTGGCGCCGTCGATGCGCAGCGGCAACCAGAGGCGATGGTTTTCCGGGAAGGCGAATGCTTCGGGCATGACGCCGACGATCGTCGCGCTTTCGGTGCCCACCTGCACCGTCTTGCCCAGGACGCCAGGGTCCCGCTCGAACCGTGTCTCCCACACGCGCTCACCGATGACGACCACCAGCGGTTCGCCCGGCTGTTCATCGCGATCGAGCAGCGTTCGACCGAGCAGCGGACGCGCTCCCATCAGCCGAAACGCGTTGGCCGTCACCTCCGCTCCACGGACCGGTTCCACGCGTCCGTCCCCGGTCATGAGGTTGCGGACGAACCCATTCGCCGCACCGAGGTTCTCGATGCTCTCGAGCTGCGTGCGCCAGGTCGCGAAATCGTGCAGAGCGCGCGGTTCGACAGCCAGCCGCTGCCGGTCCCAATCGACTATCGACACGACCCGGTCGCCGCCTGGCACGTCGATCCGCGGGTGGAGGAACTTGTCGGTTGTCTCGAAGTACGCCGCTCCCAGCCCGACCGCGACCGCGATCGCGACGGTGCTCACGACCGTAATCCCGGGATACCGCGCGAGCATGCGGAGCCCGAGCTTGAGGTCCAGCGTCGAGAAGCGGGGTGCGAATCGCATCGGCGTTGTGCTCCATGTGACGAAGTACTCTGCGCGACAAAGTATTGAGCGGGGCACATGGAGTCAACGGAAGCAGGTTTGCGGCTCCGGCAGGCCGACCAGCTCGACTGGGACCGAGCCTGCATCGACGCCAGCCACGTGCAGGCGAAAAAGGGGGCGCCACGACGGGCCCGAGCCCAATTAACGGCGCACCCGATAGCGCAGGTGAAGCACCCGGTTGCCCTGAATCACCACATCAGGATCCTCCAACAGGTGCTGCGCATGGACCGACCCGAAGTAGCGCTTGCCGGACCCGAACGCGACGGGTACGACGTCCATGCGCACCTCGTCAACCAGGCCGGCGGCAAGCACCTGGCCACCGACGTCGCCAGAGGCGACCTCCACCATGCGGTCCCCCGCGAGCTCCTGCGCCTTGGCCGTGGCTGCCTCGATGCCGTCGACGAAGTAGAACGGCGCCTCGGGATGCCAGCCCTCGGGCCTGCCCCGGTGAGTCACGACGACTACGTGGCCGACCCCGGCCGGAGGCTTCCCGTCCCAGCCGTTCGTCATGTCGAAGACGTGGCGCCCGACGATTGTCGCCCCGATCTGATCCCAGTACGGCCGGATGTAGTCGTAGGACGCCTGCGACACCTTCAACACGCCGCTCTCGTCCAACGGGACGTCACCGTTGAGCAACCAGTCGAACAGCGGCCCGGGCTGGTCGTTCTCGTCCGCGATGAAGCCGTCTACGGACACCGAGCTGTACATGACTACCTTGCCCATGGCTCTCTCCTCTCCTTTGTCGACGCCGAGACATCCGCAGTGGCAGGAGCAATACCGAGCTTCGCACGCGCCGGAGTCACCCGCTCTGAGCTGTAATCTCTCGGATCTTTCAGCGCCCTTCCAACGTGGGCGCCGGAACCGAGCTGCCGGCTGCGGGGTTTGATGAGTACCGCCACCCCACAGCTGGAGATGTCCATATGCGCTTCGTGCACATGCGTGCCGGCATCGCGTTTTTCGTACTCTCGATGGCGGCCATGAGTGTTGCCGCGTGCGTCGATGCGCGCGGACAGAGTGCCGGGCCCGCGCCAGCACCGCGGATCGATGCTCCTCTTACCAGCGTGTCCGCGCGCGATACGGCTGTGCTCGCGGGCGGGTGCTTCTGGGGGCTCGAGGGAGTCTTCGAGCATCTCGAGGGAGTGGAGTCCGTGGTATCGGGATACACTGGCGGCTCGGTGGTGCGCCCATCCTACGAGCAGGTGAGCTCCGGGAAGAGCGGGCACGCCGAGTCCGTGCGCATCGTGTACGACCCGTCTCGGACCTCCTACGGCAGGCTGCTGCGCGTATTCTTCTCGGTTGCCCACGATCCCACGCAGCTCGATCGGCAGGGGCCGGATGTGGGTCCGCAGTACCGCTCAGCCGTCTTCTTCGCTAACGCCGATCAGAAGCGCATCGCCGAGGCGTACATCGCCCAGCTCGAAGCTGCGCACACCTTCCCTCGGCCGATCGTCACCCAGGTCGTCAGGCTGGGTGAGTTCTATCCCGCGGAGGCCTACCATCAGGATTACATGGCGCATCATCCGGATGCTCCCTACATCGTCATCAACGATGCGCCCAAGGTGGAGAAGCTGCGCCGCGAATTTCCGGAGATCTATCGGAACTGACGGGTCGCCGCCGTGACCCGGCGCTCCCGGGTCACGGCGTGCTCGTGCACGTCCGTGGAGAGGCGCGAGAACGCGCACGCCCGCTCGCGGCGAACGCAGCACTGTTGACCGTGGTCGCGCCGTGAGCTACCGGTCGGTGCGCCTCGATCCCGCCGTACCGGTTGGTCGACCGCCGGCACCACTCTGTGCGAAGGTGGAATGAGCGCCTGCGCCGGGCGGCAGTTTACGGCGCACGCTTTCCAGGCGTGCGGGGTTAAGAGCGCACGCTTATCAGGCGTCAGGTCGGAGGTTCGAGCCGATTTCGGGACCCGTCTTCATCTCGCGAACGAAAACGGACCCCCTGACTCTGGATCAGGCGAGCACTCGATTCGTAGTCCAGCGGTCGTCGGTTCAATCCCGACCGCCTATGCCTGCCCGCGCCGTCGCGCGCCGTGCTTTCCCCGCCGACGGCCATTCCCGGTCCGGCGATCGGCGCTCTTCATCGAGCGATCGCCCCGTCTCTTCGGCTCCTCAGCTTTCGGCTCCCCAGGCTCGCGTATGACGATCGCGCCGAGTAGGGTCTCCGGCGACTTCGCTGCGATCTGGAGCAGCCGCCGCGACGGTCCCTGTGGCGGCTTCTCGCCCTGCTCCCAACTGCGTACGGTTCCAGGGCTGACGTTCAGCGCCTGAGCGAAAACCGTCTGCGACAGATTCAGATTGTTCCGGATCGCGATCACCGACTTAGCGTCGTATACTGGCGCTGGCGGCACGGAAACGCGCTTCGCAGTCATGAGAGGCAAATCGTACTCGCGTGATGGCGCAGTGGTGCCCTCCGCGATGTCGACGGCCTGGCTCATGGAACGGATCAGTCGCTCCTCGATGGATCCCTTTTTCTTCATCGCATCCCGAGCGGTCCACAATAGCCCGCTCGCTCCTGTTGCGTCGGTGACGGCGCTTGGCAGCGCCACGCGATTACTGCAGTCTGCCGTGCGCTGCCAGCCTGAAATGCTTGCCAGTATGCAGATCGACCTCGCTCCCGAACGCGCCCAGCTGATCCCTCCGCGCCGAGCCGTGCTGCTAGTTGCCGAAGCACTCTCTTGCCACCTTCGCTGATGTCGTCGGTCTCGCTCTTGTCGTATGCCAGCAGAAGGTAGAGAGTCCGCCGCACTGTTACGTAGAAGTAGATGACGCGTGCGCCGCCTCTCTTTCCTTTGCCCTTAGCAGCAGCGCGCAGTTTACGTACGCCGCCAGCCCCTGGAATTGCGTCTCCGGCTTCAGGGTTGGATTGCAATGTCCGCTGAACGTCGCGTAACTCCTCATCGGTCATCGGAAGATCGGCGAGACACTCGTCGAATTCCCGCGTGTGGATGAAGTGGACGAGGTCGTAGCGCATGCGAGCAAGATATACCACTCAGTGGTATACTACAAGGCACCGTCTACCACTTGGTGGTAGGCTTGTCGGGATGCCCGGTGCTCGAGGTTGCCCTGACCACTGTCGAACGGCAGGCCGCAGTTCGGCATTGCGCGGAGCCGCGTGAGAGAGACTCGTCCCTCTCACCTCCTTGCCATCATGCATTATAGAAAAAAAACTGTATATCACACTCTCTCATGCGGCGTGGCGATCTTATGGACACGTTCCGTCGCTTCGTCCAGCGGCTCACTGGGCCCGCCTGGTTCACGCTGCCCGGTGAGTCCGCGATGACCCTGCTCGGCTACACGGATCGTGATACCGGCGAAGGGAATACGATGGCTGGTTGGCCCGTTGCATGATCGCGTGCCGTCAATCATCACTCGTTGAACAGAGTCTCAGGATCCGACTGCCAGGGACTCCCTCATCCGCTGTAGCTCCGACTCGATTGCCAGCTTGAAGGAGCGATCGCGCGGTGCGCGCGATTGGACGTAACCGAGCTCGGAGTCGAGCTTCCCCTCCTTTACGGAGAGATTCGCCCAACCGATCACGCGGTCGCGCCAGAGGAGCGGCAGAGCGTAGTAGCCGAGCTTGCGCTTGTGCGCCGGAGTATAGGCCTCGAAGCGGTACGTCCACCCCCACAACAGCTCGAAGCGATCTCGATCCCATACCACGGGGTCGAACGGAGTCAGTAGCCGTACCGTGTCCGGTGGCGCATGGCGTGCCCCATCCTCTTCGGCGGGCCAGTACCAGTCGATGCCATCGACGCGCGCATGCGCGAGCCGTTGCTTCGCGCGCGTCAGTGCACTCTTCAACTCCCCGCGCCATTGCGGCACTGCATAGCGAAGCCGACTTACGAGGATGGACAGCGACGGGGCGGGGAGCGGCGCGTAGGTTCGGACGGCCACATCCACCAACGCATCTATTCGTGCGAGGCGCTCGGCGGCGTCCGCCGGCTCGGGGCCGTGTTGGTGCGCAGCGTAGATCCGGACTCCGCCCTCGCGCCGCGCCACACGCAGCATTCCGCGGTAATGCATGGCCGACAGGAGTTGGGTCGAGGCGTTCGATGAGCCGCCCCAGTAGTTCCGGACCTTGCCATGCGCGAAATGCGCGTCCACTTCGCGAGGGTGCACGGTGCCACGCTCCCGCACGAACTCCAGCAGAGCCTGCGCGCGCTTCCGGCGCGCGGTGGACCAGGGTCGAGAGCCGTCCGCGGGTACACCGGCGGACGAACGCGGGTGCATCAGCGCCTGAATGGGTCTCCCCATGAACCCGTAGGAGAGGAAGAAGTCCTCTTCGATGCCGAGCTTCTCGTAGCGGCGCTCGAGGTCTCCAGCACGGTAGTCCTCGACCCGGTGGCGCAGCATCAGGTCCTGCGCGCGCGCGGGTGCGCGGATCGGGTCGGCCTGCACGAAACCGAGCTGCTCGATGGCACCGTTCAGCGTTGTCGGTTTGAAGAGGCTGCGAGCGACGGCGAAGCGTCGCAGGTCATCCAGCCTGAGTGGCATTACCAAACCTCGTCTCGAGTTCGCGCAGTCGCAGCGAGCGGAACGACACCACCAATAAGATGCGGTCATGCGCGGCGACGCGGGCCTTCATTTTGCGGCCCGCGCACGACCCCGGACCCACATGCCCGGTGACTGTGCGGCAACTCGCCGCAGGGCGCCGAGACATGGCCGCCCCGGTGCCCGAGTCGGAACAC
>DASSNL010000072.1:0-59784 GCA_035688075.1 Gemmatimonadaceae bacterium
GGGTGGGCAGGACTCCAGAGAGCGGGAGCAGTTCCCCCAAAACTCACCTGACTCCCCTTCGCAGAGATGTCGGAACCGAGAGCGGAGGCCATCTCGCAGCGGAGCCCCTCCGCGTCCTCGCTTTACCCCTCCGCGACCTCCGCGTCCGCAGGTCCGCGCGATGAACCCAGCCCCAGAGATGCTGCCGGATAGGTGCCCCGGACCTACCCCTGCCCGCCAGCGAGCAGTTCCCGCGCGTGCGCGAGGCTTACATCGCTCTCGGGGTCTCCGCCGAGCATGCGGGCTATTTCGCGGACACGGTCTTCGTCGGTGACGATGCGGGTGTCGGTGGTGGTGACGCCGGCGCGTTCGCCTTTGGTGACCACGATGTGGTGGTGGGCGCGGGCGGCGATCTGGGCGAGGTGTGTGATGGCCAGCACCTGGTGATTGCCGGCAACGCGACGCATGGTGTCGCCTACCTGGAGGCCGACGCGGCCGCCGATTCCGGCGTCGACCTCATCGAAGATCAGCGTGGGGACGTGGTCGATGCGGGCGAGGATGGTCTCGAGTGCGAGCATCAGTCGCGACAGCTCGCCGCCGGAGGCCACGCGCGCGAGGGGGCGGGCGTCGTGGCCCACGTTGAGCGCCACCTGGAACTCCACGTCCTCGGCGCCGGTCGCTCCGATTTCGTCGCGCGGGGAGAGCGCCACCATGAATTTGCCGTGAGGCATGCCGAGCGCCGGCAGCAGCTCGCCAACCGCGCGCGCGAGCTTCTTGGCGCCAGCTGTCCGGCGGCGGGTGAGGGCTCCCGCTTCCTTCTGCAACGCGTCCACCGCCTGGGCGCGGCGCTGCTCCAGCTCGCGCAGGTCGAAGTCGGCGCTGTCCACCAGATCGAGCTCGGCACGCGCGTCGCGGCCGGTCTGGATCACTTCCGCGAGCGTGGGGCCGTACTTCTTGGTGAGCCGGAAGATCAGATCGCGACGCCGCTCCACTTCCTCGAGCCTGGCGGGATCGAGCTCCACCGACGCCGCGTACTCGTCCAGCTGGCGGGAGAGCTCCTCGAGCGAGTAGTACGCTCCATCGAAGAGCTCCTGCATCCGCGCGAGCGAGGGATCCATGCGCTGCGCGGAGACGAGCGCCTTGCCGCCCTGCGCGAGGTGGGGAAGCACCGACTCCTCGCCGCCGTCGAGGAGCGCAGAGATCCCCGCTACCAGCGAGCGAAGCTCATCGGCGTGCTCGAGACGGCGCGCTTCCTCCTCGAGCGTCACATCTTCGCCCTCGCGGAGCTTCGCAGCTTCCACCTCGGACACCACGTGACGCAGGTAATCCGCCCGGCGCTCGGCGTCCGCGCGCCTGCGCGCGAGCGAGTCGATCTCGCGCGTGATCGCGCCGAGCTCCTCCCAGCGCGCGCGCACGCGCTCCGCTTCCTCGCTCGCCTCCGAGAAGGCGTCCAGTATCCTTCGCTGCGCCTCGGGATCGAGGAGCGTCTCCGCTTCGCGCTGGCCGTGCAGATTCACCGCCAGACGGCCGACCTCCGCGAGCACGCCGGCTGTGGTGCTGCAGCCGTTGACCCACGCGCGTGTGCGCCCCGTGGCGGCGATCTCGCGGCGCAGAACGACGGTGCCATCGTCCACGTCGATTCCGCGCGCGTCGAGCAGTGCGAGGAGCGCCGGCTGAGCGGCGGCATCGAACACGCCCTCCACCACGGCGCGGTCCGCGCCGGTGCGGATGCTGTCGACGCTCGCTCGCTCACCGAGGAGGAGCGAGAGCGCACCCACGATGATCGACTTGCCGGCGCCGGTCTCGCCGGTGAGCACGTTCAGCCCGCCGGCGAGAGGCAGCGTGACGCTTTCGATTATCGCGAAGTTCCGGACTCGAAGTTCGGTCAGCACCGTTTGCTCTCGTCGCGCCCCCGCAGCCCGCCCCAGCCCAGCTTCCGCCGCATCCTCGAAAAGAACGTGCTATCGCGGAAGTGCACCACCAGCACGGGCCGTTCCGCCCGGCGAACCCGGAGGGTGTCGTCCGAGGTGAACGTAGCACCCACCTGTCCATCCACCGTCACCAGAAGCTCTTCCGGTCCATCATTCGCACGCACCTCGATCTCGGCGCTGGGCGGAAGCACGACCGGGCGCACAGCTAGCGTGTGCGGGGAAATGGGGGTGATGACGATGGACTCCACGGTCGGTACCACCACGGGGCCGCCCGCCGAGAGACTGTAGGCGGTGGAGCCGGTGGGAGTGGAGATGATCAGACCGTCCGCGGCGTACGTACCGATCAGCTCTCCATTGACCCACACCTCGAGGTGCACCACGCGCGCGAAACCGCCTTTGTGCAGCACGATGTCGTTCAACGCGCGCCACTGGTCGCTCTCGTTGCGCGATGTGTGACCCGTCAGCGCCATCCGCCGCTGTACCACGTAGTCGCCGGCGATGTAGCGCTCCAGCGCCATCTCCAGCTCATCGGGGTCGCCGCCGCACGCGGTGAGGAAGCCCAGCCGCCCCAGATTCACGCCGAGGATGGGGATCGGCCGGTCGCCCACGAAGCGCGCGCCGCGCAGCATCGTACCGTCGCCGCCCAGGGTGATCAGCGCATCGATGCCAAGCGGATCGCGCAGCGACTCGGCGTCGGGTACGATGTGACGCAGCTCCTCCTCGAACGCGAGCTCGATGCCCAGCTCGGGCGCTCTGCGCCGGAGCGTGTCGAGGACGTGGCCGAGCCCCTCGTAGCTGCGGTTCCCGACTACGCCGAGTCGCGTCACTCGGTGAGCGCCTCGCTTCCGTGCAGTGAGCGCACGCGCCGCGCGATCCCGGAGGCGTCGAGCCCCAGGAGCTCCAGCTGCCGCTTGCGCGGGGCCTGTTCGATGAAGCGATCGGGAACTCCGTGCACGGCCACGCGCACGGAGGGATCGAGCTGGCCGATCACCTGTGCCATGTAGGCACCGAAGCCATTCACCACCGTCCCTTCCTCCACCACCAGCACGTGCCTGTGGTGCGCCACGACGGCGGTGAGGGTGACTTCGTCGTACGGCTTCAGGTAGCGGCAGTTCACGACGCTCACATCGATACCCTCCGCTGCGAGCTCCTCCGCAGCCGCGAGCGAGGGGAGCACCATCGTGCCGACGGCGAGGATCACGAAGTCGCCACCCTGCCGCAGCACTTCCCACGTTCCCTCGGGCACGGCCCTGATCTCGGACAGCGCCGGAGGGACGTCGGGCGCGGCGTCGCGCGGGTAGCGAATGGAAGTGGGTCCCTTCTCGCGAGCGGCTGCGGTGCGCAGGAGCGCGAGCATCTCGGTAGCGTCCTTCGGCGCGGTCACCACCATCCCCGGTACCGCGAGCATGTACGCGATGTCGTAGAGGCCCATGTGCGTGGGACCATCCTCGCCCACGAGTCCCGCGCGGTCCATGCAGAAGGTGACCGGGAGATGCTGGAGCGCGACATCGTGTATCACGTTATCGTATGCGCGCTGCAGGAAGGTGGAGTAGATCGCGCACACCGGGTGAAGTCCGCGCGTCGCGAGACCGGCGGCGAAGGTCACTGCGTGCCCTTCGGCGATTCCCACGTCGAAGAAGCGCCTGGGAAATCGCTTCCCGAACGAGGCGGTTCCGGTTCCGGCCGGCATCGCCGCGGTTATCGCCACGACCTTCTCGTTCTCCTCTCCCAGCTCGGCGAGACCGCGTCCGAACACCGCGGTGTACGCGGGATTGGCCGACGACTTCTTCAGCTGCTTTCCCGTGGCCGGATCGTGGCCGGCGGGGAGCGCGTGCCACTTCTCGCCATGGTCGCCGGCCGGAAAGCCCTTACCCTTCTGGGTTATCACGTGAACGAGACGCGGCGTGCGCATCCCTTCCACGGCCGCGAAGGTCTCCACCAGCATGTCGATGTCGTGTCCGTCGATCGGGCCGAAGTAGCGGAAGCCGAGCTCCTCGAAGAGCACTCCGGGAGTGAGAAAGCTCTTCATGCTCTCCTCCCACTTCCGCACCATGCCGCCTATCCCAGAGAGCGGACCGGGAAGCTCGTCCATCACCTTCCCCATCGCGCCCCGCACACGGTTGTAGATAGGGTTGCGCTGGATGGAGCCGAGGTACCGCGAGATGGCGCCCACGTTCGGCGCGATGGACATCTCGTTGTCGTTCAGGATGACTATGAAATCGCGATCCGATGCACCCGCGTTGTTGAGCCCTTCGTACGAGAGCCCGGATGTGAGTGCGCCATCGCCCACCACAGCGGCGACACGGAAGCTCTCGCCCTTGATGTCGCGCGCGGCGGCCATCCCGAGTGCGGCGGAGATCGCGGTGGCGGCGTGCCCCGCGCCGAAGGTGTCGTACTCGCTCTCGTCGCGCTTGAGGAAGCCGGAGATCCCGCCCTCCTGGCGCAGCGTCTCGAAGCGGTCCTTCCGCCCGGTGAGCATCTTGTGCGGGTAGCCCTGGTGCCCCACGTCCCACACGATCTGGTCGCGCGGCGTGTCGAACACGTAATGGAGAGCGATGGCCAGCTCCACCACGCCGAGTCCGGCGCCGATGTGTCCTCCCGTTCGCGAGCAGCTGTCTATGAGTGCCGCGCGGATCTCCTGCGCGAGCGTGCGCAGCTCGTCGCGCGAGCGCTTCTTGAGATCGGATGGGAGGTCGATATCGGGGAGTACAGGCATCTTGGCTCTGGTTTATGCGAAAAGCTCAGTGCGTACCGTGGACAAAGGAGAATAACCGGCTGCGCGGGTGGCTGGTCACGATTTGCGGTCCACCACGAAGCTGGCCAGGCGCCCCAGCTCGGAGGTGAGGAGCTCTCCCTCCTCCAGCGCCGCGCGCCCCTCCTCCGCCAGTCGCGCAGCGCGCGCAACGGCACCTTCCACGCCCAGGAGCGCCGGGTAGGTGCTCTTCCCGAGCACGGCATCGCGACCGGCGGTCTTCCCCAGAGCGGCCGTGGTGGAAGTGGCGTCCAGCACGTCGTCGGCTATCTGAAATGCGAGACCGACTGCCTCGCCGTAGCGTGCGAGGGCGCGCGACTGCCGCGCGTCGGCCCCCGCGGCCATCCCGCCGATTCGCACGGACGCAGCTATCAGGGCGCCGGTCTTCGCGGTGTGGACGCGCTCGAGCTCGGGGAGCGAGAGTGAGCGCCCTTCCCCCTCGAGATCGAGGAGCTGTCCGCCCACCATCCCTCCGGCTCCGGAAGCGCGCATCAGCTCTCGAACGATGGCTTTCCGCGAGGCCAGAGGCAAGCCGAGTGAGCGCGCGGCGTCGGCGGCGGCGCGTGCCGCGAGTGGCACCATGGCGACTCCGGCTACCGTCGCAACGCGCGGCCCGAAGATGCGGTGCGTGGTCGGTCTCCCGCGGCGCATGATGTCGTTGTCCATGCACGGAAGGTCATCGTGCACCAGCGAGTACGCGTGCACTACCTCCACCGATGCGGCGAGGGCGTACGCGTCGCCTTCACCTCCGCACGCGTGGTACGCCGCGAGCACGAGAAGGGGGCGGAGTCGCTTCCCCTCGCCCATGACGCTGTAGCGCACCGCCTCGCCCACCCGGGGCGGGAGTGCGTAGAGGTATCGGTCGCAGAGCGCCTCGAGCGCCGCCTCGACTCCGGCGCGTGCGGTGGCGAGCTCGATCTGCGTACGCTCAGCCGTCGGTATCGGCAAGCTCGAAGCTCCCGTCGCCACGCTCCACGAGGAGGCGTACCTGCCCTTCCGCCCGCTCGAGCGTCCTGGCGGCGCTGCGGAGTCGCTCCACGCCCTCCTCGAAGAGGGCGAGGGCACGCTCGAGCTCCACGTCGTCGCGCTCGAGCTCAGCGACGATCTGCTCGATCCGCGCGAGATCTTCCTCGTAAGACACGACGGTCACCCGACTGGTGGATCGGTTCGGTTGTGCTCGTCGACGCCGTCGTCCACGGTGGCTCCCACCTGGCCGTCGCGAAGAGTGAGCAGGAAGTGGAGACCGGGCGTGAAGCTGCCCCGGCTCGTGAGCGGCATCCCGGAATCAGCGCGCGCCACGGCGTAGCCACGTGCGAGAGTGGCCAGCGGACTCAGTGCGTTCAGCCGGCCGGCCGCGCTCTCGAGGCGCGCGCGTCGGCGCTCCACGGCCCGATCCGTTGCAGCGCGCAGGTCGCGCGTCCCTCGCACGAGCTGCGCGCGCGCGGAGGCGGCCCGGCGCTGGAGTCCGTACCGCATCGCGGTGGCACACGACGAGAGCTGCGATCGCAGGTCGGCGAGCATCGGGACCGCGGCCTCCGCCGCTGCCGATGGCGTGGCCGCGCGGAGGTCGGCGACCATGTCGCAGAGGGTGACGTCCACCTCGTGGCCCACGGCGGAGATCGTGGGCACGGCGCAGCCGGCCACCGCGCGCGCCACGCGCTCGTCGTTGAAGGCCCAGAGATCCTCTCGCGCGCCGCCCCCGCGACCGACTATCACGGTGTCCGCGTCACGCCAGCGGCTTACCCGCTCGATCGCCGCGACCAGCTCGTCCACTGCGCCGTCGCCCTGGACTTTCGCCGGTACCACCACGATCTCCACGACCGGGCAGCGTCTGCGCACCACCGCGAGGATGTCGTGCAGCGCGGCACCATCCGGACTCGTCACCACCGCCACGCGACGCGGAAACGCGACGAGCCGCCGCTTACGCTCGGCGGCAAGGAGCCCTTCCTCGGTGAGTCGCGCTATGGATAGCTCGAGCGCCTTGCGCCAGAGTCCATCGCCGGCGGCCTCCATGGCGGTGACCCTGAACTGGATGTCGCCGCGTGCCGGATAGACCGTGAGCTGACCGAGCGCGGAGAGCTGCATCCCGTCGTCGGGCGCCGCCGGGATGCGCTGGCGATCGCGCGACCAGACGACGCAGCGGAGCTGCGACGAGTCATCGCGCAGGCAGAAGTACCAATGGCCGTTCCGGTGCGCCTTGAAGTCGCTCACCTCGCCGCGCACCCAGAGCGGCATGAACGCTCCCTCCACCACATCCTTCGCGATGCGCGTCAACGTGGAGATGGAGATCGCCGACTCGGGCCTCGCGCCAGGATCCGCGGCAATGTCGGGCGGGGTCGGTGCGGGGGGTGGCTCCGCCGCAGCGCGTGGCTTCCTGCGTGCGCGCGGAGGCGGGGCGAGATCCACCTCTCCGTCGCTCTCGAGCGCGGAGAAGAGATCCAGCTCGTGCGACGAATCGCGAGACGCGATACGCCCCGTTCCGCGCTCCCGTCGCGCGCTCACGCTATCGCTCGCTCCATCTGCTCCGCCGCCTTCACGGTGTTGCGGAGGAGCATGGCGATGGTCATCGGGCCCACGCCGCCCGGCACGGGCGTGATGAGCGAGGCCACTTCCTTCGCGCTCTCGAAGTCCACGTCGCCCACCAGGCGGTAGCCGCGCGATGCCGACGCGTCTTCCACGCGATTGATCCCGACGTCGATCACCACCGCGCCGGGGCGGATCATGTCACCGGTGATCATCGCCGGCTTCCCCGCCGCTACGATGAGGATCTCCGCGCGCTTCACGTGTGCGGCGAGATCGCGCGTGGCGCTGTGGCACACCGTAACCGTGGAGTTGGCGCCGGCATGCGACTGGACCATCAGCGCCATCATCGGCTTCCCGACGATGTTGCTGCGCCCGACGATCACGCACTCCGCGCCGCGAGTTTCGACGCCGCTCCGCACGAGGAGCTCCTGCACGCCGGCGGGCGTGCACGGGACGAAGCCATCGCGCTCGCCGATGAGGTTCTTCCCCACGTTCACCGGGTGAAATCCATCCACGTCCTTGTCGGGTCGTATGCGGCGGATCACCGCGTCGGCATCCAGATGGCGCGGCAGCGGCATCTGCACCAGGATCCCGTGGATCGCCGGGTCGGCGTTCAGCGCGTCCACCTGCGCGATGAGCTCTTCCTGGCTCGTCTCCGCGGGGAGGCGGATCGTGACGCTGTGGATGCCGGCCTCCTCGCACGCCTTCCCCTTGCTGCGCACGTACACGGCGCTGGCGGGGTCGTCGCCAACGAGCACCACTGCCAGTCCGGGGCGGAGTCCTTCCGCTGCGAGCCGCTTGACGTCGCACGCCACCTGCTCGCGGACGGAGCGCGCCACCGCCACGCCATTGATGAGCTCAGCGGGCAAAGTCCACCGCCCGCTGCTCACGTATCACCACAACCTTGATCTGACCTGGATACTGCAATTCGCCCTCGATCCGCCGAGCAATCTCCTCGCTCAGCGATGTCATCCTGAAGTCATCAACGTCGTCGGGGCTCACGATCACGCGGATCTCGCGCCCCGCCTGGATAGCGAAAACTTTCTCCACACCATTGTAGCTCGACGCGATACGCTCGAGTCCCTCGAGCCGCTTCACGTACGTCTCGAAGGCTTCGCGCCGCGCGCCCGGCCGCGAGCCCGAGATCGCGTCTGCGGCCTGCACGAGCACGGAGACTTCGCTCTCGTGCGGAACGTCATCGTGGTGCGCCGCGATGCAGTTCACCACCAGCGGATTCTCACCGTAGCGGGTCGCCACTTCCACACCGAGCTGCACGTGGGTTCCCTCGTGCTCATGTGTAAGCACCTTACCTATGTCGTGGAGGAGTGCGCCGCGCTTCGCCATCGCCGTGTCGAGCTCGAGCTCGGCGGCCATGATCCCGGCGAGGTGCGCCACCTCTATCGAATGTCGCAGGATGTTCTGACCGTAGCTCGTGCGGTAGTGCATCCGCCCGATGAGCTTGATCAGCTCGGGGTGCAGACCGTGCGCGCCCACCTCGTAGGCTGCCTGTTCGCCCATTTCCTGGATCGCCGCGTCCACCTCCTTCTGCGCCTTCGCGACGACTTCCTCGATGCGACCAGGGTGGATGCGGCCGTCGGAAACCAGCTTGGAGAGAGCGAGCCGCGCCACCTCACGGCGCACGGGGTCGAAGCAGGAGACCACAACGGTATCGGGGGTGTCGTCGATTATGACGTCCACCCCCGTGGCCAGCTCGAAGGCGCGGATGTTCCGCCCTTCCCGACCGATGATCCGTCCCTTCATCTCGTCGTTGGGGAGCGACACGGAGGAGACGCTTATCTCCGACGTATGCTCGGCGGCGATGCGCTGAACGGCGAGCGCTACGATCTTCTTGGCTTCGCGGTCGGCGTTGCGGCGGGCGGTCTCACGGATCTCGCGGATCCGGTTGGCGGCTTCGGCCTTCGCCTCTTCGGCGAGGCGGTTGATCAGCTCCATCTTCGCATCCTCGCGCGACATTCCGGCCAACTGCTCGAGCCGGCGCCGTTCCTCGGCAAGGAGTCTCTCGTACTCCTCGCTCTGTTCGCCGACCGCCTTCTCTCTGCGCCCTATGTCGCTCGCGCGCCGGCCGATCTCTTTCTCACGCTGCTCGAGGATGTCGAACTTCCGATCGAGGCTGCTCTCGCGTTCCTGGACTCGTCGCTCGGCCCGGTCGAGCTCTTCTCGTCGTTTGGCCACCTCCGCTTCCCAGGCTTCGCGGAGTCTGATCGACTCTTCCTTGCCGGCCACTACTGCGGACTTCTGCAGCGTCTCGGCCTCGCGTCGTGCATCGCTCAGGATGCGCTTCGCGGTTTCCTCGGCGGTGGCACCGGCCGCCGCCTGGCCGGCCCGCTCCGCGGCGCGGCCGCGCACCCTCCCGAGAACGAAAAAAGCCGCGGCGGCGATGATAATGGCTGCGCCCGACGCGGCGAATAGCGCGGTCTCGTTCATTTGATCTATGCTCCAACGCGACAGCATCGTCGCGTGGCTTGGGGAGAACCCGCCGGCTGTCACGCTCGAGCTCGGTGGGGCGGGCCTCGATCCAGTGCCGCCGTGGGGCGCGGGACGGAGACGCTAACCGCAACGAGCGCTTGATCCTACGTGGCTAACCGGCTACCTGAACAGAAATTATCTAAGCACCGAACAAAAGGCAATCAGTCGCCCCGTTTCCCCGGAGGCAACATTCTCCTGACGTTGTTCGAAAGCCCGTGGAGCTTCTCGGCCATCTCCTCGGGTGCTCTGCGCGCGTTGAAGTACTCGGCGGTGATCTGCAGCGCCGCCAGGATCGCGGCCTTGTGCGATTCCACCACCGCGCCGGCGTTCATGAGGTTGCGAATCGTTTCGTCAACGTAGGCAGCGACCTCGCGCGTCCGCTCGGGCGATTCGTCGCTGCGGATCGTGTACTCCTCGCCGACGATGGTCACCTTGACCGAAGACTTGCGCGTGTTCATCGCTCGGCGCTCCCGATCTCGTGCTGCTGCCTGAGGAATCGCACGCGGTCGAGGAGCTGCCTGGTGCGCTGGCGCGCTGCCTCGAGCCGCAGTCGCAGCTCCTGGTTTTCGCGCTGGAGCGCGGCGACGAGCTGGCCGGAAGCTCCGGCGGGGGCTGGCTGCGCGGCTGCCGGTGCGGGCGCGGAGGTGGGCGTCGTGCCGGCACCGGCGCTCGCCGGCTGAGCCGCCTGGCGAGCGAGCCGCGCCTCGGTCGCCTTCAGCCGCGACTCCGCCTCGTGTGCGCGGCGGCGCCAGGCGGCCATCTCATCACCCAGGGCCCTTATTAGCTGCTCGAGCTCGCGGAAGGCCGCGAGGTCAGGTCGTGCGCTGTCGGACACCTAATTCTCCTTCGAGGGTTCTGAGGAGTTTCTGCCGCCGACCGGCGATCTCTTTGTCCCGTAGAGTGCGCTCCGGATGCCTGAACGTCAATCGCCACGCCAGGCTCCGCTGTCCGGCAGGGACTCCCTCCCCGCGGTATTCGTCGAAGAGCGTGAGCCGCTCGAGAAGCTCGCCGGCGCTTCGCCGTATCACATCTTCCACCCTGGACGCGGGAAGATCGTTGGGGACGAGAAGCGCGATGTCGAAGTCCGACGCCGGTGTGGACGGGAGCGTACGGTAGCGAACCGCCCTCGCCGCGGCCGCCGGCCGGCGCGCGCCGGCTCCCGCGGAGTGCTCGAGTGCAGCCGTGCGCAACCGCTTCCCTCGCGCTGCCACGGGACGCGACTCGATTTCGAGGAGCGAGAGCTCCACGCCGAACACGCCCGACGCCCACACGGGTGCGTCGAGTGAGAGCCGGCGCACCGCGCCGCGCTCTCTGCCGTGGGCCAGCACCCTCCAGAGCACCCCTTCCTCCAGCTCGGCGCCTTCCGCCGCGCGGAGCTCGACCGGCGCATCGGGGAACGCCACGGTTGCCAGCTCCGTGGCCAGGCCCTTGGCATCCCATTCGTCGAAGTCGGGCGGACGCACCTCGGTCCAGTGCGGTGGCCTGCGACCACCGGTCACCAGCGCGGCTACGTGCAGCGCCTCGGAAGGGAGTGCATCTCCGGTCGGGAAGAAAACCGAGCCGATCTCGAAGAGACGCACGTCCCGCTGCATCTGCGTGAAGTTGTACTCCGCGCGGCGAGCGAGCGTGTCCAGGAGCTCACGCCGGAGATACGCTTCGTTCTCCGCCAGCGGATTCGCGACGCGCGCGAAGCCTTCCTCCGCTCCGCGCACGAACGGCATGGGGCGCGTCTCGAGTAATCCGGTCGCCACGAGGTGCGCGCGCAGCCGCCGGGTCAGGAGCTCCACTGGCGAGTCCGGAACCGTCCCCGGTCGGAAGGCACGCAGCTCCGCCGGGAACGAGTCGTAGCCGCAGAGCCGCGCGACCTCCTCCACCAGGTCCACCTCCGCGGTGACATCCGGGCGCCAGCTCGGCACCACGACCGTGAGACGGTCGTCGCTCCGTGTCTCGATCTCGTAGCCGATGGAGCCCAGGAGCTTCGCGATCTGCGCCGGGCTCGCGTCCACGCCGAGAAGCCGTGACACGCGTGCGGGGCGCAGCGCGATGCGATGGCGCTCGCGCGGCATGCGCTCGATGTCCACCGGCGCACCTTCCACCCTGGCGCCGGCGATCGACACGAGCATCTCGACCGCACGCGCGAGCGCTATCGGCTGGAGCTCGCCGTCCACACCGCGCTCGAAGCGGTAGCTCGCGTCGGTCGAGACGCCGAGCGCGCGACGCGCACGCCGCACTCCGGCAGGGTCGAAGAGCGCTACCTCCAGGAAGACGTCGGTGGTCGTGTCCGTGACCTCGCTGTCCCCTCCGCCGATGACGCCGGCGATCGCCTGCGCGCGGTCGGCGTCGGCTATCACCGTCATCGACTCGTCGAGGGTGCGCTCGACGCCATCGAGGGTGAGGAGCTTCTCTCCCTTGCGAGCGCGACGCACGATGATCGCAGGACCGGCGAGCCGCGCTGCGTCGAACGCGTGCATCGGCTGCCCCAGCTCGTGGAGCACGTAGTTGGTGATGTCCACCACGTTGTTGATCGGCCGCGCGCCGATCGCCGCTAGCCGGTTCGCGAGCCACTCGGGGCTCGGACCCACCTTCACGCCACGCAGCACGACGCCCATGTAGCGGGGACAGTAGTCGGCGTCTTCCACGCTGACATCCACTCCGCCCGTCGCGGCTCGCTCGCGCGACTCGACGGCTCTTTGTGCGACGCCTGCGCCGTTGCCGCCTGCACCCGCCGCGCTCCGGTGGTCGGGCAGCGCGGGAAGCCGGTGCGCCACGCCTGTGGCCGCGCCGAGCTCGCGTGCGAGCCCGAGGTGTGAAAGCAGATCTGGCCGGTTGGGCGTGACATCTATCACCAGCCGTGCATCGCCAACCGATATCGCGGAGAGGAGCGGCGTGCCTGGCGGAGCGCTCGTGTTCAGCTCGAGGATTCCCTCGTAGTCCTGGCCGAGACCGAGCTCGCGCGCCGAGCAGAGCATCCCGTTGGAGACGGCGCCTCTGATCTTCCGCTTCTCCAGCTTGAGCCCTCCGGGGAGCGTGGAGCCAGCGGGCGCGAACGGATAGGTGGCACCCGCGCGCACATTCGGAGCGCCGCACACGACGTCGAGCAGCTCACCGTCGGGGAGCCCCGCGTCCACGCGCGTTACCCAGAGATGATCCGAGTCCGGATGCGGCGCGGCTTCCACCACGCGGCCGATCACCACATCGGAGAGATCCTCGCGCAGGCGCACGACTTCGTCCACCGTGCAGCAGCGCGCGGTGATGATGTCGCGCATCTCCTCCACGGAGAGGTCGGCGCCGGGGAGGAAAGCGGAGAGCCATTCGTGCGATGCGTTCACGTTGCGAACTGCTCCAGGAAGCGCACGTCGGAGTCGTAGAGAAGCCGGATATCCGGGATCTGATATCGCAGCATGGCGATGCGCGCAGGTCCCATCCCGAACGCCCAACCCGTGTAGCGCTCGCTGTCGAGTCCCGCGGCTTCGAGAACGCTGGGATGCATCATCCCCGAGCCGAGGATCTCCATCCAGCCGGTGCCCTTGCACGACGCGCATCCCGAGCCGCCGCAAATCCTGCACGCCACGTCCATCTCCGCCGACGGCTCGGTGAAGGGGAAGTAGCTGGGGCGGAAGCGTGTAGGCACCTCGCCGAAGAAGCGGTTGGCGAAGTGGGTGAGCGTGGCCTTGAGATCCACGAAGCTCACGCCTTCGTCCACGGCCATCCCCTCTATCTGCGCGAACATCGGCGCGTGCGACGCGTCGAAGAAGTCGCGACGGTAGACGTTCCCCGGTGCGAGGATGCGGATGGGGGGATCGTACGTCTGGAGCGTGCGTACCTGCACCGGCGACGTGTGGGTGCGCAGCAACCCGCCATCACCGGCACCCTCGAGGTAGAGGGTGTCGTGCATGTCCATCGCGGGATGATCGGGCGGGAAGTTGAGCGCGCCGAAGTTGTACCACTCGAGCTCCGCCTCGGGACCGGTGGCGATGGTGAAGCCGAGCTCACCGAAGATCGCCTCGATCTCCTCGATGACGAGCGTCACGGGATGCCGCGCGCCCCTCCAGCGCTCGCGCGCGGGCATGGAGAGATCGAGGGCCGGTGCAGCCGGCGCGCGCGTTCCCACCGCCGAGCGGCGCGCATCGAGCGCTGTGCCGAGCGTCTGCTTCACGCGATTGATCGCCGCGCCCGCCTGCCGCCGATCGCCATCCGGCAGGGTTGGCAGCTCGCGCATGAGCTCCGTGAGGCGCCCGCTGCGGCGCGACAACAGGTCGTTGCGCGCCGCATCGATGGCCTCGAAGGAGTCCGCGGCATCTATCGTCGCGATCCCTTCTCGCTCTATGGCCTCCGCCGCGGAGAGAAATTCGTCGAGAGACATGTCGTGCAAGGTAAGAGGGAGGATAGAAAGCAGAAAGCAGAGAGCAGAAAGCAGGAACTGCACATCGGTCGAGATTCATGCGTCCAAGGCAGTTCCTGAACTTTGAACCCCGAACCCTCTAGCAGTTCCTGCTTTCTGCTCTCTGCTGTCTGCTTTCCAGCAAACAGTACCTTCGCAACCGCGGAGCGCAGTTACAGCGCGGCCCGCGCTCTCTCCGCGAGCGCCGTGAAGGCGGCGGGATCACGGACGGCGAGATCGGCGAGGATCTTACGATCGACCTCGATACCGGCCTTGCGGAGGCCGTTCATGAAGACGCTGTAACTCATGTCGTTCTGGTGAGCGGCCGCGTTGATGCGGACGATCCAGAGGCGGCGGAACTCGCGCTTCTTGTTCTTGCGATCGCGGTAGGCGTACGCCCAGCCACGCTCGACGTTCTCCTTGGCGGCCTTCCAGAGCTTGCTGCGGGCACCGAAGGCGCCGCGGGCCGCCTTCATCACCTGCTTCTTCCGCTTGAGTCGTGCGACGTTGGATTTGACGCGAGGCATTGTCTATCTCCTTACGCCTGGATGAGGCGCTTGATGCGCTTGGTATCGCCGGTCGTCTGCACGAGATCGGAGCGACGGAGGTTCCGCTTTCTCTTGGGGCTCTTCTTGGTCAGGATGTGGCTCTTGTTGGCCTTGAAGCGCCGTACCTTCCCCGAGGCCGTAGTCTTGAAGCGCTTCGCAGCGCCTTTGTGGGTTTTCATTTTCATGAGGGTAGTCCCCGTACGCTCCTACTTTGGAGCCAGTATCATGGTCATGTTCCTTCCCTCGAGCTTCGCATCTGTCTCGACCTTTCCGACATCGGCGAGCTCGGTGGACACCCGGTCGAGCACGTCCTTGCCGAGCTCGGGGTGCGCGACCTGTCGGCCGCGGAACATCATGGTCACCTTCACTTTGTTTCCATCTGCGAGGAAGCGGCGCGCGTGTCTCGTCTTGGTCTCGAAATCGTGATCGTCGATTCCGGGCCGATACTTGACCTCTTTGAGCTGTATGACGTGCTGCTTCTTCTTCGCCTGCCGCGCCATCTTGGCCTGCTCGAACTTGAACTTCCCGTAGTCCATGATCCTGACGACGGGAGGCCTGGCCATCGGTGCTACCTCGACGAGGTCGAGGCCTTGTGCTTCGGCCTGCGCGAGGGCCGTCTCGAGATCGAGAATACCGAGTTGGGAACCATCGGGCGCGATCACGCGAAGTGGACTGATGCGGATCTGCCGATTGACGCGGATGCGCTTGGTGCTATCCTGAATGGGCGATGCTCCTCGAAGAGGGAAACAAAAAAACGCGAACTGCCCTGGGGAGTCCGCGATGCACGATGAAACACCCGCTCGACGCGGGTGAATCTCCTATGCGTTGAACTCCTGCAGCACGCCCCGAAGTACCGCCGATCGGGGGCCAGAGGGTGAGAGCGGTTTAACCAGCTCTACTTATTCGATTGTGCAACCGTAATTTAGGTGCCCTCGCCTGTCGCGTCAACCGCGCGGATGACGAGGTGTGGTTCCCCAGGTCATCCCCGCGAAAGCGGGGACCCATGTTACTCAACCGAACATGGGTCCCCGCTTTCGCGGGGATGACGGCGATTCTGCTCGCCGGGATGACCGCTAGCCCCGCTAGCCCTTCTCCGGGAGGAACATGTACGACTTCCCGTCGTGCCCCACCCTCCCCCAGGAGTTGGTCGCATCGTGCTCGAAGAGCACGAGCCAGCGCTCCTTCATCGCTCGCTCCAGGATGCGGCGCTTCGTCTCGAGCGTGACCAGCGGCTCGAGGTCGTACCCCATTATCCACGGGAGGGGGAGGTGCGCAGCGGTGGGCACCAGGTCCGCCAGGTAGAAGGCGCGCTCGCCGCCGGATTCGATGAGGATCCCCTGGTGGAAGGGGACGTGGCCCGGTGTGGGAATCACCGTTATCCCGGGGACGATCTCGCGCTCCCCTTCCACCAGATCCAACCGGCCGGCCTCGTGCACGGGAACGAAGTTGTGCGGGAAGTACGACGCGGCGGTGCGCTCGTTGGTATGCGTGGCGAACTCGTACTCGCCGCGCTGCACCACGTAGCGCGCGTTGGGGAGCGAGAGCCGCACGCTGCCGTCGGCGTCGCGGTAGGTGTTCCCTCCCCCGTGGTCGAAGTGCAGGTGAGAGTTTATGACCAGTGCCACGTCCTCGGGGCGGTGGCCGGCTGCGTGGATTCCCGCCTCGAGCGCGGTCCGCTCTTCACCGCCGGCGTTCTCGATCCCGTATATGTCGTAGAACTTCTCCGTCTCCTTGTTCCCCGCGCCCGTGTCTATCAGGATGAGGCCGGTGTCGTGCTCGATCAGAAGGCAGCGCATCCCCATCGGGATGCGGTTTCGGGCATCCGCGGGGATGCGGCGCTCCCAGAGCGCCTTGGGAACCACGCCGAACATCGCGCCGCCGTCGAGCATCTGGCCGCCGGCCTGGATCGCGTGCACGGTCCAGGAGCCGATCTTTCTCGTCTCGAGGAGAGGTTCGGGAGCGCTCATGCCGTGGTGTCCCTGTCCACTGGAGCGGGGAGCGCCGAGCGCCGCCGCTTCCGCTTGCCGGATGATGGCGCGAGGAGCCGCTGAAGATCATCCCAGCGGATGCAATCGCGGTCCTGTGCTTCCCTCAGCAGACGGAGAAGGATGCGTGCCGTGGCATCCGCATCACCGAGCGCCCTGTGACGGTCCACGATATCCACACCGTAATAGTGCGCGAGACTGTCGAGCCGCCGGCTGGGAAGGTGCGGCAATACCTTGCGCGCCAGCCGTACGGTGCACAGTCGGCGCGAATCCAGGCGGCGCCCGCTGGCGCGCGCTACCTCCGCGGAGATGAAGCGCCAGTCGAACTCCGCGTTGTGCGCGACGAAGACGTGCCCTGAGAGAACCTCGAGCAGCTCGCCGCATATCTCGCCGAAGCGCGGGGCGTCCTTCACCATTTCCCAGGTGATGTGCGTGATCGCGGTGATCATCGGTGGGATGGGCCGCTCGGGATTCACGAGCGTCTCGTAGCGCTGCACCACCTCTCCGCCGCGCAGCACGACGACGGCTACCTCCGTGATCCGGTCGCCGGCGCCCGCGCGAGTTCCCGTGGTCTCCACGTCCACCACCGCGTACGAGAGCGAATCGAGATCATCCTGTGCGACGGGGCGCGGCTCCGGCTTCGGTGCCAGGCGCCAGGTGCCGTCGGGGCCGGACGCGAACTCGGGGCGGCCGCCGAAGAGTGCCATCGCCATCTGCTCCGCGACGAGCGCCGGCGCCCCGGGGAGCTGGCAGACGTGCTCGATGAGCGGAACCGCGTGCGCGGGCCCGGCGGCGAGAAAGTCCTTCGCGCGCTCGGCCAGGAAGGAGTCTACGTCCACGGATCGTCGCGTCTGAGCGGGAGCGTCATGCAGCGGGGCCCACCGCCGCCGCGCACGAGCTCGGCACCCTCGAAGGTGATGACCGCGCGCTCGCCTTCCGGAACGCGGTCCTGGCCAGTGAGGAAGTCCACCGCGGGGATCATCCGGAACCCCATCTTTTCGAGCTCGAGGAGCGTCGCCTCATTTCGTGCATAGGAGATCACGACGCCGGGCGCCACCGAGAGGAAGTTGCAGCCGCTCGCCCACTGCTCGCGCTCCTGCACGATGCGCCGGTCGCCTCCACAGAAGATCGGCTCGAGCGGCATGTCCACCTCGCGGAGCGCCGCGAAGATGTTGGGCATCTCGCGCATCTCCTGCTGCCCCTTCCGCCGGTGGAGGATCGCGAGCCGCTCCGCGCCCACGAAGTGCGGCGGGTAGACGACGCAGAGCTCGCGGTCGAGCTGGGTGAAGATCATGTCGAGGTGGATGGCGGTATTCTCCGCCGGCATCACCACCACGATCACGTCCGTCACCGGAGTGTGCTCGAAGGCGAGCTCGGTGAGGAAGTCGATGGCAGCGGGGCTCGATCTCTCGCTGAAACCGATGAGCAGCGTATCTGCACGAAGCGGGTGTACATCCCCGCCTTCCAGCGTGTAGTTGCTCCGCCGCTCCGACGCGCCGTCGTAGAGAATCCCCTGGTTCTCCAGGAGCGGGTGGTAGGTGAAGAGCGCCTTCATGATCAGCTCTTCGGACCAGCGGACGCCGTAGCGCATGGAGCCGATCATCACGTGGTCGCCCAGCACCATGGCCGTGTCGCGCGTGAAAAAGAGGTTCGGGAGCGGCGGCAGCATGTAGCCGTGCTCGTTCAGCGTGCGCGCGAGCGGCCCCGGGGTCTCCTCGTCGCCCTCGATCAGCATCCCTACCAGCTCCTCGGGCGATCGCTCGCCTATCCGCGAGGCGAGCGGGCCGGAGGGGACCATATGGGTGGCTTCGCGGATGAGCAGCTCGCGGGCGTCGCGGGCGACGAGCACTTCGGCCAGGAGATCACTCACGTAGTGGACGCGGGCGAAGCGTTCCAGGATCGCTACGAAGCGGCGGTGTTCGCGCTGGGCGCTCTCGACGTCGATGATATCGTCGTAGAGGTAGTCGGCCCGGTTGGCTGGCGTTACGGCCAGGAGCTCGGGGCCTGGTGTATGGACCAGTACGGACTGGAGCGCACCGATCTCCGACGTTACGCGAACAGGCATAGGTGTGCGAAGATAACCCGTCGCGTGCGGTGGCTACCAGTGTGATGCGGGCGGCGAGGGCGCGGATGGAGTGAAAACGGCCTGGGGCGCTGGCAGGAAACGATCAATCCCGCTAACTTGTGAAGAAATTCACAAGCCGCGCAACACGTGAAAAGAATCGCCGAATCGACCATCCGACGCCTGTCTCTCTACCTCCGCTTCCTCGAAGAGTTCGAGGCGCGCGGACTCGCCACCATATCCAGCGACGAGCTCGCGGCACGCGGTGGGACTACCTCCGCGCAGGTCCGCAAAGACCTCTCCTTCTTCGGCTCCTTCGGCAAGCGAGGGCTCGGATACTCCGTTCCAGAGCTCGCCTCACGGCTCCGCAAGATCCTGGGCCTCGAGCGCGAGTGGCGCGTGATCATTATAGGCGCCGGTAAGATCGGCGCCGCGCTCGCACAATATCACGGCTTCGCGGAGCGCGGCTTCCGGATCACCGCCATCTACGACAACGACCCGTTGAAGATCGGCCGCAATGTCGATGGTCTCACCATCCGTGCGCTCGAGTGCCTCCCGACGGATCGCGAGAGCGCCGAGGCCGACATCGCGGTCATCGCGGTTCCCGCCAGGGCGGCCCAGTCCACCGCCGACATGGTCGTGGAGGCAGGGATCCACGCGATCATGAGCTTCGCTCCCCGGCGTCTCGCCGTCCCCGAGGACGTGACCGTCAAGATGGTCAACATGGCGATGGAGCTCGAAGGGCTCTCCTTCGCGCTCACCAACCGCGAGTCGGCCTAGCACTTCTTCGCGCGACCGCGGCGGCTACTTCACCCCGGCCAGCGTCGTGGCAATGAGTAGCGCCCACTGCGGCCCGAGGTATCCGTCGGTGCCGTCGTCGTACCACTCTTCGGGGGAATGCGAGCCGCGGCTCTTACCGCCACCGTCTATCGTGATCGCGGGGATGCCAAGGCTTATGGGGATGTTGGAGTCGGTGCTCGACGCCCCGGTGTGCGGAGTGAAGCCGAGCGCCTTCCCCGCAGCCACGGCCACTCGCACGATCCGCGCGGTATCCGACTGCCCGCCCGTGGGACGGATGCCGATCGTGTCTATCGCGATCTCCAGCGGCGCGTTGGAGGTGCTCCAGCGGTTCCGCTCCGCGGCCAGCGCGCTGTCGAGCGCGGCGTGAAACTTCTGGTCGAGCGTGGCCAGCGCTTCCGGCGACTCCGAGCGCAGATCCACATCCATGCTGGCATCTGCCGCTATCGAGTTCACCGAAGTGCCACCGCGCACGATGCCGACGTTGAATGTGGTCTTGGGATCGCGCGGCACCTGGATCTCGTCGATGAGCGCGATGGCGCGACCCATGGCGTGGATCGGGCTCGGCATCCCGAACGCGCCGTAGCTGTGTCCTCCCGGACCGGCAAATTGAACGCGATAACGGTGGCTACCCACGGCGCGGCTGGTGACGCCGAGGCCCGCGCCGTCCACCGAGATGAAGTAGTCGACTTTCCCGCGCAGCTCCTTCTCGAAGAGGTAGCGCACGCCGCGGAGGTTCCCCGCGCCTTCCTCGCCCACCGTGCCCACGAAGAGTATTGTGCCGGGCGTCTTCACCTTCGCGTCGCCCAGCGCGCGGGCCACGCCCAGTATCACGGCGAGCCCGCGACAGTCGTCGGCGATTCCGGGAGCCGTGAAGCGAGTCCCCTCTCGCTGCACTTCCACGTCGGTCCCCTCCGGGAAGACTGTATCGAGGTGACCCGATAGGACGACCGTAGGTCCGTTTCCGTTCCCGGGGCGCTCTCCGATCACGTTCCCTTCCCCGTCGATGCGCACGTTGACGAGGCCCAAAGCCTCGAAGCGGCGCTCGAGCTCCGCGGCACGATCGGCTTCCTTGAAGGGAGGCGCCGGGATCTCGCATATGGACTGCTGCTGCTCGAGGATCCACGGATTGCGCGCCTTCACCACCTCGACCGCCGGGCGGAGCGTCCTGGGGATGGACGCGCCGTCACTCTTCTGTGCCAAGGTTCCGGTTGTCGGGAGCACGCAGAGAGTCGCTACGAGGGCGAGCGGGTGGATGACAATGCGCATGGTCTCGGGGTCGAAAGTGGTTTAAGGTTCTGCGATCACGCCCCGCCCCGCTCGCGAAGCGCGATAGCGAGGGAGGCGAACTGCTGTGGCGAGAGAGCTTCGGGGCGTACGTCGGAAGCGATGCCGCACTCCCGGAGCACTGCTTCGGCGGCAAGGGGATCGAGCCCCGTGATACTACGCACCACGCGCCGCATCTGCTTGCGGCGGAGCGCGAAGGCGGCCTGCACCAGCGTCCGAAAATCGTGCTCCAGTCCCTCCGGTATCAGCGGCTGCGCCAGCGGCTCGATGCGCACCACCGCGCTCTGCACCTTCGGTGGCGGGTGAAACGCTCCCGGCGGTACGGTGAAGAGCGATTCTACCCGCGCGGTCGCCTGGAGATTCACCGTGAGCGCTCCGTACTCCGCATTCCCGGGAGCGGCGGCCATCCGCTCCGCCACCTCGCGCTGCACCAGGAAGACCGCGCGCGACGGGCGCGGACGCTCGAGCGCGTGAAAGACGATCGGTGTGGTGATGTAGTACGGAACGTTGCCGACCAGCGTGTACTCCCCGCCGGCCAGCTCTCCGAGCGGCATCCGCAGGATGTCGCCCTCCAAGATGCTCACACGATCGTCACCGGTGAAGCGCGTCCGGAGAAGCTCCGCCAGAGCGCGATCCAGTTCCACCGCGATCACGCGATGGGCGCGTTCGCGCAGCTGGTCGGTGAGCGCACCACGGCCGGCCCCGATCTCCACCACGGTGGTATCGTGCACCGGACCGAGCGCGTCGGCGATGCGTGCCAGGATTCGCGGGTCGCTGAGGAAGTGCTGACCCAGACTCTTGCGAACCGGCGGCGGAGCGCCGCCCCACTCTCCGCTCATGCTCCACTTCCTCGCGACGCGCCACGCGCGTCCGTGCCGGCGTTCAACTGGCCGTGAGTACCACGGCGATGTCGTCGGTCTGCACCGCCTCGCCGGTATGCTCCTCGAGAAGCTCGAAGACCCGCTCCAGGATCGTCGACGGCGGCTCCCCGCGATTCTCGCGCACAACGTCCAGGACGGTCGCCTCGCCGAGCCGCAGGCCGAAGCGGTTGCGAGCATCGCTCACGCCGTCGGTGAAAAGAAGGAGCAGGTCGCCGCGCGACCATGGTCGTGAGCGCGCCGATGGCACCGACTCCACCATTCCGAGGGGCGCATCGATGGCGCCCAGCCGCTCGACCGAGCCATCGGCACCGATGTGGTAGGCGTACGGATGCCCGGCGTTCGCGTAGCGCAGCACTCCGGCGTTGCGGTCGATCACGCCGTAGAACGTCGTGATGAACATCTCCGTGGTCGCCAGCTCTTCTCGCAGAGTACCGAGCAGCGCCGAGAGCATCTCTCCTGGACCTGCCGCCGCCTGCGCATGGATGGCCGAGGCGCTCATGGCGAGCGCCATGATCAGCGCGGCCCGGTAGCCGTGGCTCGACACGTCGCCGATCATGACGCCCGTGCGCCCGCCGCCGAGCCGAAAGAGGTTGTAGAAGTCTCCCCCCACGCTCTCGGCGGGAATGACGCGCGCCACCACGTCCGCCTCCGGCGCCGCGGTCTGCGTGCGAGGGAGGAGGCGCATCTGCAGATCGTGGGCGAGCGCCAGCTCCTGCACCAGGCGCTGCTGGCTGAGCGACTCGCGCACCAGCCGTGAGTTCTGGATCGCGGTGCCGATCTGCGTGGCGATCGCCGCGATGAGCTTCTGGTCGCCCGCGGTGAAGAGCTGCCCACCGGAGCGGTCGGAGAGGTTCACCACGCCTAGCGGCTCGGGACCGCCGCTGGGCGCCGTCCACATGATCGGCACCGAAAGCATCGTTCCGTGTCGGTACAGAGCCTCCGCGGCGCACAAGGGCGAATCCGGCCTCTCCTCGGCGATCGTCGCCCGCCGCTCGCGCAACACGCTCGCCGAGACGCTGCACGGATCGTCGAGCGCGATAGGCGGCACGTCCATCGCTGCCGCGCCGAGAGCGGCGACGCACTGGAGCGTGTCGGTGACGCGGTCGTGCACGAGGATGGAGCCGCGGCGGGCACCAACGGTCTCGGAGATTTCGCGCAGGATCGTGGTCGCTGCCTCCTCGAGCGAAAGCGTGCGACCGAGGATCTCCGTGATCGTGTAGAGGAGGTTGATCTCCTCGTAGCGCTCGGCGAGCTCGTTCGCCGCGTGCTCCACTTCGAGGCCGCTCGAGAGGTACTGCGAGATGACCGGAAGGAGGAAGCGCAGGTACGACTCGATCTGGTCGTTACCGTTCTCGGCGGTGCACGGTCCCACCACCAGCCATGCCCGGCGCGCGCCGGGGAGCGAGGCGACCATGACCGGTCCACCCGGCGAGGGGACGCGTCTGGGCGGGCCGTCCTCGAATGGCGGCGTCCACCCGAGCACGCCGACGGCCGGAACCGATGTGGCCACCCTCTCGGGCGGGCGATCGTCGTCCTGCGTCCACAACGCGGCACTACACAGGGTAGCGTCGCGGAACGCGGTCAGTACGCCTTGAAGGTCAGTCATGGCGTCGGAGCGTCATGCGAACCACGTTGCCATGGTTGCTGAAGCGCTCCACTGAATCCATGAGCCGGGCCATGAGGTAGAGCCCGCGTCCGTCCTCGCGGACGATGTTCTCGGGCAGCGTTGGATCTTCCATGCAGCCGTTGAGATCGAAGCCGGTCCCCTCATCCACCACCTCGACTACCAGCCGGTCGCTGTCCACGTCGCAACGCACCTGGACGTGCTTGGCCGCCTCCTCGGCATTCCCGCGGAGGATCGCGTTGGAGAGCGCCTCGGTGAGCGCCACGGGGACGTTGAGAGTGGTTTGCCGCTTGTTGTACGCCAGTTGCCTGCACTGGCGCGCGATCACCTCCACCACCTGCTCTATGTAGCGCACGTCGCTCGGTATCTCGACCTCGAGCGCGACACGGAGCTTTCGCAGTGGCGGTGCGGTGGGGGGGGAGGACTGCATGATTCGGGGTGAGGGTTGGGACGGGCGGAGAGAGAACGCAGACAGCAGAAAGCAGAAAGCAGAGAACTGCCTCGGGTACGAGGGGCCGCTCTCTACGAGTCTTTTCTGCTTTCTGCTTTCTGCCTTCTGCTTTCTCTCATCAGAAGGACTGCAGCGCCATCTCGCGGGTGTCGGAGATCTGGAAGAGGGTATCGAGCTTGGTGAGCTCGAAGAGGGTCTTCAGATCGTCGTTGAGGTCTGCGAGGCGAAGCTCACCACCCTGCTCACGGATCTTCTTGGAGAGCGAAACGAGGACGCCGAGGCCGGAGCTGTCGATGTAGCCGGTGCGGCTGAAGTCGACGAGGAACTTCCGCTCGCCCCGCTCGAGCTCATCCAGGACTTTCTGCTTGAGCTCCTGCCTGTTGCCCACGATGAGCTGCCCCTCCACGTCCACCACCACGATGTCTCCGTCCTTCTTGATAGCGAAGCTCATTGCTGATTCTCCCTTCTTGGTCCATCCGTGTTGGCGTGCTCCGCACCCGACGCCTGGAGCGCGTTGACTGCGGCCACGTTGATAATGTCATCGGCGGAGGCCCCGCGCGAGAGATCACTGCACGGCCGCGCCAGTCCCTGGACGATGGGGCCGATCGACCATGCGTGCGCGATGCGCTCTACAAGCTTGTAGGCGATGTTGCCAGCATCCAGTGAGGGGAAGATAAGCACGTTCGCGCGGCCTGCTACTTGGCTGCCGGGCGCCTTGCGGCTGGCGACCGCAGCAACCAGCGCGGCATCTCCTTGCAATTCCCCGTCCACCGCGAGGTCCGGGGCGCGCTCGCGGACGAGCTCGACCGCGGCGCGCACCCGCTCGACGGACGGCCCCGTGCCGCTGCCGGCCGTGCCGTACGACAGAAAAGCCACGCGAGGCTCGTCGCCCACCACGAGGCGCCGGTCGCGTGCAGCGGCGATGGCGATGTCGGCCAGCTGCTCCGCGGTGGGCTCGATCACCACGGCGCAGTCTGCGAAGGTGAGGACCTCTTCCTCGTCCCCGCGGAAGGGCGCCACCACCATGTAGAACGCGCTGGAGACCGTGTGGACGCCCGCCGCGGGGCCGACGCTCCAGAGAGCCGCCTTCAGGACATCGGCAGTGGTCGTGGCGGCTCCGGCCACGCAGCCGTCCGCCTCTCCGAGAGCCACCAGCGCGTCGGCGAAGAAGAGCGGCTTCAGCGCGAGCGCTTCGGCCCCGTCCGGGGTGAGGCCGCGCGACGCTCTTCGCTCCAGGAGCCACCCCGTAACCGCCGGTCGCCGCGGGTCGCTGAGCGGATCGATGCAGGGAGCGCCAGTGGCCAGAGCCGCTCCGCGCGCGCTACCCTCGCCCGGCGGAACGACGAGAGAGGGATCGGCTATTCCGAGCTCACGCAGTGCTCGCACGGCGTGGAGCACGCGATCATCGCCGCTCTCTGGAAATACGATCCGCCGGCGCCTCGCCGCAGCGCGCGAGCGGAGCCGCGCCACGAAGCTCACGTGCCGGAGAAGCGCTCCACGAGCGCAGCGTGCACCGCGGGGTTGACCAGGTCGGCGGTCTCGCCGTGGAACCGCGCCACCTCACGAACGAGGCTCGAGCTGACGTAGGTGAGGTCGAAGCTCGGCATCATGAACACGGTCTCCAACTCCTCGTTCAGGTGCCGGTTCATCAGCGCCATCTGGAACTCGTACTCGAAGTCGGACACGGCGCGGAGCCCGCGGATCGAGAGGGTGGCGCCCACTTCGCGCGCGAAATCCACGAGCAGCCCGTGAAAGTCACGAACTTCCACTCTCGGGTCGTCACCGACCGCCGACCTGATGAAGCTCTTGCGTTCCTCGACCGAGAAGAGCGGCTGCTTTCCGGGATTGGTGGCTACGGCCACCACGAGGCGGTCCACGAAGGTGAGACTGCGACGGATGAGATCCTCGTGGCCGCGCGTGACCGGGTCGAAGCTCCCCGCGTAGATGGCGATTCCCATGTGTACAGGCGTCGAAGGTGTCTGTCCGTCAGGAGTCCCGCATTTGGTGCATCGTCATCTATCCTCGGCGGCGCGCAGTATCGTAATCGCCGTGTCGCCGTACACGCGGCGATCCTCGCCGGGCACGTTCTCGCGTGCCGAATGCTCGATGGTGAGCACCGCCGCGAACGGAACATCGTGCCATCGCTCCGCGATGCTCTGCGCCATGCCGAGTCCGTAAGGGGGATCGGCGAAGGCGATATCGTAAGCGCCGGCGTCGAGCCTTGCAACGAAGCGCACGGCGTCGCCACGGTGAACGGTGCTGAGCTCCTTCGCCCCGAGCGACTCGATGTTGGCGCCGAGTGCGGCCAGACTCCGGCGTGAGAGCTCCACGAAGTCCGCGTGCTCGGCGCCGCGCGAAAGTGCCTCGAGGCCGAGCGCTCCAGAGCCGGCGAAGAGATCGAGAACGCGTGCCCCTGGAAGTTCGTTCTGAACGATGCTCATCCACGCCTCGCGCACGCGGTCGGCGGTGGGGCGCACACGCGAGTCGGCAGGCGCCCTGATGACTCGTCCGCGCCAGCGTCCACTGACGATCCGCATCCGCGACGCGGCTCAGTCGCTCTCACGCACGTCGGCGAGCCGCGCCTGGAGCCGGCTCTCGCCATTCCATTCGTCGCGCTCGAGGCGGAACGCCACGTCGATCGGCGTGGAGGTGGAGAGTCGTGGCGCCAGGTCCGCCATCCCCCACCCTATCGCATCCAGCTCCACCCCGTCGCCCGAGAGGCGGATCTTGAGGTGGCCGTTGCGGAGAACGCGCGGCGGTCCGGCGATCCGCACACCGCTCGCCGCGAGGACAGGAGTGGCGTTTCCTGCTCCGAAGGGCTCGAAGTGGCGGAGCAGCGCCTCCAGATCGGCCGTCGCCTCGGAGAGCGAGATGTCGAGGTCCACCTTCACCTCGGGGATGAGATCGTCGGGCGTGAGTCGCGCGCGAGCCACTTCGTTGAAACGAGCCTGAAACTCGGGCATGCGCTCCGTCGCGACGGTTACGCCGGCAGCAGCGCGGTGGCCGCCAAATCGGATGAGGAGATCGGCGCACTCGGTGAGCGCGCCGTGCAGGTCGAAGCCGCTGATCGATCGACCGGAGCCCTTCCCGGTTTCGCCTTCCAACGCCACCATCACGACAGGCCGGCACACCTCCTCCACCAGCCGTGACGCCACGATCCCGATCACGCCCGGGTGCCACCCCTGGCCGCCGAGGACGATGCCGTACGTCGCGTCGAGATCGAGGGCATCGATCATGTGCGATGCTTCGCGCAGTGTGCCGCGATCCAGCTCCTGCCTGCGGCGATTCAGCTCCTCCAGCTCGCGCGCGATGCTGTTGGCCTCGTGCTCATCTTCCGTCATGAGCAGCTCGACTCCGCGCAGCGCATGCCCCAGACGACCCACCGCGTTGAGGCGCGGCGCGAGTATGAAGCCCACCCGGCCGGCGGTGAGCGGCTTCCCTTCGATCCCCGCGGCCCGGATCAGCGCACGGAGCCCCGGGATCGGGCTGGCCGCCAGCCGACGGAGCCCGTAGCGCGCCATCACTCGATTCTCCCCTCGTAGCGGCGCGATGTCGGCGATCGTCGCGAGCGCGACGAGGTCGAGCATGCGGAGCACCGGCTCCTCGCTCTCGCCCAGCGCTTTCGCCAGCGCGAGCGCGATCTTGAATGCCACTCCTACCGCGGCTAGGTCCTTGTCGGGGTACTCGCAGCCGGGCCGCTTGGGATTCAGGATGGCCACGCAATCCGGAAGCGGACCGCCAGGGAGGTGGTGGTCCGATACGATCAGGTCGATCCCCGCCGCCGCAGCCGCGGCCGCGGGAGCGAGCGCGTTCGTCCCACAGTCGCAGGTGACCAGTACGGCCGCGCCGGCGGCGATCGCCGCGTTCACGCCGGCCATCGAGAGGTCGTAGCCGTCCTCGAGGCGCCGTGGAATGAAGGGGATGGCGCGCCCGCCGAAGCCGGTGATCGCGCGCAGGAGGAGGGTCGTGGAGCACATCCCATCCACGTCGTAGTCGCCGTGGACCATGATCAGCTCGTGCGCACGTATCGCGCGCACGAGACGCTCCACCGCCCTGTCCAGATCGAGAAGGAGCGAAGGATCGTGGAGCTGATCGAGCCGCGGCCGCAGATAGCGCTTGGCCGGCTCGACATCGGCGTAGCCGCGCTGGCAGAGCAGCCGGCAGATGGGAGTAGGGAGACGCAGCTCCGCCGCGAGAGTAGCCACGGCCAGCTCGTCCGGCAGCTGGGGGCGAACCCAGCGCGCGCTCGGTCGTACACGGGGAGCGGTGTGGCTCGCGCGTGTGGTAGAGGACGGGGCTGTCACGCGGCTAAAACTATTCGGCGCCGCGGTGCCGGGGCAAGCGCGAATCGCGTCAGCCCGGCGTGTACAACAGCACCCCGCACCCCTCGCACACTTCGATCGTACGACCCGCCGCCATCACATTCCTGCGCTGCAATGGTATAGCCGTGTTGCAGCGGCCGCACGCGGCGCCGCGAAGCTGATACAGAGCAAACGACTTCTCGCGTCCGCGGATCCGCTCGTACTTGGTGAGGATGTTGCGCGGCACCTGCGCTGCCGATGCGGCGCGCTTCGCGCGTGCTTCTTCCAGCTCCGCCTCCAGCTCGCCGCGCGCCCGCTCGATGTCCGCGCGCGCCTCGCTCTGCCGCTCATCCACCTCGGCCAGCTCCTTGAGCGTCGCTTCCTCGGCGCGTTTGAGATCGGCGATGCGACCGTTCAGCGCCTGGAGATCGCTCTCCTCCTGGGCCAGCACGCGCCGCACCATGTCCACCTGCGTCATCGCGGCCGTCGCCTCGCGCTGCTTTCTTACGGAGTCGAGCACCGAGAGGTTGCGCTCCTGCATCGCGCGGTGCTCTTCGATCTTGTGCGCGAGCTCGCGTCGCTGCTTCTCGGCCGCCTCCGCGCTCGCGCGCGTGCGCTCCATCGACGCATTGACGGCCGACCGTTCGCCGTCGAGCGACTCGGCGCGCCGATCCAGCTCGCGAAGCCTTTCGTCTATCGCGGACATCACGGAGTCGTCGTCCTGCAGGGTCAACAGAGCTGCCAGATCCGGATTCACGCTCCCTCCCTTGAATGGTTGTTGTCCAGCGAAAAGCCCTTGTATCGCCGTATCCCGAGAGCGGAGAGCTCTCTCCGCTTGCGATCCATCTCCGCGATGATGGCGTCCTTCTCCGCGTCGGTGGCGATACTCAGCTGCCGTCTCAGCTCCACCAGCTCCCGCTGCAGCGGGGCACCACGTATTCTGTTCACGCTGCCGGAGAGCGCGCTAGTTACATCGAAGCCCTCGCCGAGCGGCTCCGCGATCATCTCCTGCAGCAGTACGCGCGCGCTCTCCGGAACGGCTGCGGCCACCTCGTCCATCGAGGATTCGGGCGGCGCCGCGAGGATGGCTGCATAGATCGCTCGCAACTCCGGGTGGTGGAAGTCATCCGGCCCGACCTGCTCACCCACCGCCTCCACGTTCGACCGGTGCTGGAGCAGAATCCTCACGAGGTCGCGCTCGTACTGGAATACCGGGTCGCCGGAGCGCCCGCGTCTCGCATGCACGTTTCGCGCGATGGCGCCGGCAAAGGTATCGGGCGGAGGTAGCGGACGCCTCTCGTCGTCTGCCGCGCGACGACGCTCGCGACCATCGTCACCGCCTTCGTCGACTTCGCGCTGCAGCACCTCGCGGCTCACCCCCGCGGCCTCGCTCGCCCGCACGATGTACATGTCGCGGGTGATCGGGTCCGCGGCTGCTCGCACGGTCGGAAGTAGCCGGTCGAGCGCGCGACGTTTGCCGCGCAGATCCGCGAAGTAACCCGCGCGCTCGAGGAGCTGCACTTTTCGCTCGAACACGTCTATCGCCTGCGAGAGCTGGCTGGAGAGACCGGCAGCACCGTGCTTGTCCACGAAGCTGTCGGGGTCCTCCCCCTCCGGAAGCGTGACGACCTGCACGCTCGCGCCGTGGCGGAGCAACTCGTCGCCGGCGCGGAACGTCGCCTTGAGGCCGGCCTGATCGCTGTCGTAAAGCAGGTACACGTTTTTCGTGTAGCGCCGGATGAGAGCTGCCTGCTGCTCCGTCAGCGCGGTCCCGAGCGGTGCCACCACCCAGTCGAAGCCCGCCGTCACGAGGCGCACCACGTCGAAGTATCCCTCCACGACCATCGCGCGCTCGTCGCGGCGAATGACGTGCCGCGCCATGTGCATCCCGTACAGCAGTCTCGCCTTGCTGAACACGGGCGACTCCGCCGAGTTGAGATACTTCGGCTCGCCGGGGCCGAGCAGACGCCCGCCGAAGCCGGCGGTGTTCCCTGCGATGTCGAGGATGGGGAAGATCAGCCGGTTGCGGAAGCGCGGCCGTAGCTCGCCACCCTCATCTCGCTGCACGAGAAGGCCGGCCTCGAGGAGCCGCTCGTCCTCGATGCCGAGCGCGTTGAAGTGGCTGCGCATCGCGTCCGTGTCGCGCGGTGCGAAGCCCAGGCCGAAGCGGTCGGCCACCTCGCGTGCGACGCTGCGCAGAGAGAGGTAATCGCGCGCGGCTCTCCCCTGCTCATCGTCCCAGAGGAGGGAGCGGAAGTAGTCCGCGGCGGCCGAGTTGATGTCCCACACCGGCTGGCGGGGATCCGTCCCCTCGCGGCGGCGTTGCACCTCCTCCACCACGATCCCGACCTTCTCCGCGACGTGACGCACGGCCGAGGGCCAGTCCATGCCGAGACGCTTCTGCAGAAACGTGAAGACGTCTCCGCCTTCGTGACACACGAAGCAGTAGTAGATCCCCTTCTTCGGCGATACCGAGAAGTTGCGGTGGGTCCCTTGATGGAAGGGGCATGGCCCCCGGTAGTCGGAGCCGGTGCGCCGCAGGTTCACGTGCTCGCCGATGATGCGCACGATGTCGGCGGCCTCGCGAACGCGCTCCACTGTTTCGTCGGTGATCATGTCAACGCAGCTCCGCCACGGTCACCCCCGCCCCACCCTCGTTCCAGGCGCCGAGCCGGAACTCGCGCACGCGCGGATCGCCGCGCAGGAGCTCCGCCACGCGCTCGCGCAACGCGCCCGTGCCCTTGCCGTGGATGATCCGCACCGTTCGCAGATCGCCCCGTACCGCGCCGTCCAGGGCGTGCAGCAGCTCCGTTTCCATCTCGTCCACGCGCAGGCCGCGCAGATCGATCTCGCTGCGCAACTCCTCCTCCGGGAGCTCTCCGCGAATCGCCACCGTTTCCGCCGGCGTCGTGGACGAGCCGCGTGTGCGCCGGAGCGATCGAACGGGCACGGTGAGCTTCATTGCGCCCACCGCCACAACTGCATCGTCGCCTCTCAGCTCCAGTACACGTCCCGAACGCCCTCCCAGCGTGGAAAGCTCCACCGTGTCGTCAACGGCCACGTCGCCCTGCTCGGATGGCGCGCTCCGCGGTCTCGGGCCGGCGCCGCTCGCCCTGCGCGCGCGCTCGCTCTCCGCTTCCAGACGCTCGATCTCTTCTGCCTGGCCCGCGGCCAGCTCCTCCACCCTGCGTCGCGCCTCGCGTGCACTCTCCTCGAGCGCCACGCTATCGCGGATCTCGCGTATCGCGAGCTCCACCTCCGCGCGCGCGTCCAGCAGATACTGCCGCGCCTCCTGGCGCGCGCGCGTCTCTGCCGAGCGCTCGGCGGCCCGCAGATCGCGCTCGCGCGTCTCCACGTCGCGGAGCCGCTCATCGGCGCGCGCTGCCACGCGCGTCGTCTCCTCCTCGCGCTCGCGAAGCTCCACCTCGCGACGCTGCAGCTGCGAGAGAAGCTCGGCGACGTCGCGCTCACCCCTGGTGAACCGCTCTGAAGCTCGTGCGAGAACGCTCACCGGGAGGTGCAGGCGGCGTGCGATGGCGAGGCCGTAGGAGCGGCCCGGAATTCCCTTGATCAGCCGATACGTTGGCGCGAGCGCTTCCTCGTCGAACTGCAGCGACGCGTTCACGAGCCCGGAGATCTCCGTCGCGAGGAGCTTGAGCGCGCCGAGGTGGGTGGTGGCCACGGTGAACGTGCCCCGGTGCGTGAGCTCCTCGAGGATTGCGCTCGCGAGTGCCGCGCCTTCGGTGGGGTCCGTTCCCGAGCCCAGCTCGTCTATCAGCACGAGCGAATCCGATGTCGCACCATCGAGGATGTCGGCCAGATTGCGAAGGTGCGCGCTGAAAGTGGAGAGGCTCGCCTCGATCGACTGCTCGTCGCCGATGTCGGCGAAGAAGCTGTCGTAGATCGGGATCCGGCTCTCCGCCTCGACCGGTGCAGGGATGCCGCATTGCACCAGCGCCGAGACCAGACCGATCGCCTCGAGCAGTACCGTCTTCCCACCGGTATTGGGACCGGACAAGAGGAGAGTATGCTCGCCCCCTTCCATGGTCAACTCGAAGGGCACCACATCGCCACCGCGTGCCACGAGAAGCGGGTGCCTCCCTCCGCGAATGGCGAAGCCCGACCCGGCCTCCGCGAGCGTGGAAGGTGCGCAGCGGAAGTCGCGCGCGAAGCTGGCGCGCGCGTAGAGTGAATCGAGGGTGGTGAGAACGTCGAGCGAATCGAGCATCGCCTCGCGAAGCGGACGCAGCTCCTCGGTGAGCTCGGCCAGGATGCGCTCCACCTCCTGCCGCTCGTCGGCCTCGAGCTCGCGGATCCGGTTCCCCGCCTCGACGGCCGCGGGCGGCTCCACGAAGAGAGTGCCGCGCGTGGCCGACTGGTCGTGCACTATCCCGCCCACTGCGCCGCGGGCCTCGCGCCTTATCGGTATCACGTAGCGGCCATTGCGCACGGTCACTGACATGTCCGCCACGCGCTGGTTCGGGTCGAGGCGTGCCATGAGCCGCTCGAGGAGTCGAACCAGATCACCCTCGGCGCCCCGTAGCTCGCGCCGCAGCCGCCGAAGCGCGGGCGAGGCCTCGTCGCGGAGTGAGCCGTCGTGGTCGATGGCGCGCTCGATTGCCGCCTCCGCCTCCCGCGCCATCACCAGGCGCTCGGCGTAGGGACGGAGGAGCCGCAGAGGGCTCTCGACGTCGGATTCGCGCTCGAGCAGTTGTCGCGTGAGGCGTGAAGACCTCAGCAGGAGCGCACCTTCCAGGAGCTGGGGGCCGGTCCATGATGAGCCGGCCAGGCGTAGACGTGCGAGGGGAGAAGAGAGATCGGGTACGGGCTCCGGCCGCCACCCGGCATCGCCAAAGGCGAGCTCTCGCGCGGCTTCGACGCGGTCGTGCTCGTCGCGCAGCCAGCGGCGGTCGTTCACGGGTGCGAGCGCCCGGACGCGTTCCGCGCCCAGCGAGGAAGACGCACGGCTTGCGACCAGCTCCAGTACAGCCGGCAGCTCGAGCACGGCGAGCGCGTGTGCGTTCAGGCGCGCACCCGGCTCAGGCACTCTGCTTCTCGAGCTCCTCGCGGGCGATACGGTTGATGGTGGCACCCTCGGCGCGGCCTCTGAAGCGCGGCATCAGAACTCCCATGACGGCGCCGATGTTGGTGGCACCGCCAGCCACCGCGGCGCGCGCGGCGTCGCGGATCTCATCATCGCTCACGTTGGCCGGGAGGTATGCGGAGAGGCGCGTGATCTCCGCGCTCTCGTTGTCCGCCAGCTCCTGGCGCCCGGCCTTCTGGTAGGCCTCGACCGACTCGCGCCGGCGCTTCACCGCGCGCCGCAGGACGTCGCGGACCTCCTCGTCCGAGAGCTCGTGACCGAGCTCTATGCGTCTGTTCTTGATGTCGGAGAGGACTGTCCCGAGGAGCAGCGTACCCGCCTTGTCACGTGACTTGCGCGCGGTGGCGAGATCCGCTTGCAGCCGCTCCTGCAGCTCGGGCATGCGCTAGACTACCCGCGGACGCCGCTGCTTGCGACGCGCCGCGTTCTCCTTTCGTTTCCTGCGCTCGCTCGGCTTCTCGTAGTGCCGATGCTTGCGCAGGTCCGAGAGGATGCCCGCCTTCTCGCACTTCTTTTTGAAGCGCCTGAGGGCACGCTCGAAGTTTTCATCGTCGTGGATGATGACTTCCGACACCTTGCCGTGCTCTCCCCTTCGCGGCGCTCGTACGCCTGTTTGGCTGGATTGCCGCGGCTCGGGCGCCGGCACCCGTGCTCCCGCGGCGTCTTGCTGGTCGGTGGTTGGCATGCACAGCGAGCGACGCGATACACGCACGAGAAAAATTAGTGAAATCTCGCGCTACGTGTCAAGAATAGTGGCACGCTCTCGCCTGCCTCATCCCGGCGGCCAACCCATCGCCCTTCCGCCGAGCAGGTGCAGGTGGATGTGAAAGACCGTCTGCCCCGCATCGGCATTCGTGTTGATCACGGTGCGGTAGCCGGATTCCGCGATTCCCTCACGCTTCGCGATGTCGGCCGCGAGCAGCGAGAGCTTGCCGATCAGCGCGGGATCCGAGGCCTCGTTGAGCGATGAAACGTGGTGCCGCGGCACCACCACCACGTGCACCGGCGCCTTGGGATCGATGTCGCGGAAGGCGATGCAATCATCCGTCTTGGCGACCATCTTGGCCGGAAGATCACCGGCGACGATCCGGCAGAATATGCAGTCCTGGGGCAAGGTCATCCCTCCGTTGCGCGCGGGGCGCGGTCAAACATCTCTGCGTGCCTCGGCAGACACGCGAGCCACCGCCGCGCGAGCCAGCGTGAGCCCCGCTATGGCGGCAGTCTCGAAGCGAAGTACGAGTGGTGCGACGTTCACCGGCTGGAAGCCTGCCTCGAGCAGCAGCTCGCGCTCCGCCGCCTCCACCCCGCCCTCCGGGCCAACCGCCACCGTGATCGGTGGATCCGTGTCGCGCAATGTAGCCGCATCGCCATCGGCATCGAGGAGCCAGCGTGCACCCTGCGGCGCGGCGGCAGCTGCGGCCGCAAGCTGCGCCTCGGGGTGCATGGCGGGGAGCCAGGCGCCTCCGCTCTGCGTGAGCGCCGCTATCATGCGTGCGCGGACCTTCCCGCTGAAGGTGATCCCTTCGCCGCGGGGGCTCACGCCGCGCGACCGCCGCCAGAGCACTGGACGCCACGAGGCAGCGCCGAGCTCAGTGGCCTTCTCCGCCAGGAGGAGCATGCGCTCGCGGTCTGCCACCGGAGCGATCAGGTGTACCTCGGGGAGCGGCTCCACGTGCTGCACATCGTCCACCTCGACCGTCGCTTCGGTCCGGGCGATACGGATGAGCAGACCGGTGGCCACCGTGCCGGCGCCATCCACGAGCCGAACCTTCTCCCCGGTCGCGAGGCGCCGCACCTTTGCGTGCCGCGCCTCCGCCTCGCCCAGCACAGCCATGCGCCCGACCGCCATCTGGTCGGGGCAGAAGAAGGTGGCTAGCATGGCGCCAGCTCGGCACTCCACCAGTCTCCGTCCGCGATCTCCTCTCGGAGCTCGAAGCCGAGCGGCTCGAGAGCGCTCAGCACGCTGTCTCGTTCCGAAACGAGAATGCCGCTGATGATCGCGCGCCCGTCGGTCGTCAGTGCCTCGCGCATGGTCGACCCGAGCTCCACGATCACACCAGAGACGATGTTCGCGAGTATCAGTCGAACCGGAGCGAGGAGCGGGAGAATCATGGCGGCGTCGCCCTCGATGATGGTCACGCGGTCCGCCACACCGTTGCGTTCGACGTTCTCCTCGGCGTTTCCCATCGCCTGCGCGTCGAGCTCCACTGCGGCGACACGCGAGGCGCCCAGCTTCGCCGCGGCAATCGAGAGCACGGCGCTCCCCGCCCCGAGATCGGCGACCACATCGCCCGCACGAACGGTACGCTGCATGAGCGCAAGGATGCCGCGCGTGGTCTCGTGCTCGCCCGTGCCGAACGCCGTGGCAGGCTCTATGACGATCGGAATCTCGGCGTCCGCTATCTGATCCGCGAGCCAGGGCGGAGCGACGGCGATTCGCGCCACGCGTTGCACGCCGACGCGCGCGGGCCAGCGTGACGCCCAGTCGATTTCGCCGGCGTCGGAGTAGCTGATCGAAGCCGCGCTGCCGGCTGCGCGCACGGCGGCCTCCACGTCGTGGAGCTCGGCCCCTTGCGGAAGGTGTGTACGAAGGCCGTCGTCCACCTCCTGTACACCCGCTGCTCCGGCAGCGACGAGGGCGGCCACGATGGCGTCGCGCTGCGGCGAGTCGCCGCAGCGCACACGCACTTCTATCCAGCTCACGCGTCGTGGGTGCCGAGGAGGCGAGCTGGGTCAGGCACCCAGCGCTTCCTTCATCCGCGACCAGATCCCCTTGGATCTCGTCGCCGGTGGCTCGCCGTCGGTAGCCGCGAGCTGCTTGACCAGCTGCTCCTGCTCCTCGGAGAGTGACTGCGGCGTCCAGAGCTGGACGCGCACGTGAAGGTCGCCGCTGCCGCTGGCGTTCACGCGCGGCAGACCGCGGCCGCGCAGGTGAAAGACCTGGCCGCTCTGCGTACCCGGTGGGATGCGCACCGAGATGGGGCTCAGCACGTTGGGTGCGGCCACGTCCGCGCCGAGCACGAGCTGTGGGTAGGTGACCAGCACTTCCGTGAACAGGTCGGCGCCGTCGCGCTCGAAGCGCTGATCGTCGGCCACGTCGAAGACGACGAGGATGTCGCCGCGCGGTCCGCCCTGCGGTCCCACGCTGCCGAGTCCACGGAGCGTCATGTACTGGCCCGTGGCCACGCCGGCCGGGATCTGCACGGTGATCGTTCGCTCGGCGCGTACCCGCCCTTCACCCTTGCAGCGCTTGCACGGCGAATCGATGGTGCGGCCCTGACCAGAGCAGGTGGGGCATGGAGCAACGCTCACGAACTGGCCGAAGAAGGAGCGCTGCGCGCGCCGCACTTCGCCAGTGCCAGCGCACGTCGCGCAGCGCGACGGCTGCGTGCCCGCCTCCGCACCGGTGCCCTCGCACGCGTCGCACGGATCGAGGAGCCGGAGCTTGATCTCCTTCTCCACGCCGGTGGCGACTTCCTCGAGCGTGAGAGGCACCGTGACCTTGAGGTCCGCCCCGGTGCGCGGGCCGCCGCGTGCGCGTCCGCCGAACATCTCCTCGAAGCCGGCGAACCCACCGAAGTCGCGCATGAAGATGTTGAGCGCTTCCGAGAGGTCCACGTGGTGGAATCCGCTCGCTCCCCCGCCGCGCAGACCGGCTTCACCGAAGCGATCGTACGCGGAGCGCTTGGAGGGGTCGCGCAGAACATCGTACGCTTCCGTGATCTCCTTGAAGCGCTCCTCCGAGTCCTTCGCTCCGCCGTTGCGGTCAGGGTGGTATCGCATCGCGAGCTTGCGATACGCCTTCTTGATGTCGTCGTCGGAAGCCGTAGGAGAGACGCCGAGAACGGAATAGTAGTCTGCCATTTATGCGTTTCAGTCCAGCAACTCGCTTATGAGGCGAGAGGTGTGCGTTACGAGTGTGATGACCTTGTCGTAGGGCATCCGAGTCGGTCCGATCACGCCGATGACGCCAGCGAGCGAGCCGATGTGATATTCGGTGGTGACGACCGTGAAGTCGGCCAGCGCCGGATCGCCGTGCTCCGCACCGATGGTGATCGAGATCCCCTGTCGGGAGTCGTGGCGGCCGAGCAGCTGGCCGAGCGCATCGGGGCGCTCCGTGAGCGCGAGGAGTTTCCGCAGGTTCGCACCGCTGGAGAACTCCGGCTGCTCGGCGAGCATCGACGCCTGCCCGAGCAGAATGCGCCTCTCGCTCGGAGACACCCTGATGTCGAAGAGTTGCTCTGCCTCCTGGATGAAGATGTTCAGCAGCTCCCCGGTTTCCGATTCGGACCGTCGGTCGCTGACCCGCTCCGACAACGTTGCGCGAATCTCACGGAGCGAGAGGCCCGAGAGTCGCTCGTTAAGCACGAGCGCCACCTCGGCCACGACCTTCTCGGCAATCTCCCCGGGGACCTCCACGAAGATGCTGCGTGCAGCCCCTCCGGTGAGCGTGAGCACGAGGAGAAGTCGCTCGGCGGAAACGCGGATGATGTCCAGCCGGTCGAGGCGGGCCTCGTCGAAGTGCGGCTCTAGCGCGACGCCGAGCTCCTGGGTGAGCACACCGAGCACCTGTGCGGCGCGGCGGAGAATCGCCTCGATCGCGGTGCCGCCGCTCGAGAGCTGCTCGAGGAGCGTGTCGCGCGCCTCGGCGTCCAGCGGAGCAAATCGGATGAGGCTGTCCACGTAGACCCGGTACGCCATGTCCGTGGGTACCCGGCCAGCCGAGGTGTGAGGATGGAAGAGATACCCCTTATCCTCCAGGTCGCTCATCGTGTTGCGAATGGTGGCTGGCGACACGCCGATATCGAAGCGCCGCGAGATCATGCGCGATCCCGCGGGCTCAGCAGTCTCGACGTAGGACTGAATGACCGCCTCGAGCACCCGGCGCTCTCGGTCACTGAGCTGTGATTGCCCCATAAGTCCTAATCTAGAAAGGACTTCCGGCCGTCGTCAAGCTGGATGCGAGGGCGTCGAGCCGCAGCCATCCGGCCGCTGTCAGCCGCACCCGTGATCCATCGAAAAGAGCCCAGCCGGCTGCTTCCCACGGTTGCACGTGCCGCGCCAGATCCGGCCCGAGCGGCAGGCCGTCCCGCGTTCTGAGCCCCAGATACACGCGCTCGGCATCCTCCTCTTCCATACTGAGGACCTCTTCCCCGCCCAGAGGGTCACTTCCTTCCCGGAGTGTGCGCTCCCACGCCGCGTACGCCGCAATGCTCCAACGTCTGCGGAGTCCGTCGAACGAGTGCGCCGCGGGACCGAGACCCGCGTACGGAACTCTGCGCCAGTAGCTGGAGTTGTGGCGCGCGCGCTTCCCCGGGAGCGCATAGTTCGAAACCTCGTAGTGCTCGAAACCCGCCACCTCCAACAGCTCGTGCGCAGTAAGGAACTCCTCCTCGTAGCGCTCTTCCGGCGCCTCGGCGATCTCTCCCCGATCGCGCCACCGCCCGAGCGGCGTGGCAGGCTCGACCGTGAGCCCGTAGAGCGAGACGTGCGTCGGCCGCAGCTCGAGCGTTCGCTCGATATCCCTCTGCCAGTCACGCCCCAGCGACTCCGGTAACGCAAAGATCAGATCGAGCGAGACATCCCCGATCCCGCCCGCTCGTGCCGCCGCCACCGCCGCGCCAATCTGATCCGCCGAGTGCGTTCGATGCATCCAGGCGAGCACTCGGGGATCGAACGACTGCGCCCCTATCGAGAGCCGGTTCACCCCCGCCTCCCGCCACGCCTCCACAGCAGCGACGCTCACGTCGTCCGGATTCGCCTCCACCGTCACCTCGGCCCCTTCGACCAGCGCGACCCTCTCCCGCACCATCCCAACCAGCCGCCTCACCCCATCCGCCCCGAGCAGCGACGGCGTCCCCCCGCCGAGATAGAGCGTCTCCGCCTCCCATCGCTCCCCCCTCCGAAAGCGCACGTCCATCTCCCGCCCGAGCGCGCCGAGGTACTCGTCCGCCGGCACGACCTTCCGCACCGCGATCGAGAAATCGCAGTACGAACAGCGCCGCGCGCAAAACGGCACGTGCACGTAGATGTGGCGGGGGAGCATAGGGGAAAGTTAGCAGAGAGCAGAGAGCAGAGAGCAGAAAGCAGGAACTGCACACCGGTCGAGATCCATCCTCCCAAGGCAGTCAGTGAACCCTGAACCCCCTACCTGTCCCTGCTTTCTGCTCTCTGCTCTCTGCTTTCTGCAACTCCCCCTACCTCCCCATCCTCCTCACCTCCCCCGTCAGATCGCACCGGACGGCGCCGCGGAGTTCCAGAGTGGTGACGGCGGCCATGCAGTCGCGGGCGGGGAGGCCGGAGAGAGCGGCGAGGGAGTCGAGGTCGGCGGGGCCGGAGGAGAGGGCGTCGAGGATGCTGCGCTCGGCGAGGGTGCGAGGTTGGGGTGCAGGGGCACGGGGGGAGGAGACGCCGAGGAGCGCGAGCGCGTCATCCACGCTCGCTATGACGTGGGCGCCGTCGCGGAGGAGGAGATTGGCGCCGGCGCTCTGCGGCGAGTCGACGGGACCGGGGACGGCGGCTACGGTGCGATGCAGGTCGGTCGCATGCTCGGCGGTGATCAGGGCGCCGCTCCGGAGTGGCGCTTCCACGACTATCGTGGCTTGCGTGATCGCGGCGATGATGCGGTTGCGCTTGGGGAAGGAGGACGTTTTGGCTCGGCTTCCAGGTGGCTCCTCGGAGATGACGAGGCCGTGCTCCGCGATCGTGGTCTGGATGGCGCGGTGTGCGCGCGGATAGGCGATGTCCACGCCGGTTCCGAGTACGGCGACTGTGCGGCCCCCCGCATCGAGCGTCGCTCTGTGCGCCGTCACATCAACGCCGCGCGCCAGGCCGCTCACGATAACCACGCCGCTCCTCGCGAGCGAGCCGGCCAGTTCCCGAGTCACACGTTCGCCGTACGGTGTAGCACGCCGGGTTCCGACGATTGCGGCGGACGGCGCGGAGAGCAGCGTCTGATCGCCGACGCAGAAGAGCGCGGGCGGTGGGTCGTGCAGCTCGAGGAGCGTCGGGGGATATTCCTCCTCGTCCTGGAGGACGATCCGCGCTCCACACGCCTCCGCCTGATCGAATGTATCGTCCGCTTCCGCCAGCGCCGCCGTGCGGGCGACACCGTCGCCCATCGAATCGAAGGCTTTCGATGCGGATCCGAATTGCGCACGGAGCTCGCGGTACCGTACCGCTCCGACACCTGGAAGGAGCGAGAGCGCGAGCGCAGAGCGCCGCGTAGCCGTGTCAGGGGAGCGCGGCGTCCTCCGGCCTCGACGACTCGCTGCGGTTGATCCGTTGCAGCTCCTTCCAGAGCGCGGCCAGAAGCTCGTCGATCCCCTGCCTTGCCGCGGCGCTGACGGTGAGGATAGCGAACGCGTCGGGCGCGCTGATGGGTGGCGGCTCGAGATCGCCCAGCAGATCCATCTTCGTGAACACGACGCAATGCGGCTTCTCGGCGAGTGTCGAAGAGTAACTCGCCAGCTCCGCGCGCAGGCCATCGTACTCCAGCTGCCAGTCGACGGAATCGATGGGGATGAGCAGAGCGAGCATGCGCGTGCGCTCGATGTGGCGGAGGAAATCGTGCCCCAACCCACGTCCCTCGTGCGCGCCTTCTATGATCCCCGGGATGTCCGCAACTACGAATGTGCGGTGGTCGCTGAGCTGCACGACGCCGAGGTTGGGAGAGAGCGTGGTGAAGGGGTAGTCGGCGATTTTCGGATGCGCTGCAGAGATGACCGAGAGAAGCGTGGACTTCCCTGCGTTCGGCTGTCCCACCAGGCCCACGTCGGCGATGAGCTTCAACTCGAGCTCGAGGCTGCGGCTCTCGCCCTCCTCACCCGGCTGCCACTCGCGTGGCGCGCGGTGCGTGGCGGTGGCGAAGAAAGCGTTGCCGCGGCCACCGCGTCCGCCGCGCGCGACTACCACTTCGTCGCCATCGGCGAGCACGTCACCGATCACCTCACCGGTATCCACGTCGCGGATGAGCGTCCCTGGCGGTACGGGGAGCACCACGTCCTTTCCGGAGCGGCCAGTCATGTTGGAGCCCATCCCGTGCTCGCCGCGCTCCGCGACGAATCGCGTGCGATACGTGTAGTCCAGGAGCGTGGCGAGGTTCGAGTCGCCACGGACGATGACGTCTCCACCGCGGCCACCGTCGCCGCCGTCCGGACCCCCCTTCGGTACGCGGTGTTCGCGACGGAAGGAGGTGGCTCCGGAGCCGCCAGTACCGGCCTCCACACTGATCTGCACTCGGTCTATGAACGACGTCACTGCTCTCGTACCCGGTTCCAGAGGTTAGCGAAGCGGTCGGCCGCATTCGCGTCCACGTGCGTTGCGACGATGTCCAGCGTCTCCTGTATCTCGGCTGGCGTCGCTCCCGCGTTCAGCGCGCCCCGCAGGTGGGCGTGAAGCTGCCGCTCCTGCTCGAGCGCTCCGCATACTGCCACGATGCAGAGCTCGCGCCGCGCGAGGTCGAGCCCCGGCCTCCCGAGAAGCTTGCCGTAGCCTTCGACTATCATCCACTCGTCGAGAGCGGGGTGCAGCTCGCGGATGTTGCCGCGGAGCCGATCGTACACCGCGCCGTAAACCGTGGCGCACGTCGCCTCGCCTCGCTCGCGCCAGATATCGTAGCGGTCGCCGAGCGCGTCGTGGTCGGTACGCGGTGCGGGGATGCCCGAAGCTCTTCGCCACTCGCGAGCCGCATTGAGCGCGCGAGGGAAGCCGGCGAAGATGTAGCTCTGCAGGATGAGCTCCTCCACCCACTCTGGATTCAAGCCAGCACCGGCCGCGCGCTGCATCCCCGCACGAAGCTCCGGCTCGCGAGCCGTGGCTATGACGATGCTCAGCTCGACGAGCTCGCGCGTGGCCGCATCGAGCTCGCCAACAGTAGCACCGCTCGCCTCGCGCTCCTGCATCGAAGCGCCGCCCGATGGAGCGCTCTTACGCGGCACTAGTGCTCCACATGTACCTCGCCCACCTGGACACCGCGCGTGTTGAACGTGGGCGTGCGAAGGAAGGGGGCGAGGCGCGGAGGAAGATCGTCGGGGAGAACGTGGAGGTGCTGAAGAAGCCGGAGCGCGGCGGGATACTGCGCGCGGGCCGCGCCGTCCTCGACCTTCACGGCCACTGCGATTCCCGCATCCAGCACCGCTATCGTGTGGACACCCTCGGCCCCAACTTTGGCCAGCACCCGTCCCGCCGTTTCCTCCATCAGCACCGTATCGAAACGATCGGTGCCACCCACCAGGAAGGGGTGGGCAAGCATCGCACTCACGATGCGTGCGGGCACTTCGTCACCGCGTCGCGCGGCAGCGCCAAGCCGGGCGAACGCGTGCGCCATCGCTTGAAGCGGGAGGCCGAAGGCGACGACGCCGCAGCCGTCTATCGCCTGGCCGATCTTCTGCACCGGCACGCCGCTCCAGAGTGATACGCGCTCGAGCGCGTGCTGTTGCACGGGATGACACACCCCCTCGTAGCCGAGTGTCGGCCACCCGCATTCGTGCGAGTACGCCAGCATCGCAGCGTGCTTCCCCGAGCAGTTGTTGTGCAGCCGGGTGGGGGGCACACCTTCCTGCTGGAGCATCCGCTGCCCGCGCCTCGTGAGCGGCTCGTGCGGTCCGCAGACCAGGTCGCCCTCCTCCAGCCCGACCGTCTCCAGCATTGCTCTCGCGAGCTCGACGTGCTCCGGCTCGCCACCGTGCGACGCGCAGGCGAGCGCCAGTTCCTCGCTCCCCCATTCGAGTCCGTCGAGACTTCCGGATTCCACGAATGCCATCGACTGGAACGGCTTCGCGCAGGAGCGCCAGAGCGTCGCCATGGCGGGATCACGCGCCGATGCGAGGAGCTTCCCCCGTTCGTCAACGACGGCCGCGTGTACACGGTGCCTCGCTTCGACGAGACCTCCGCGCGTGGCGACTACATCCAGCTCGTATCGCATTACCGTACTCTGCCCTCGGAAAGTTGACCGGCGCAGCCTGCCCGCTCCGCGGGCGGAGGCCGTATACCGTGAAAGGTACATGAACACCGGTTCCGGCAGGTACTCCCCAGCGCGAATCGCCCTGCCGCGCGGCGCTAGAAGATGCGCACCATTCCCTTCGTGTACTTCTTCGGGTTGGTACGCAGCTCCTCGAGGATCGCGTTAAGGTCCGTGAGCGTCTTGTTCAGCTGGTCATAGAGCTCCTGGTCGCTGAGGATCCGGGCGGCAAAGCCGTTCCCTCCCGTTGCCATCGCCAGAACCGAATCGGCGGCGGTCGCCGCGCTGAGCATCCGCGTGTAGAGCGAGTCGTCGTGCAGGAGCCGCCCCATGGTCCCTTCGGAGGACTGCATCTGCGTGAGCACGCTGTCCAGGTGCACGGTGACGCTCGCCAGGTTGTCGTAGAGCGTGGGGTCGACCATGAGGCGGCCGAGCGTTCCGTTCGGGGTCTGCATCTTGGCCAGCAGCTCGTTCATCGCGGTCAGACTCGTGGTGAGCTGGTCGTAGAGCGAGCGGTTGGTGAGGAGCTGGCCCATGGTTCCCTCCCCGTTCGCCATCCCGCTCGTGATGGAGCGTAGGTCGTGCGTGAGGAGCACGAGGTCTCCCACGGCAGCCGAGGCCTTCTCGATCACCTGCTCGTAGTCCAGCGTCGGGACGTTCGGCACGGTGTCGCCCGGCGACAGCACGCCGTAGCGCGGAGTGCCCGGGGATATGTCGAGCACTTTGTCGCCGAGCAGCCCGAGACTCTTGAGCTTTACCCTCGAGTCGCCGCGGACCTGGTCGCGCAGCTCCGAGTCCATCTCCATCACGACGCGAAGGTTTCGGGTGGTGTCTCCGTCGGGCGGGAGAAACTCGATGCTCTTCACGACGCCCGCGAGCTGGCCGGCGACAGTGACCGAGCCGCCCTCCCGTAGGCCGTTCGCGTTGGGGAGGAGCGTGACGAGGTCGTAGTGTTTACTGAAGAGATTCGCTGCCTCGCCCAGCTTCACCACCGCGACGACGAGGATTGCGAGCGCCACGAGAATCATGGCACCCACCTTCAGCTGATCCCACGTTATGAACTTCGATCGTTTCATGATCGAGCTCCACCGCGAGCCGCCCGTGCGGCAGCCCGTCTCTCAGAGGTCGCCGAGGAAGGCACGGATGTAATGGTCCCTGCTGGCTGCCATCTCGTCGGGCGTGCCCAGGAAAACGATCCGCCGCTTCGCGAGGAGCGCTATCCGCGTGGCTACCATGAAGGCAGATCTCATGTCGTGCGACACTACCACGCTGGTCACCCTCGTCTCGCGCTGGAGCTTGCGGATGAGGCGCGTTATGGTGCCGGTAGTGAGCGGGTCGAGCCCCGACGTGGGCTCGTCGTAGAGGAGGATCGCCGGGTCGTTCGCGATCCCGCGCGCGATTCCCACGCGCTTTTTCATCCCGCCGGAGAGCTCCGCCGGGAGCTGGTCCATCACCTTGTCAGGGTCGAGGTCGACGTACTCGAGCTTCTGTCGCACGCGCTTCTCGATCTCGTCATCATCGAGAGTCGTGTGCTCGCGCAGCGGGTACGCCACATTCTCGAACACGGTCATCGAGTCGAACAGCGCCGCACCCTGAAAGACCATCCCCATCTTCTGGCGTACCTCGAGTGCCTGCTCGAAGCTCAGATCGTTGATCCGCTCGCCATCTACCAGCACGTCGCCCTGGTCAGGGACGAGCAGGCGGAGCATGAGCTTGAGGATGGTGGACTTCCCAGTCCCCGACTCTCCGGCTATCACCAGCGTCTCGCCGCGCGCGACCTTCAGCGAGATGTCGTCGAGCAGCGGCGTGTCGAAGGAGAGGTAGACGTGCGAAAGCTCGATCACGGGCGTCGCTTCGCTCCCGCGTTCGCTGGCTCGCTCGAGCGGCAGGGTTTCGGGCTCGCCGTCGAAACCGAGGTCGCCCACCGCCATGTCCTCGCCGCTGCCCACACCCTCTCGCACCCGGTCGCTGCTCATGGGAGGATGTAGAGAAGGATCTGGGTCATGAAATAGTCGGTGGTGAGGATCAGCACGCTGGCAGTCACCACCGTGCGCGTGGTCGCTCTCCCAACTCCCTCCGTACCGCCCGAAGTTTCCAGGCCGAAGAAACAGCCGGTGATGGAGATCAGCGCACCGAACACGAAAGGCTTGAACAGCCCCTGGATGAAATCCGTGGGGATGTAGCGCAACACGAAACCGCCGGCCGCGATCTGCTCCCAGACGGTCCGCCAGTAGAGCGAGGCCGGGATTCCGACGTAGAGCGACGCAATCACGTTGCCGCCGAAGATGCCGACGAGATCCGCGAGGATGGTCAGCACCGGTAGCATGACGAGCGCTGCCAGCAGCCGCGGAGTCACGAGCTTCTTGATGGGATCGGTGCCAAGCGTGTTCAGCGCGTCGATCTGCTCGGTCACGCGCATCGAGCCGATCTCCGCGGCGATCCCCGATCCCACCCGACCGGCCACCATGAGCCCCGCGAGCACGGGACCCAGCTCGCGAATCATCGAAGCGGTCACGAGCCGACCCAGGTACATCGTTGCGCCGAACTGGGCCATCTGCACGGAGAACTGGAGTGCGAGGACCATCCCGGTGAAGAAACCCGTCAGGAGAACGATGCCGAGCGACTGCACACCGATCGCATCCATCTGCTGGACGATGTCGCCACCGTAGAACGGACGTGCCACGATGAAGCGGACGGCGTTCCACGCGAGGACGAAGTAATTCTGAACCGCTTGTACGGCTCGCTTGGCCGCTTCGTTCAGCCGCTGCAGTGGGTGGAACAATCGGTGGCTGGTGTGGGTTGCGACGTCCGGTCACGTGCGCGCACGCGGGGCGTCGAACCGACGGCGGCGCGAGCGCATGACGTACTGGGCAATTGGCGTGCCCGGGGACGGGCTCGAGCTCGCACCGGGGCGTCGTCGCTCGCGGGATGGATGGGCGGGCCTCCGGTGGCGTCGCTTCCTGCGAACGGACGCGACTGATACCTTACCCCGCGTCATGCCCGAATCGCACTTGCCGTCCGGTCGCCCGTCTCTGGCGCGCGATCGCCTCCAGGAGTTGCTGCGCGCCGCGGAGGGGCGCCGTGTGGCCATCGTGGGCGATGCCATGCTCGACGTCTACCTCCACGGAGACGTGGAGCGCATCTCGCCCGAAGCTCCGGTTCCGGTGGTGCGAGTTCGGGGGCGGCGCCTGGCGCTCGGCGGGGCCGCGAACGTGGCGCAGAACGTCGTCGCTCTCGGTGCACGCTGCGAGCTCGTGGCGACCATCGGGCGCGACGCGAACGGCGGCACGCTCCGCGAGATGCTCTCGACCATCGGGAGCGGCTCCAGGTCGCTGATCGAGGTGGATCGACCCACCACCACCAAGACCCGCATCCTCGCCCGTGTGCAGCAGGTGGTTCGCTTCGATGAGGAGGAGGATCACGACGTGGACGGCGACGACGCTGCGCGCCTCCTGGCCGCGATGGAGTGTGCGATAGACGATGCCGACGCACTCGTGCTCGAGGACTACAACAAGGGAGTTCTGGTCAGCACCGTGATCGAGCAAGCCGTGTCGCACGCGCGCTCGCGCGGGATACCTATCGTGGTGGACCCGAAGTACCGGAATTTCTTCAGCTACGCGGGCGCCACGGTCTTCAAGCCGAACAGGCGCGAGCTCGAGCTCGCGCTCGGCGCGGCGGTGGATCTCGACCATCCGCGCACTCTCCCCGAGACGCTCGAGCGGCTGCAGGTTGCAAATCTTCTGCTCACGCTGGGCGAGAGCGGGATGGCGCTCATCGGAGCGGATGGCGCGATCCATCGGGTGCCGACGACCGCGCGCGAGGTCTACGACGTGGTTGGCGCGGGCGACACCGTGACTGCGTACCTGGCGGCGATGCTCGCCGCGGGTGCGGAGCCGCGCGAGGCGGCGGAGGTGTCGAACTTCGCGGCCGGAGTGGAGGTCGGAAAGCTCGGCGCCGCTACGGTGGCTCCCGACGAAGTGCTCGAGGCGTACGACGAGTACCACGAGCGCTCCGCCAGGCACTGAGTGCTGGATGTCGAGCTCTGTGCGGGCCGTGAATGGTCGGCTCGCACCTGACGCGCCGGCGCCGCGTCGGATGCTCGCGGCGCCCGCTGCGCTCCTACCAGTCGTCGAGCGGGAGCTCCGCCGTGATGCGAGCCAGGTCGGCGCGCAGCCACTCGAAGCGAAGACCTCCGGCGGTGAGCGCCATTGCCGCGGCGTTCGAGCTCGACGACTGGCGGAACTGACTCAGAAAGCGCCCCACGCCGCTGCGGCGCGGCGGGAGAGCGCCCAGCAGAAGGTGGACTCCGCCCACCGCATCCTGGTTGAGTCGCCTCGCTTCCGATATCGCCCTCGCCAGTACTCTTCTCCCGGCGGCCGAGAGACGGAGTGATTCCGGATCGGCGTCTGCCGCGTCGCGGATCCCAGTGCCTGCCTGCTCCATCTTACGACAGAGTACTCCCAGATCGGCGAAGGAGCGCCTGAGATACGGCAGCGCAGCGCTGTCCCCCTCGCGAACGATGCCCAGCACGATGTGTCGTGGCTCCACGACCGAATCGCCAAGCCGCGCGGCTTCGGCTCGTGCCAGCTTGAGCACGCGGCGGGCGTGGTAGTTCATAGGGTAGGACTGTGACGATGCCATTGACGGACGTTGTGGTACTTCGGCCGGTGCACGTGTTGCACCGGGAATCTGGCACGCTGGTCTGGTATCGGTTAGCTTGAAGCGATTCCGGGCCCTTAGCTCAGTCGGTTAGAGCAGCGGACTCATAATCCGACGGTCGCAGGTTCGAGTCCTGCAGGGCCCACTACCACGCCGTCCATCGCACAATTAGAATTGAAAACTCTCTCGCCCGGGCTTCCATCTTCGGGCGTTCGGTCGCGTAGCTCAGCTGGTTAGAGCGCTGGTCTCACATACCAGAGGTCCGGGGTTCGAGTCCCTGCGCGACCACTGCTTCACCCTCGCGCCGCTCAGGCGCCTCGCTCCACCTTCCTGATCCCTTCGCCGTCGCTGGCTCGCTCGTAGCTCGAGCCGCATACGGCGCAGCGCACACTCTCCGCACCGCCTAGCTCCGCGCCGAGCGGCAGCCGCTCGCCGCACGCGCACATCCAGCCGATCACTCGCGCGGGTACTCCAGCCACCAGCGCGTACGCAGGGACGTTTCGCGTGACCACCGCGCCAGCGGCCACGAACGCGTACTCGCCGAGGTCGTGCCCACACACCACGGTTGCGTTGGCACCGATCGAGGCACCGCGCTTCACGAGCGTGGGGCGATACTCGTGCTTCCGTGAGACATGGCTGCGCGGATTGATCACGTTCGTGAACACGGCCGACGGCCCGAGGAACACGTCGTCCTCGCACTGGACGCCCTCGTAGATGCTCACGTTGTTCTGGACCTTCACGTTGCGCCCGAGGATCACGCCCGGCATCACCACCACGTTCTGGCCGAGGCTGCACTGTTCGCCGATCCGGGCGCCCTTCATGATGTGGCAGAAGTGCCAGATCCTGGTGCCCTGCCCCACGACCGCGCCGTCGTCCACGTAGCTCGACTCGTGAACGAGCGCGCCGCCCGCCAGCTCGCGCATCTCGCTCATGCGTCAGCGAGCGGCGTCAGCGCCGTCTCCCCGCGGCACCGATGGCCGCGGCGGAGTCGGTGTCGCGCGAGAAGGTACGTAGCGGGAGCGCGATCTGGCACTCCGAGCGGGCCGACTCGTAGATGGCGAGGATCAGCTCGAGCGACTTGCGCCCTTCACGACCGTCGGTATCTGCCGCCGCCTCGTGACGCAGCGCGCGCACCATGTTCGCATAGTACGGCTTGTGTCCGGAGCCGTACACCGAAAGCGGGTTCGGCGCCGCCTTGAGCAGCTCCGCCTCGCGGTCGATGTCGTCGTACTCGGCAAACTCCCAGTTGTCGATCCGGTTGAGCGCCGTGCCGCCCACTTTCACCGTGCCGCGCTCGCCGATGATGGTGATCGAGCCCTCCATGTTGCGCGGGTAGGTGAGCATGGTGACTTCGATGGTGCCCAGCGCCCCGTTGCGGAAATGGAGGAGAGCGATCCCCGTGTCCTCGCTCTCGATGCGCCGCGCAAGAGTCGCCGTGCGCGCCACCACCGATTCCACCGGACCCACGAGCCACTGGATCATGTCCACGTAGTGGCTCGCCTGGTTCATGAAGGCGCCGCCGTCGAACTCCCAGGTCCCGCGCCAGGGCGCGAGGTCGTAGTACGACTGCGGCCGGTTCCAGCGCACCGTGGTGTTGGCCAGATAGATGCGGCCGAAGCGCCCCATCTCGACCGAGCGCTTGAGGAGCTGGATCGCCGGATTGAGGCGGTTCTGCTTGACGACGAAGAGCTGCACGCCCGCCTCATCGCAAGCGCGTACCAGCGCGTCCGCATCCTCGAGGCGCGTGGCCATCGGCTTCTCGCAGACCACGTGCATCCCGTGCTCGGCCGCCATGATTCCGTGCCGCGGATGGAGCCCGCTCGGGGTACAGACGGCCATGAGGTCCGCCGGCGCCTCCTCGAGCATCGCGGGGTAGCTGGTGAACCACGGCACCCCCCACTTCTCGCCGGCCGCGCGTGCGCGCTCCTCGAACTCGTCGCACACCGCGACCAGTCGAAGCGCGGGCTGGCTCGCGATTGCATCGAGATGGCGCTCGCTGATCCGGCCGCAGCCCACGAGCGCTATGGTGTACTGCTTATCCATGTCCTTCTCAGACACGCGCCGCCATCCCTGCCGGCTGCTCCAGTCTCGGCGATGAGCTCCGCGCGCAGGCGTTGCGCGTGTCGATCACGATGGAAGACATCTGGCAGACACGCCCGTAGTCGATGGACGAATGGTCGGTAACGACGATGACCGCGTCGGACTCGCGGAGCAGCTCGTCGGTGAGCGGGACTGACTTCCCCACCGCGCCAGGCGGAGTGTGGCCGTCGTCGACGATCTCCTTGATGTACGGGTCGTGGAAGCTCACGATCGCTCCCTTCCTCACGAGGAGGTCCAGGATCTCGAGGGCGGGCGACTCGCGGAGGTCGTCGATGTCCTTCTTGTACGCGACGCCGAGCACCAGCACGCGCGACCCGCGCAGCGGCTTGGCGACCTCGTTGAGCGCGTCGGCCACCTTCCCCACCCAGAACGCCGGCATCTCGGTGTTGATCTCGCCCGCGAGCTCGATCATCCGCGTCTTGTAGTGGAGCGTGCGCATCTTCCACGCGAGGTAGTGCGGATCGAGCGGGATGCAGTGCCCGCCGAGGCCCGGGCCAGGGACGAACTTCATGAAGCCGAACGGCTTCGTGGACGCCGCGTCGATCACCTCCCACACGCTCACGCCGAGCTTGTCGCAGATCACGGCCATCTCGTTCACGAGACCGATGTTGATCATGCGGAAGGTGTTCTCGAGCAGCTTCGCGAGCTCGGCCGCCTCCGGCGAGCTCACCGGGACGACCTCGTCGATGAAGCGCTCGTAGATCAGCTTGCCGAGCTCCGTGCAGTTCGGTGTCACGCCGCCGAGCACCTTGGGGGTGTTCTTCGTGTGCCAGCGTGCGTTGCCCGGGTCCACACGCTCCGGCGAGAAGCAGAGGAAAAAGTCCTCGCCCACGGCGAGCCCCTTGCGCTCGAAGGTCGGGAGGAGCACCTCGCGCGTGGTGCCCGGATAGGTGGTGGACTCGAGGACGATGAGCTGTCCCGGCCGGAGCGCGTCGGCCACCGCCTCGGTGGCAGCGACCACGAAGGACATGTCCGGATCCTTCGTCTTGCCGAGCGGCGTCGGAACGCAGATGGAGATCACGTCGCACTCGGCCAGTCGCGACATATCGAGGGTAGCTTCGAGAAGACCCTCTTCGCGCAGAGCGGCGACGTCGGCGGCGGACACATCGCCTATGTGACTGCGCCCCGCGTTTACGCTCTGAACTACCTGCTCCGACTTCTCGAAGCCAATGACTCGGAGCGATGCCTTCCCCATCTCGACCGCGAGCGGGAGGCCTACGTATCCGAGTCCGACGACACCGCAGACCGCGTCACCATCCCGGATGGTCCGCGAAAGCGTTTCGAATGTGCTCATGGGTGCATGATATGTGGCGCCGAAAGTCGGCGCGGCCAGTAACTTCGGGAAGCTGTCGGCAGTCCTTCCCGTATACGACTACTCGCGCGCCGTTCACGAAACCCGCGCCGGCGCGCGCGCACCGGCCAATCGCGAGAACTTAACGGGAGCCGATTGAGCGTTCAAGCGAAGAGTTACCCGCTTCCACTGGCGGGCACAGGCATCAATTCGTTGGTCCCCTGCTCGCGTGGCAGTGGTTGTCCGCTCGGGGTGGATGTACCGGCGATGGCCGATGCTCTGCGAGCGGGAGATCGCCCAAGCGCGTACACGATCGCCAGGTCAGCGAATCCCTTCGCCAGCAGCTGCGGCCACGGCTGCCACGCGCCGTGCGAGAGCGCCTGCCGCCGCCGCTATTTCGGAGCGCCGGTGGACATCGCCCGGTTGGAGGCGTTCGCCGCCGGCTTCTCTCCTCCCTCCATCCCATCCCACCAGCGAAGCGCCCCGTGCACGAGCGCACACGACATCCGCTCGGTGGCGGGTCTCTCGGGACTCGACCCGCTCGCGGCACTCGCCGCGCCGCGCTCGGGGAAGAAGGTGGCCGTAGTCGGCGCGGGCGTCACGGGGCTCGCGTGCGCGCACGATCTCCTCCTCCTCGGTCACCAGTGCACGGTCTTCGACTCCGCCAGCGAGCCGGGCGGTCTGCTGACGCGTGCCCTTCCCACCTTCCGATTCCCGGTAAATGGCGCGCGCGCCGAAAGTGCAGCCATCCTGTCGATGGGCGCGGCCTTCGAGGGCGGCCGCCAGATTTCCGGCAGTGCCGACCTCCGCGCGCTACTCGCCGACGGCTACCACGCCGTCTTCCTCGCGATCGGTGCGTCCGATGCGAGGGAACCCGCCTTTCCCGGCCTCCGTGCGAACCCGCGCGTGCTCGACGCCATGGAGTTGCTCTCGGGCGGCTCGGCGCCTACCGGCACCACGGTAGTGACGGGTGAAGGAGTCCTCGCGGTGGACGCCGCTCGGACAGTGGTACGCCGCGCGCTCAGGAGTGGAGCAGCCGGCGCTCGCGTGCGGCTCGTGTTGCGCGAGGATGCCGCCGCCTGCACGGTGGCGCCGGAGATGCTCGCTGCCGCCGCCGAGGAGGGTGTGGTCCTCGACTTCGGCTGGGAGTGCTCCCGATATCTGCAGGGATCGGGACACGAGCTTCTGGCCGTGGAAGTGGCGCGAATCGCTGACCGCGCCTCGATGGTGCTCCCCTGTGAGAACGTGGTCGTGGCCGGCGCACGCGCCGCGAACGTGATGGCCTTCTGGCCCGACGTGGCGAGCGGTGCGGACGGTTTCATAGCGGTGGACCCAGATACGCTGCAGACGTCGATGTTCGGAGTGTGGGCAGGCGGCTCGTGCGCCTTCGGGCACCGGTCCATCGCGCACGCCGCCGCCGACGGGAAGCGCGCCGCCTGGCAGATCCACGCGGCACTCACCCAGCGCTCGGTAACGACAGCCACGGCATCGGCCTGGGTGGAGATCGAGTCGTGGAATCCACGCCGTGCCCCGCGCGCGCTCGCCACGGCTCGCGGCGCGCCATCCGCCGGGTCGCTCCCTCCGGCCGATCCGTTCGGCGAGCCGCTCCCGCCAGTCGACCCGTTCGCGGCCGACTCGTCGGGCGCTACGGAGGCGATCACGAGCGAGGCCGCGCGCTGCTTCGACTGTACGGTTCTCCCTCACGTGGATGAAAGCTGCACGAGCTGCGGAAAGTGCGTGAAGGTCTGCGAGCCCGGCGCACTCTCGCTCACCGCCGGACCGCCCGCGCGCCTCTCGCTCGATCAGGACGTGTGCACGCGTTGCGGACGCTGCGTACATGCGTGCCCCGAAGGAGCGATAGCGATGCTCCGACTGGTGTGGGAGGAGCGACTGGTGACCACGGACGGCCAGGTCGAACCGCAGACCGGCGCGCTCTCCGTGCCGGCCCGCGAATCGAGTCTGGGTTCCGCTACCGGTCAGGGGAGCGCCTGACCATCCGAATTCACGGCGGCGTCCGACGCTGCGGGTGACGCATGATCGCCCGCGATGCTGGCCTGGCTGTTCCGTAGGCGACCGAGGGTGGCCGGGTCGAGGCGCGCCGTGATGACCCACTCGTTCCCCTCGGCGTGCTGCGAGATCACCTCGCCGTTTCTGTGAAGCTCAGCCAGCAGCTTCCCATCGCCGAGCGGGAGTCGGAGCACGGTCGTGGGTCGCAGCTGTCGCCTGGCCGTCACGAGCGCGCGACGAAGCGGCTCGAGCCCATCGGGCAGCAAAGTCGACACGAAGACCGAGTTCGGCATCGCACGCTGCACGCGGTCTTCCAGCGCGATCAGCTCACCATGCTCCAGCTGATCGATCTTGTTGAACACGTGCAGGATCGGCACATCGCCCACCTCGAGATCCGCGAGCACCTGTTCTACCACCTGCGCACGCTCCTCCCAGCCGACGTGAGCTATGTCGATCACGTGCAGGAGAAGGTCCGCCTCGCCAACCTCTTCGAGAGTGGCCCTGAACGACGCCACTAGGTGGTGCGGCAGCTTGCGGATGAAACCCACCGTGTCGGTCACGAGCACGCTCTGGCCGTCGCCCAGTTCGACCTCGCGGGTGAGCGGGTCGAGAGTCGCGAAGAGGCGATCTTCGACGAAGACGTCGTTCGCCTGGGCGAGCGCGCGCAGGATGGACGACTTGCCAGCGTTGGTGTAGCCCACGAGCGCGGCCCTGAAGAACGAGTCGCGCGACTGCCGCTGTACCGCGCGCGCCTTCTGCACCCCGGAGAGTCGTTCGTCCAGAACTCGAATGCGGTGCGATATGAGGCGCCTGTCCGTTTCCAGCTGCGTTTCGCCCGGGCCACGCATCCCGATGCCGCCGCGGAACTTCTCGAGGTGGGTCCACATCCGCGTCAGCCGCGGGAGCATGTAGCGGAGCTGCGCGAGCTCGACCTGCATCCTCGCTTCACTGGTACGCGCGCGCGTGGCGAAGATATCGAGGATCAGCTCGGCGCGATCCATGACTCGCACGCCGATCGCCTGCTCCACATTTCTGGCCTGCGCAGGCGAGAGCTCGTCGTCGAAGATTATGAGCGTCGCCTCGTCGCGGTCCGCGGCGTCGCGAAGCTCCTCGAGCTTCCCCTTGCCGAGGTATGTGGCGGGATTGGGCTTGTCCAGCGCCTGCGTGACCTCGCCGACGATCACCGCGCCAGCCGTATCGGCCAGCTCCGCGAGCTCTTCGAGGTGCTCTGCCAGCTCGAGTCGCGCCCTCTTCCCCTTTATCGGCGCCCCGACCAGGACCGCGCGCTCGACCGGTGGGGCGAGGGAGATGGTTTCTCTTGTTATGAGTAGCTCCTTGTGATGTCTGATGCGAGAAGAGAGCAGAAAGCAGAGGGCAGACAGCAGTGACGACCCCTGAGGGCGAGTGCTCGCCCTACCAGCCGTTCACTGCCGTTTGCTCTCTGCTTTCTGCTCTCTCTCAATCACTTCCTCTCAGCGCCGAGAACCTCCCCGTCCTGTCATATGGGAGGGTGAACGTTCCCATGGACGAACCGACGGTCAGGTCGCCCACGACACGGTAGTTCACGGTGCCGGTGTTCATGAGGGAGCGAGCTGCCTGGCTCGCGTCGGCCCATGTGAAGCTCAGCGGGAGCGAGACCTGCGTGGTATCGCCGTCCGAGACGGTGAACGTGGAGTCCGTCGCGCCCGTGCCGAGCGGGATGGTGTCCACGAAGAGCTTGTAGGTGAGGCGGGTGGCGTCGAGGTCGAAGCGGTTCGGGTTGTACACATTCAACATGATATCCACCGAACCACCGTTGAACCCGAGGCCGTTCACTCGCACGTTCTTCAGTGTCACCACCGGTTCCTTGAACGCGGCCCGACCCAGGGTCGCGCAAGCCGCCACCGTTCCCGCTGCCATTACCGCCGCGATCAGCGACAACTTTCGCATTCGTCCTCCACGACGTTGAGAACCAGCACGCGACCGTTCAGTCGCGCGACTCGCCCTTCTCCTTCAGCTCCGACCACCAAGCCAGCCTCTTCGCTATTTCCCTCTCGAAGCCAAAGCGTCCTGGCTCGTAGAGCGGCTGTCCGCGCAGCGCCTCAGGGAGGTATTCCTGCGGGATGTATGCCTCGGCGGAGTCGTGCGCATACTGATACCCTCGCCCATATCCCAGTTCCTTCATGAGCTTCGTGGGCGCGTTGCGGATATGGATCGGGACCGGCTCGCCAGGCGTCTCGCGCGCCGCACGCATGGCAGCATCGAGCGCCATCTTGGAGCTGTTCGACTTGGGTGCCGTGGCCAGGTAGATGGTGAGCTCGGCGAGTGGGAGATAGCCCTCCGGCGCACCCAGCATGTGGTAGGCGTCGCGCGCGGCGATAGCGAGCTTGAGCGCTTCCGGATCCGCCAGACCTATGTCTTCCGCCGCCATCGCGATCGCCCTGCGAAAGATCGTCATCGGGTCCTCGCCGCCGTCGAGCATCCGGGCCATCCAGTAGAGCGCGCCATTCGCGTCGCTCCCGCGGAGCGACTTGTGATACGCCGAGAGGATGTTGTAGTGCTCCTCCCCGCCCTTGTCGTGTCGAGCGAAGCGGAGCTGCATCGCCTCGCGCGCTACATCGGTGGTGATGCGGCCGCCATTTCCCACCGACTCCGCCGCCGCCTCGAGCGCCGTCAGCGCACGCCGGGCATCGCCGTCCGACTCGCGCGCCATTAGCGTAATTGCATCGTCATCGGCCGAGACGCGCGCCTGACCGAGCCCGCGCTCCTCGTCGGTGAGCGCTCGCCGGAGAACCATCGTCACGTCGCTCTCCTCGAGCGGGTGGAGCACGAACACTCGAGCGCGAGACAGGAGCGCGCCGTTGATCTCGAACGACGGGTTCTCGGTGGTCGCTCCCACGAGCGTCACGGTGCCCGCCTCCACGTGCGGCAGGAAGGCATCCTGTTGCGCTTTGTTGAGGCGATGGATCTCGTCCACGAAGAGGATCGTCCCGCGACCCGACATCGCCAACCGATCCTCCGCTTCCGCCACTATCGCGCGCACGCGGGGCACACCTTCGGTGACGGCGGAGAACGGGACGAACTCGCGATCCGCGTAGCGGGCGATCATCCGCGCGAGCGTGGTCTTCCCCGTTCCGGGCGGTCCCCAGAGGATGATCGAGCCGATGGATCCCTTCTCGATCGCCGCGCGCAGCGGCTTGCCGGCTTGGAGAATGTGCTCCTGCCCCACGAACTCGTCGAGCGAGCGAGGACGCATCCTCGCGGCCAGCGGGCGCGCGCTCTCGGGAACGGCGAAAAGCGACGGCGCGTCACCGGTCTGTCGCGCTGCGCGCGAGCGGGGAGCGCGATCAGCCATCCGCTAGAGCCCCACCACGGCGCGAGATAAGAAGTACAGTCCGCACCCCGCGAAGAAAGCGATCTGCGGGCGCCATGCGTGCTTGGCCTGGAACTCCGGCACGAGGTTGGAGGCGCCAACGTAGAGCGTCACGCCAGCCGATATCGCGAGACCGTATTCCACGAGCACACCCAGGTAGTCCGTGAGCAACACTCCGAAGATCGTCGCGATCCCGAGCGAGGTTCCGGCGTAGATCGCGCGCTTGCGGCCGGCGCCGGCGGCCATGAAGAGACTGGAGATCGCCAGCCCCTCCGGGAACTTGTGCAAGACGATAGCCATGAACACCAGCACACCCAGCGCCTCGCTCACGTGGAAGCCCGAGGCAATCGCCACGCCGTCCACGAAGGTGTGCAGGAGGAGGCCCGCCAGTGCGGAGACGCCGACGAGCTCCGAGACCTCGTGGGTCTCCTCGCCGAAGTGAAAGTGTGGCGCGAGCGCGTGTTGCGTTAGGTGAACCAGCAGATAGCCGAGCAGAGCGACGATCGCGCCCACGTGTCCGGTGCGCTCGATGGCCTCGGGGAAGATGTCGGTGAGCGACGCGGAGATCATGAAGCCGGCGGCGAGGGCGATGAGCGTGTCCAGCGCCTTCGCGCTCCAGCGCGCGCGCCACGCCACCGCGAGCGCGCCGAGCACGTTCGCCAGCGCCGCCACAATGGCGAACGCCAGTGGGGTGTGGCTCACGCGGGTGCGAGCTTGAGAGCGTCTGCCAGCTGCACTACCGCGGTGGAAAGCTCGGGCGCGGGCGGGAATTCGTGCGACGCGAGCCGCCAGCTCCTGGTACGCACCAGCCGGCGTTCCTCCAACCCCTTCCCCCGGAGGATGTAGAGCCAGTGGTTGGTGCGCGAGTAGATGAAGAGCTCGAGCACCGCGTTTATCGTGAGTTGATCCTCACTCGTGTAGACGGCGATCTCCACGCCACCGTGCCCGGCGAGGAGAGTCTTGATCCTCGCCAGCTCGTCGCGCACGTCGGGAAGCGCCAGGCGCTCCCCGAGCCAACTGCGACCGGTGCGCGCGTCCTGCACGGACACGTCCACCGCGGGCGGCAGGTACTCCAGGAGCGCGAGCGAGAGGTCCACCACGCGCTCCGCGTTCGCCACGAGGTGTGCCACGTAGTAGTCCTTCTCCTCTGCGAACGTGAAGCCGTCGGCGGCACCGCGGAATCGCTTCCAGATCGACGTCTCGGGCTGGCGGCCGCGAAAGAACATGGGCTCCTGTTATCCGATCAGCGTTCGAGTTTCGAGTAAAGCTCGCGTGCGCGCGGGATGAGCCACTCCCTCGTGTTCCGAGACGGCTCCTCGAGCACATCTTCGAGGAGCAGCGAAAGTACCTTGCCGAGGGCGGGCCCCGCCGGGATACCGGCCGCACGGAGGTCATCCCCATCCACTGCAAGATCGCCGATCTCTACCGGATCGCGAAAGGCAGTCCCGATCGCCTCGCGGTAGAGCGAGCGCACGACCGCTTCGGATGGCGCCTCCCTGCCCGCGCGCCGCTCGGCGGCGAAGCGCGCGGCGGCCAGCCGGAGTACCGCGCGCGCCCGCGTTCTCCCCGTAGTGCCGACCCAGCGCCGCACGGTGGCCGCCGACGGGAGCGTCGCCGCGCCGCCTGACGCGGGAGTGGGCGCGCCCGAAGACCGCTGCTCCCGATCCACGTGGGAAGCCTCGCCGCCAGCGCCGGGAGCAGCCGGCAGCTCGGATCGCAGCTCGCCCTCGATCGCGCGCCAGCGGGCCAGCACGCTCGTGAGCCAGGCTATGTCCGTGTTCGAGAAGCGAAGGTCGCGGAGCGCCCTCCCGGCCGTTTCCGGCTCGAGGTCCGAGAACAGCGCCAACATGCGGTTCATACGGCGGTCCGGTCGCCCCAAGCCGGTCGCACCAACTGCGGGCACCGGTCTCGGCACCTCGTCCATCGCGGCCAGCGCCACGTCGGAGACATCGGCGAGGGCGGGGACGAGAACCGCCAGGGCGCCGCTCTCGCGCCAGAGCCGGAGCGCGCGCGATGGGCGCGCCACCTGCTCCATCGTCTTCTCGAGCTCCTGCTTCACCCGCTCCATCGATAGGCGGCGCAGGTGCGGAGCACTGCCGACGATGGCGGACCAGGTAGCCGGCTCGATGGTGAAGTCGAAGCGCGAGGCGAAGCGGATTGCGCGCAGCGCACGCAGACGGTCCTCCCGCATGCGCTCGGTGGGCTTGCCCACGGCCCTCACGACGCGGGCCTTCAGGTCCTCGCGGCCGCCAAATGGATCGCGGATCTCCTTGCGACTAGGCGAGTAGGCGATCGCGTTGATCGTGAAATCGCGCCGCGCCAGGTCGTCCTCGAGCGAGGCGCCGAACTCCACGACCGCGTGCCGCCCGTCCGTCTTTACGTCGCGGCGGAAGGTGGTGACCTCGTGCATCACACCCCGGTCGTCCAGGACGCCCACCGTCCCGAATTCGATCCCTACGGGGATAGTCCGCCGGAAGAGCCGCCTAACCTGCTGGGGTGTTGCCGCGGTGGCCAGATCCCAGTCCAGATGTGGGTGGCCCAGGAGGGCATCGCGCACGGCTCCGCCCACGCACCAGGTCTCGAACCCGGCGCCCTCGAGCCTCTTGGCTATGTCGAGCACCGCGCCGCTGGGACGCAGGGGCGCGGCGTCACCGCCAGTCTTCCTACTCACTCGATTAGATTCCAGCTGCGTATGTTCATCGACAAAATAGTGAGCGCCTCGAGCGCCACCGAAGATTTCAAGCGCGACGTCCGCGCTTTTGCAGCAACTGGCCAGGCCGAAAGAATAGTCGTTCTACCGCGAGCACCGCGCATCAAGGTCCTCCGCGTGCTCGCCCAACTGATGTCCAGCGAGCCGACCATGGAGATCGCCGCCGTCCGTGTATCCGGCAGCTCCGGTTGCGCTGACTTCACCGGCACGGTGGAAGTGGAGGCCGGAGGCCGTATCCGGACCTTCGATTTCTCCTGGGACTGCGCCTGGCGCGCCCGGGAGGAACGCTGGACCGACTGCTTCGGGTTCCCCGACCAGATCCGTGCCGCCAGCGAATTCGAATGGCGCTGCTTCCGCCTCTGGACGGAACGGCGGGAGGAGGGGGCGAGGGTAGTGAAGGTTGGAGTGTAGGTGGGAGAGAAAGCAGAAAGCAGGAAGCAGTGAACGGCTCGTGCAACATAGTCATCCCCGCGGAAGCGGGGATCCATGTTCGGTCCGGCTAACCTGGGTCCCCGCTTTCGCAGGGATGACTGTGGTTTCGATCCCCGCTTTCGCCGAAATGGCTCGCAAGTACGCGGCAAGCTGGCCGCGGCGCTCACGCTGCAGCATG
>DASSNL010000076.1:0-15526 GCA_035688075.1 Gemmatimonadaceae bacterium
TCCTTCGCTTCGCGATCCCAGCGCGCGAGGAGAGAGTCGATCGCGGTGGTGCCGGTGGTGTCGGCGAGGAGGGCTTCGCGGAGAGCGGGGGTGCCGGCGAGGCGGTCGAAGTGGGAGGCACGCCACTCCCAATCCTTCGCGTGACGCGAGTAGATCGCCTGCAGGAGATGCACGCCGACGCTCACGGGCTCGACCTTCTCGCGATCGGTGACTTTCACCTCGATCATCGGGATCGTCTGGCCGCCCCACTTCTGCCCTTCGGTGATGGTGCGCGAAGTGGAGTCGAAGCTCACGCCGGGGAGGTGTTCGGCGTTGAGGGCATCGGCGATCGCGCCGGCGTCGTTCAACCAGCCCGCGCCCACCACCCTGAAGGGGCGATCGGTGCCACGCCCTTCGCTCAGATTGGTGCCCTCGAAGAACACCGTGCCGGTGTAGAGGAGAGTGGCATCCAGGTCGCGCAGGTTCGGCGACGGATTCACCCACGGGATCCCGGTCTCATCGAACCACATCGACCTGCGGTATCCGTCCATCGGAACTACCGTGACGTTGGCCTTCACCTGGTCGGTGCCGACGAGGTAGCGCAGCAGCTCGCCGGGTGTGAGACCATAGCGCAGCGCAACCGGATACTGACCCACGAAGGAGCGCTGCGTGGTGTCGAGCACTCCGCCGCCGAAGCGGTCCCCGCGTATGGGATCGGGACGATCGAGCACCACGAACGGCTTTCCCGCCTTCGCGGCGGCCACCGCGGAGAGCACCATGGTCCACTCGAAGGTGTACACTCGCGCGCCCACATCCTGGATGTCGTAGACCAGCACATCGATCTTGTCGAGCATCTCGGGCGTCGGCACCCTGACATCACCGTAGAGCGAGTAGATCGGGATGCCAGTCGCGGAGTCCACGGTCGATGCGACCTTGGCGCCCGCTTCCGCCGTCCCGCGCAGACCGTGCTCCGGACCGAAGAGCGCCACGAGCTTCACACCTGGCGCATGGTAGAGAAGATCGATGGTGCTCCGCCCCTGGCGGTCACGCCCCGACGGATTGGTGATCAGACCCACGCGCTTCCCCTCGAGGAGGTGCAGCGAGTCGCGGAGCAGCACCTCCACGCCGGGGAGAACGGAGCCTGTCGACTTCTGAGCAGCCGGTGCAGCTCCTTCACCGCTATCTTCACTGGCCGCGCCGCGCGCGCATCCCTGCGCGCCGCCGAGTGTGAGGATCGAAGCGAGTACGAGCGCAGAGAGACGAAGCATGGGAAGATGACCAGGTGAGCGGTGAGTCGAGCGAACCGCCGTGCCGCGGCTGGTCGCGCGGCGACGGGGTGACGAGACACGAAAGCTGTAGCGTACCGCGCGGCTACGCCACCGTCACGCGCGATCTCTGGCAGCGTGGAACACGCGCGGCTAGCTTCCCCGCGTGCCGGAGCCCACCGATGTAGAAGCACCTCAGCCACTGCTGCGACCACCCGCGCTAGTAAAGGGCGACGCGATCGGCGTCGTAGCGCCGTCGTATGCGCCGCGTCCTGGCTGGCTCCTGCGCGGCATCAAATCGCTCGAGCGCGCCGGCTTCCCGGTAGTCCTCGACCCCGAGATCTCGGAAAGTCGTCACTTCACGCGCACAGAGGACGAGCGGCGCGCCGAGAACTTCATGGGTGTCTGGCTCGACCCGCGGGTGAAGGCGGTGATCGGCGGCACGGGCGGCTACGGCGCCGTGCGCATGCTTCCCTACCTGGAGCCGGAGATCTTCCGTCGGAACCCGAAGGCCTTCGTCGGCTACTCCGACATCACCGCGCTCCATCTCTGGCTCATGCGCCGTTCGGGGCTCCGCGTCTTCCACGGCCCCACGGTGGATGACCTGATCCCGTCCATCCGCGACCCCACTATGGCGTCGCTCCTTGCCGCGCTCACCATCCCGCGCCCCGCCACGAAGCTGGGACGTGGGATCGCGCGCAGCGTGCGCCCCGGACGCGCGGTGGGTCGCCTGATCGGCGGCAACCTCTCGCTCGTGCAGCAGACCATCGGTACACCGTACGAGATCGACACCCGCGGCGCGATCCTCTTCCTCGAGGAGACGCGCGATCCGATGAGTGTCCTCGACGAGCGCCTCGTCCACCTCCGCGCCGCGGGCCTCCTGCGCCAGGTGCGCGGAATCGTCTTCGGTCAGCTCTCGATCGACCGCTCCGAGGAAGACGAATTCGAGGACTTCATGCTGGACCTCGTCTCCGACCTCCACGTCCCCATCCTCACCGACTTCCCCGCCGGCCACGAGGTCCCCAACATCACCGTCCCCCTCGGAACCGAAGTAGAACTCGTGGCCGACGAGGGGACGGGTTGGGTGGCGTATGCGGAGGAGGCGCTGGAACTGCAGGGTTCAGGAGGCAGGGTTCAAGGTTCAGGTAGTGCCTCGGGGGATGGATCTCATCTCCTGGGTACTACCTGAACCCTGAACCCTTAGTTGCTGAACCCTGTAGTAATCACGCCACCCTTCTCGCCTCCTCGCACTGCATCAGGAACCGCTCGGCGGCGCGGGAGACGTCTTCGGGGAGGGGGCGCTTGGCGAAGTTGGAGCGGGAGACGCACACCAGTACCTGGTACGCCGAGGCGTGGAGCTGGTGGTCGGCGGCGCTCATCACGTCGAAGTTGATCGTGAGGGAGGTGCGGCCGATGTGACTGAAGTAGGTCACCACCTGCAGTCGCTCGTCGAGGCGCGCGGGCGAGTGAAACTCGGTGTGCATCACCTTTCGCGGAAGCCAGATGTCATAGCGCTCGAACATCTCGCGGAAGGGGAGGCCTACGGCGCGGAAGATCTCCGTCTCGGCCAGCTCGTAGAAGCGAATGTACGCGCCGTAGCAGATGATCCCGGCGAGGTCTATGTCGCCCCAGCGAACGTACTCCTCGATCACGAATGGCTTCTTCATACGGCTGCGATGGCCCGCAGAGGGTGGCGTGAAAAGATAGCGCGGCGACTAGCCGCGAATGCACACTCTGCAATATGATCTGACCGACGCACCAAACCTAGCGCGGCGCTGCCGTCGCTCGCGCCGGCACCCCCCGCGGCCCGACGTCAGCGAGCTATGGACAGGCGGAGCGCCGTGCTGCTCGTATCGGGGAGCGTACGCGAGGTGTCTCGCATCGTCGTGTCGACGGCCGTGGTGTCGCGGGGGGAGACGTTCGGGTTCGGGCCGGCCGCGCGCGGCGATGTCGCGCAACCCGCGGCGACGGCAAAAGTGATGACGGTCACAATCGGAAGTCGCTTCATGTGGCGCTCCAGAAGGAGTGAGAGCTACGAACGATCGCCGTGAATGAGGCAAGCTTCCGGCCACGCGGGCCGCGCACCGACGGCGGCCCGACACGCCCGGTGACCGGGAAGCGGTGTCTTGCCCCGTCCGTTCGGCGGGGATAGACTTGTCTCCCCGTTTTTGGTACGCGCAATGAGCAAGTCCAACGGCGTCTCCACGCTCGTCCAACCTTTCGTGTTCGTAGGCGAGCGCCTCTGGCTCGACTTCATCAATACTGATGACGTTCGACGAGGCGTTCGCGTGGATGTGCTGCGCGACTTCAACCTGTTGGTGCAGTGGATGGAGGCGGCCGACGTCCTCGACGCGGAGCGCGCCGCGGGAATGCGCCGGCGCGCGCGTCAGCAGCCCGCCGGTGCGACCGCGGCGCTCGCCGACGCGCGGCGTGTTCGCGCCGCGTTGCGCGCGCTCGCGGAGCGTGGAGCGCTGGACGACGACGTACGACGCGACGTAGTCGCGGAGATCAATCGCGTGCTCGGAAGGAGTGCCGGCACGAGACGCCTCGAGACTCGTGCCGATGGCACGTTCGTACGCAGCTTCGTCCCCGTAGGCGATGCGTTCGCCGGGCTCATGATCCCGCTCGTGGAATCGGCGGCCGACGCGCTCGTGCTGGGCGAACTGTCACGGGTGAGACGCTGCGCCGACCCGCGCTGCCCGCGCGTCTTTCACGACAGCACCAAGAACGGGAGGCGCCGCTGGTGTGACATGGCTACATGCGGCAACCGCGCCAAGGCGGCGCGGCACAGACGCAAAGCGAATGGGGCACACTGATTGCTTCTGACGCGCGTGCGTGACTTCTCGAACAAGGGACCGCACCATGTCAGACACCATCTCGAGCGGAACCATCCGCGCGCTGTTCGCGTGCAGCGCTCTCTCGCTACTCGGCGCATGCGCCACATCTCCGCGCGCCGCCAGGGAGCCATCGTCCACCGCGAGCGCGGCGCAGGCGGAGCGACTCGACAATGCCGACTTCCGCGCCATCGGCAACGAGCCGGGTTGGCACATGGACATCGCGAACGGAGAGAAGATCCTGCTCGTCACCGACTACGGCGAGCACCGCTACGAGTTCCCGTTCGTGAAGCCCGATTCGTCGATGGCTGGCAGGACTTACGACATCGATGCATCTGGTCACCACCTCATGGCGGTGATACAGCAAAAGCCCTGCAACGACTCCATGAGCGGCAGGGCTTTCGAAGCGACAGTGACCGTCACGGTGGACGGTCAGGAGTACACCGGCTGCGGAGGGCCGCCGAAGTGACGGCCCGCCCGCTCGGTGCTAGTGCTCGGTGACCGGCATCGACGCCGGCTGCTTGATGTATCCCATCTCCACGGCGTAATCCACGAGCTTCTTCTGCAGGATGCGGCGGCCGCGGAAGAGCCGCGACTTCACCGTGCCCTCGGGAATCTCGAGCACCTCCGCGATCTCCGCGTAGCGCAGACCGTGCAGGTCGCTCAGCACAACTGCCGTGCGATACTCCTCGGGCAGCTCGTCGATGGCCCGCGTCACCTCTTCATCCACGAACGAATCGTAGAAGTGACCTTCCGGGTCGGCGTCGCCAACCACCTCGCGCCCGGAACCACTATCCGACTCCTCCGCGAGCGGGAGCTCGCGCGCGTCGATGCGACGCTTGCGGCTCACGAAAATCCTGTAGAGGATCGTGAAGAGCCAGGCACGCGCGTTGGTGCCGAGCTGGTACTGCTCCCACCGCTCCAGAGCGCGAAGCATCGTCTCGGAGACAAGGTCCTGCGCCTCGTCGCGCGAGCGCGAGAGCTTGAGCGCGAAGCTGTACATCGCGTCAAGATGCTCGAGCACCTCGCCTTCGAAACGCTTCCTGCGTTCACGGGCAGTCGACTGCCGCGACAGCCCGCGCATGGCGATACCCGCCGTGCCGTCCATCGTCAGTGCACCCGTCGATTCGTTCGTCGCCATGCATATCATCGATTATCCCCCTCCCGCCGTTCCGCGTCGCCGACGCTCACGCGCTGCGACTCTTGCAACTGGGATGTCACGTAGCGCTTGAGCTCCGAGGCCACCCCGGCCAGTACCGTCGATTCCTGCTTCACCCGCGACATGAAAAACGCACCCTCGAGGGTGGCGACCATGAACCTCGCCATCCGCTCCGGATCGCTGCCGGCCCGAAGCCGGGACCTGGCTTCCCAGAGCAGCGCCTGAAGCTGCGCCGTCCACCCCTCGAAAACCGCGTCTATCTGCTTCCTGAAGCCCTCGTGCTGCCTGGCCATCTCGGCGGCCAGCCCGCCGCAAGGGCCCATCACGCTGCAATCGCAGTCGCTGTTGCTCTCCACTACCCAGTTGAGGAAGCGATCCAGCCGCACCACGGGATCCACCATCGGATCACGCAGGATGCCCAGGCCTTCGTCGGCGAAGGAGTCGAACTGGTGACGCAGCACCGCGTACCCCAGCTCCTCCTTGGACTTGAAGTAGTGGTAGAAGTGCGCCTTCCCGCACAGCCCGGCCTCGCGGATGACGTCATCGACCGAGGTCTGCTGAAACCCCCGGTTCGCCATCACGGCCGTTGCAGCGTCGACGATCTGTGCGCGGCGATCTCCCATGGGGCTAACATTAGGACTAGCCAGTCCTAATGTCAAGTGGGAGCTGTCAGAAACCTGCAAACTATTTGTCAATACCAAGTTAGACGCTTCCCTACACTCCGGACACCGATCTCTACACCGGCCGACAGCACGGAGCCACTTGGACCGTGCCGTCCCACGTTTACCGCCTTCGGCGCCCGCCGTTATCTTCCCGCCACGCAACCATATACAGGATTCACTTCGGCACGCATCGAAGTGACGCCCACGTACCTGGAGCCCACCGATTCCGGTCAGCTTCGCGCCAGCGCCGAGCCCGAGGAGCCGGCCCGCGTGGAGCGCGTGCACGACTGCCCTCCCTCCCTCGCCGGATATCTCTCTGCACGGAGGTCGGCCACGGCTGTCTCTGGACCGACCGCGCCAACTGGAGCGACGAGCGCTGGCGCGAGCGCCTTACCGAAGGCGGTGTGACCCTCTGGTGTCTCTACGTAGCGAATGAGCCCGCGGGTTTCCGCGAGCTTCACACCGCGGCCAATCCGCCAACCGAAATTCCCCTCTTCGCTCCCCCCGCCCCCTTCCGCCCCGCCCCCACCCGCGCTACCCGCCGCGTCTGGCTCCACTCCTGCTCCCCCCATGCTCCGGCCCCCCTACCCAACCACCTGAAGGGTGGCTTCGTGACGTGTATAGAGGAGACGTAGGCGAAGTCGGAAGTGTGACAGGGGGAGAAAGAAGACAGCAGAAAGCAGACAGCAGAAAGCAGTGAACTGCCTCGGGGGTTAGGAGAGAGGCAGAGGGAAACAGGAAACAGGGAACAGGTAACTGCCTCGGTGGTGAGGGCCGTACTCGCGGGAGCCGGTACCTGTTTCCTGTTTCCTGTTCCCTGTCTCCTTGCAGTTCCTGCTTCCCCCTATCTCCTCCGCCTCCTCCCCCTCCCAGCGCCCCTCCCCTTTCCTCGCCGGGGTCTCACCTCGGCGCGCTCGACTTCGACGGGGCTCCAGGGGCGCTCGAGGAGATCCTGGAGGTCGGATAGCGTGGGGGCGCGGACGGCGCCGCGCTGACCGCGGGTCACGATGAAGCGGAGCGGACGGTCGAGCGCGGGGAGCTCGGCATCCACCAGAGTGCGGGCCATCTTCTCGGGGAGACGGAGGCGAGCGACGCCCTTGCCGTCCTCCACGTCGTAATCGATCGGGATTTCCCGGTCGCGGATGGTCGTGATCGATGGGAGCGCCATTAGGCGCTCCCGCTCGTCGTCGGAGACCTCGACCAGCGAATCGAGAGACAGGTCGGCCGCGCGGAAGTCCGACATCGAACGAACATCCTGCTCGACGAGCTTCCGCTCGTAGAGAGCGGTGAGATCGTTGAAGCCGAGCCGCGGCGTGCGGCCGCCGGAGCGCCGATGGAGCTCGCGCACCTCCTCGATCGCCGCGTGGTTGCGCTTGACCGCGGGATGCCGCGCCTCGCCGCGAGCGAGCGCTTCGGCGAGCGTGTGTCGAGCTTCTGCGACCAGCTCAGTGGGGAACTCGTCCATCGCCTCGCGCTCGCGGCCGAGCTCGAAGCCGAAGTACTCGAGCGTCCGCTGAACGGCGAGTGGATGGTTCTTGCGGCGCGGCTCGTAGACCAGCTCCGCGGCTCCATAGGTGGCGTAGCGCTTGATTCGATCGAAGGAGATCTGCGTTCCTTCGATTGACGCGCGCGGGATCCCGAAGCGATCGGCGAAGTAGCGGAGCGACCCGGCCACCGCCCCCCAGCTCCCGCATACGCTGGTGCGCGACACGCGCGCCTCCTCGCCGCTCGCGGTGCGCTCGCCGATCACCAGGTCGAACGGCATTATCCGCGCGACGAGCTCGGCGAACTTCCCGAGCACCCGGTCGTCAGCGTACGGCATCCGCTCGGGAAGCAGGAGGCCGAGCGCGCGGTAAATGCTCGCCATCCCGAGCGCCGCATCCTCCACCGCCTTCACCAGCGCGCCGCGGTCCTCGGCCCACTCGAAGATCCCTTCATCGAAGAGGTGGCGTGGCAGCCCGTACACCTCGCCGATGTAGCCGTGCAGCCGGAAGGCGTCGGCGTAGAGATTGTACGCCGTAAGGTGGTCGCTTCCGGGAACGATCACTCCCTCCAGGTTCCGCTCGTCGCGCGTCATCCGATGCAGCGACTCGATCGAGGCGGCCACCGCCAGATACGGCATGAGCTCGTCCTCGGCGTGCACGATCAGCTCCGCCCACGCCCGCTCCACCGGAAGTGATTCCACCTGCGTGCCGTACGACGACAGCCGGCCGTGCTCGATGATGCCACGCTTCTCGAGGAGGCGAACCGCGTCGCGATAGGCTGACCGGTCTAACGGGACCGGAAGCTCGAGCTCGTCGGCGCGCACGCCAAGCGCGGCGCAGGTGAGCGCCACACGCTCCGAGTCGCCAGCCAGCTGGAACTCCGGCTCGGTTGGCGTGAGCGAGTTGAACTCGATGTGCCGGTCGCTGAGGATGAACACGCGCCCGCCTTCCACTCGCCCATGCACGCGGCCGGCCATCTGGAGGATCTCGTTCGCGCCGAGGTGCAGCTTGGTGAGAACGTTCTTCCCGCCCTCGATAATGTTGGTGAAGCGCGTGTCGTCGATCACAACCGTGTCGAGCCCTTGCACGTTGAGCGCGCTCTGCCCCGCCGCGGTCATCGCGAGCAGATACGGCTTCCGCGCCTCGCCCGAGAGGAAGGGACGGATGACGCTGATCGGCTCGCCGCCGTGGTAAAACGCGGTGGTGATACGCGGCCAGCGATGCTCCACGTACTCTGCCACCTCCTCCACACCGGCACGCGTTGGCAGAAAGACTCCCACCCCGCGCCGCTCGCGCTGCACCTGCGAGAGGAAGCGCTCGTCGAGGAACGCGAGCGGCGGCCGGTTGACGACGCGCACCTTGGCCGCGCGCGCCGGATCGAAGGCGTAGGTCTCGAGCACCGCCGCCGAGTCGAGGTAGTGCGCGTAGAACTCCGGGTCCACCGTGGCCGAAAGCCAGATGAAGCGACAGCCGACCCGCTTGCCGAGCGCCAGGCAGAGCTCCAGCTCGGCCGACGTCTGGTGGATCTCATCCACCACCAGCGTGTCGTGCGGCGTGATGTCTCCATCCTGAAACCAGCGCCGTGCGATCCCGGTGGTGATGATCACCACGTTCCAGCTTGGAGTCTCGGGCGTGGCTTCGCGCTCGCGGTTGACGACGCCGACCTTGAGGTCGGTCAGCGAGAGAATCGTCTCGGAGATCGGCCGTATGGCGAGCGTCTTCCCCGTTCCGGTGCCGGCCACGATCCCGAAGCCCTTCCCCTCCGCGGCGAGCCGCCTGATCTCGCTGCCGTGCTCCCGCTCGAGGAGTGTCTCGATGTGCAGCCCCAGCGCCAGCTCGATGGTCTCGCACGCCGCCCTGGTCGGCGCGATGACGATGATGCGTCCGGTAGGCGGCTCCGCGGCCAGAAACGCCTCGCGATCGGGCGGTAGGTATCGGTCGCGGATGTCGCGCATTGGCATCGTCTGGTTGAGGTCAGGCTTCCGGGGCTCCTCGGGTATGTGCAGGAAGTATACGGGTGGTCCGGGCGCATCGTATGGTTGGGCTCATCGCGCTGACCTGCGGACGCGGAGGTCGCGGAGGGGTAAGGCGAGGGCGCGGAGAACTACGCGTGGCGGCAGTCGTCTCGGTCGCCGCACGGGCTGCATCACGGAAGCCGGGTCCCTCACGGTAGGGGACGCGGAGAGCGCGGAGGACCGCGGAGAACGCGTAGGGGAACTGCACAAGGAGTCAGGCTACCAACCGCAAGCGGCCGAGAAGAACAAAGGGGGAACCGCTCCCTCGCCTCGGGTTCTGCCCGCCTGGGCAGGACGCGAGGAGCCGGAGCAGTTCCCTAAAGCCTCTTGCTCAGAGAGCTCGAAGCGTGTGCAGTTCCCCAAAGACCCCTTCTTCGAGATCTCGGCCCTACTGCTTTTCTCCGCGCCCTCGCCTTACCCCTCCGCGACCTCCGCGTCCGCAGGTCCGCACGATGTACCCGGCCCCCGAGATGAGCCCGCCCAGCTACACCGTCGGTCTGCGCCTCGACCCGGACGACGTAGGATAATTACGGGCCGCCGGCTGCCGGCTGCGGGCCTGCGGGGGATCTATGCGGCGGGTGGCGGGCTGGCGCACTTCGGGACGGCGCTCGGGCTTCCGGGGCTCCGGACGGCGCACGGGGGCCGGTTCGGGACGGCGCTCCGGCTGACGGGGCTGGGCGCGAGTCTGCGGGCGGTCGTCCTTGGGACGCAACACCTCCGGCGGCGGGCGTCGCGGCGCGGGCGACGAAGTGTCGCGCGTGCGAAGCGGAACGAGATTCGGCGGAGTGTCGCTGTCGCGCTTCGTGGATGGGACTCGCTCCTCGTCCACCGGCGCCCGGCGGTCGTTCACCAGCGGCAGCGCCTGCGGGATCCGGAGCCCCTTCCGGTCGTCATCCCTCAGCTCCTTCCCGAAGACCACCTTCGCGTTGGGCGGCCGGCGGCGAATGGCGGTAGAGCAGTCCGTCGGCGCGGGCTGCCGCGCGGCGGGAACGTCGTCTATCCAGATCCGACACATCCCCGGCGGGGGACGATGATCGGCCGGGACATCGCCCGAATCGGCGGTGTCTCGCCCACCCTCGGCGCTCGCGTTCTGAGCCGCCAGCGGCGCGGCAGCAGCGAGCAGAAGGATAAGCAGCAAGCGAATCATCGGTCCTCCAGTACGAGCGGAAATGGCAGCGCCCTCCGAAGTGCACGCCCGGTGCCAATGGACGACCCGCGCGACGCGCCCGTAACACGCTACCAGTCAACAGCTTACCAAATCGCCAGCCCGCTGCTACCCGCCGGGTGTCCCCGGCGCTGGACAGGAGAGTCCGAGATTTCGGACCCGCTGTCAATCCCCGAACGAGATACCCGTTGCCCGCGCCGTCAGCACGATGTCGCTGTCGGGGTCCACCCGCTTGCTCGTCGTCAGCACCTGCGCGATCGGGATGCACACGATGTGCGGCGACTGCAGCGCAACCATGTGCCCGTACATACCGTCTGCCACCGCGCGGACCGCGGCGCCGCCGAAGCGCGTAGCGAGGAGCCGGTCGTAGCCGGTCGGCATCCCGCCCCGCTGCAGATGGCCGAGCGTGAGCGAGCGGCACTCCTTCCCGGTCCGGTTCTGGACCTCGCGCGCAATCTTGTTGGCCACTCCGCCCACCCTCCGCTCCTGCCCCGGCAGCGACTCGCCGATGCTCGACTCTTCGCCTCCCACCGGGAAGGCGCCCTCGGCGACTACCACGATCGAGAAGTGCCGCCCCGCGCGGTCGCGCGCCATGATCTTGTCGCACACCCGCTGGATATCGTACGGTATCTCGGGGATGAGTATGACGTCGGCCGTCCCCGCGAGCCCGCTGTACAGAGCTATGAAGCCGGCGTGCCGCCCCATCACCTCCATCACGATCACCCGATCGTGACTCTCCGCGGTGGTGTGCAGCTTGTCGATCGCCTCTATGGCGGTGTTCACCGCCGTGTCGAAGCCGAAGGTGTTGACGGTGCCGCTCACATCGTTGTCTATCGTCTTCGGCACGCCGACGATGTTCACGCCGCACTCGAAGAGCCGCTGCCCGATCGAGAGCGAGCCGTCGCCGCCGATAGTGATGATGGCGTCGATCCCGAGGTCCTTCGCGCGCGCGATGAGCTCGCCCGAGCGATCGATCTCCACGATCGTACCATCGGCCTGGCGGATCGGATAGTGGAAGGGGTTGCCGCGGTTCGTGGTGCGGAGGATGGTGCCGCCCAGATGGGCGATCCCGCGGACGGAGTCCTTCGTGAGCGGGACCACTTCGTCCTCGCCCAGAAGACCGGCGTAGCCACGCTTGATACCGAGCACCTCCCAGCCACGGTTGACGGCGGAGAGCACGGCCGCACGGATCACGGCGTTCAGGCCGGGAGCATCACCGCCCCCGGTAGATAATGCGATACGCATACGGAAATGACAGCTGGATTGGAGCGACCGGTGGTCGTCCGGGTGACAGGGGTCGCTCGCTCGGCGCGCTTCGGGCTAGCCGCGCGCTCCGTCCGACTCCCCTGATATGGTGTTCAGGATCTCGCCCGGCTTCGCGTGCCGGCCGAGCTTCGACTTCTCGAAGATGGGCGTCCCATCGAGGGTAACCTCGAAGCGCCCTCCGCGCGACGGGATCATATCGATCTCCGCGTTCGGGTATACCTCTTTGATCTCGGCCGCCAGCCTGGCGGCCCGTGGCTCGTAGTTTCAGAACGTGCAGTACTCGATCGAAATCTTCATCTCGGCAAGTGTTTGAGGAGCGGGCCGTGGTAGCCCTGAAACTTACTGCTTCCGGATCTCCTTCGCTGCCGCGTCTATCGCGTTGATGACGCGGCTCTCCGCCTCCACCTTCCGACGCGCCTCGAGCGCCGGAAGGCTCGACTCCTGACCCAGCGTGCCGAGCGCCTGCGCCGCCGAGGCGCGGCTGTAGAAGTCGGGCGCATCGAGCACCGGCACGATCGCGGCCGCCGCATCCGACTGCCGCCCCTCCTTCGTCGCCTTCGCCGTCAATGTAGCGATCGCCGCCTGGCGGGTGTGGCGATCCGCGGAGAAGGCGAGGTACGGCAGGAGCATGTTCCACGCCTCCGGCGTGTCCACGAACTCGAGAGCATTCACCGCGCTGGTGCGCTCGATATCGAGCCAGGAGTCGCGTCCGAGTGTCTCGCGGATCACGGGAAGCGCTTCCGAGGGAGCGATCCGGGCGTAGGAGACGAGCGCCGCCCCGCGGACGAATAGCGACGAGTCGGAGCGGGCGAGCTCACGCAGGCGCGTCTCCACACGCTCCGCGTCGAACGCCGCGAGCGATGTGGCCGCGCTCTCGCGAACGCGCGCATCCGAATCGGCGGAGGCCGCGAGCAGCGCGGCGGCGACGATACTGTCCTGAACGCTCGTCGCACCCGGGAGCGTACCCGGTCCGCCGGCCGTCGCGGAGTCCGCCTGCGCGACTGGCTCCTCGCTCGCGAACTTCCGGAGCGCGGCCGCTGCCGCTTCGCGAACGGCCCAGAAGGGATCCTCGTGCGCCGCATCGGCCACGGCCATCGCCGCGATTCGCTCGGAGGGCCGGTCGGAAAGAAGCGAGACGGCTTCCAGACGACCGATCACATCGTCGTCGTGCTGGAGCTGGTAGCGAAGCATCACGGTGGGCCGCGGGAAGTCGTGCGCTTCGAGAATCCAGCCGCCGTCGTTCCAGCGGATCGCGCGCGGCGGCGCGGGGAGCGCTAGCGTGAGCGTGGACTGCTTACCGTGCACCCGCGCCAGGCCGCGCACGGTTCCGCTGTCGGTGAGCACTTTGACATCCACGTCCACGTTGAAGATCCCGGTCATGGAATCGACGGGCTGCGTCTGCTCGGAGCGGAGCGTGAGATTCCCGCTAGCGGAGTCGTAGGCGTACGACACGCGGAACTGCGGCACGCCGGCACCGTACACCCACTGGTCGAAGAACTCGTGGAAGTCGCGCCCCGTCGCCGCCTCGAAAGCATCGCGCAGATCGGCGCTCGTCACGTTGCCGTACGCGTGCTTCGTGGTGTAGCTGTGCATTGCCGCCCAGAAGAGCGAATCGCCGAGCTGGTGACGGAGCATCTGGAGCACCGAGGCGCCGCGCGGGTAGATGTGGCCGCTCAGGAAGAGCTCGAGCGGATCCACCTTCCACCTGCTCCACACCAGCGGGCGGCGCGTGCGCGCGTCGGCGGCGATGGTCTGCCGCTGCGCGCCCAGCCGGTCAATCGCGCCCTCGTCCTTCCCTTTCGCCGCCTCGCGATAGGTCTGTTCCATGAAAGTCGCGAAGCCTTCGTTGAGCCACGCGTCGGCCCAGCTCTCGGTGGTGAGGAGGTCGCCGTACCACTGGTGACCCAGCTCGTGCGCCACGAGCCCGTCCGCGTTTGCCTGCGGTTCGGCCCATGCGGGGTGGAGGATTCCGTCGTCGGCCTGCGTGGTGGCCGTGACGTTTTCCATTCCGCCGAAGATGTAGTCGGGCGCCACTATCTGATCGTACTTGGTCCACGGGTACTTCACGCCCGTCTTCTGGCTGAAGATCCCGACCGCACGCGGTGTGTCGCCGAAGCCGCGCCAGGCTGCTTTCACCGAGTCGGGATAGGTCCAGTATCCGATCGGCACGTCGCGCCACTTGTCCTGCAGCACCGTGTAATTCCCTGTGACCGCGGTCATGAGGTAGGTGGAAGCGGGCTTCTCCAGCCGCCAGTGCCACTCGATCTCGTCACCCACAGTGCGCGAGCCGACGAGCTTCCCGTTGCTCAGCGCGCGCTCGCCCTTCGCGGTGCGGATGTACATCTCCCATGTGGTCTTGTCGTTCGGCTCGTCGTAGGTGGGGATCCAGTAGCGAGTGTCGATCATCTCGCCCTGCGTCCACACCACGTGCCGGCGATCTACGAAGTACGCACCCTTTTTCGGGTGGACGCTCTCGTATGCGAGGGTGATGATGGTGCGCGCATACGGCGCCAGAGGAGCGGGAAGATCAATGGTCAGCGTGCGGCCATCGTAGTCGTGACTCAGCGCGCGGCCGCCGTTGCCGGTCACCTTGCTGAAGGTCATCCCCACCGCATCGAGCGCGACCGAAGTGATGGCGGTGTCGAGCGCGGCGAGCGTGAGCGTGGTCGTTCCTTCCACCGCATGGCGATCCCAGTCGAATCGGACGTGGACCACCTGGTGCTGCAGATCGTACGTCCGGGCGCGCGGCGAGTGCGACTCTCCCTCGGGCGGCGGTCCCCACTCCACGATCGGGAGCGGTGCGAACGCGGGGACCCGGTAGGAGATCATCGTGTCGGGCACCACCGCGAGAGCGCTCTCGGCGGACGCCTCCGGCTGTACGGGAACCACCGGTGGCACCGACGGTTCCGGCTTCAGCGGCGGGACCGTGCGCGAGGTGCGCGAGCAGGCGGCCAGCAGAACAACGAGGGAAACGACGAAGCGTGCTTTCACTCGGAACCTTCCGAAACATTCGGGTTGGAAGCGCGACGATCAGGTAATGGTAGCGCCGGCTCCGCGTGCTATATAACCCCGCCTTCAATGAAGGGGGACTGCCGTGCTTTACCAGACAAGCGGACGGAAGCAAGGAGCTGGCCGTACGTCACGAGCCGCGCGCGCTACGAGAGCACTGCACGCACCGAAAGCGGCGGGAGCGCCTGGCGCAGAACGCGGGCGGCGAGGCGGACACACGCTGATCGAGCTCGTCATCGCGCTCACCATCATCGCGATACTGCTCGGCATGGCCACACCGCGGCTGGGCACGCTCCGCGACCGGGCGTCGGTTCGCAGCGCGGCCACCGAGATCGCGACTATCCTCTCGTCAGCGCGGCGCGCGGCGATGCTGCGCTCGAGCAGCGCGATGGTAGTGATCGATGAGGAGCGATCGGTCGCGAGCATCACCGTGGGAGCCGACACCATGCTGACTCGCGATGTCGGGAGCGAGCTCGGAGTGACCATCGCCGCCACTCGCGACACGGTGCTCTACGGTCCGAGCGGTCGCGGGTGGGGCGCGAGCAACACCTCCATCGTCGTAGCGCGCGGTCGCTGGGCCGACACACTCTTCGTGTCGCGGCTCGGGAGGGTGCGCCGTTAGACGGGGTCAGGTCTGATCAGCAAACGGCGGGGTCAGGTCTTGCATCGTGCATCAGGCTGCCAAAGC
>DASSNL010000098.1:0-9744 GCA_035688075.1 Gemmatimonadaceae bacterium
GACGGCCGGCTGATGCACGTTGCAAGACCTGACCCCGTCGTTCCGGATCAGCCCGCTCGAAATTAAAGACCTGACCCCGCCGTTCACCCACGGCCGACGTGCTCTCACTCCTTCTGGCCCTCCTCGCCGCGGCGCAGCCGCACAGCGCACCGCGCGCCTACACACTCGCCCTCGACACGATCCTGCGCAGCACCGTGAGCGCCGACAACGCTGCCCACGGTACGGTGCACACCGACAGTCTCTACGCGAGCGCGCTCGGCGCGGAGAAGCACTATCTGGTGTACCTCCCTCCCTCGTACGGTACGGACACCACTCGCCGTTACCCTGTGGCCTACTACCTCCACGGCCTGTACGGCGCCGAGACCGACTGGGTGGAGCACGGCCACCTGGACGCCGCGATGGATTCGCTGATCGCGCTCGGCACGCCGGAGATGATCGTGGTGATGCCCGACGGCGACGACGGCTGGTACACGACCTGGAACACCATCGGTGATTACAGCGGTTGCGTGTCCGACACGGCGCGCACCGAGCCCGCGGCCACCTACTGCGTTCGCTGGCTGCACTACGACGACTACATCGCGCACGACCTCGTGCTGCACGTGGACTCGATGTACCGCACCATCGGCGATCGTGCGCACCGCGCCATCGCCGGGTTGAGCATGGGCGGCTACGGCGCTGTCGCGCTTGCCCTCCAGTACCCGGACGAGTGGTCAGCCGCCGCGAGCCACAGCGGCGTGCTGAGCCCCATGTACGTAGGCCCGCACCCCTTCAAGGGTGCGCCCGTCTACGCTACCAGCTTCGAGCAGATCGAAGCGCAGTGGGCCGACAATCCAGGCGGCGTCCGCTGGAAGACCCGCCGCCTCGCCTTCGGCAACGACCTCCCCGCCTGGCGTTGGCGCGACCCCGCGCACCGCGTCCGCGTTCTCCTCGATCAGCCCACCTCTCCCGACACGCGCCTCCCCGCTCTCTACATGGATGTCGGAAGCAACGACCCCATCGCCGACGACACCCGAGCCTTCGACGCCGAGCTCACGATCCTGGGCGTCGCGCACCAGTACAAGGAATATCCCGGTACCCACGACTGGGACTACTGGAGCGCCCACGTCGGGCAGAGTCTTTCCTGGATAGCGGACCACATCGCGCGCCCCGACAGCGTAGCGGCTGCTCGTTGAGATCTGGTGGCTGGTCGGGTCCATCGCGGGTGCTTGGTTCATCGCGCGGACCTGCGGACGCGGAGGGCGCGGAGGGAACTGAGAGAGCGCGGAGAAATACTCTACTGGCGGGCCTTCGCTCACCGTTCATGAACCACTCCGAGTGAGAATGAAATGAGCTTTGGGGGAACTGCTCCCCCGCCTTCGGTTCTGCCCCGGATGGGCAGGACTCGAGAGAGCGGGAGCAGTTCCCCCAAATCTCACCCGACTCTCACTTGCAGAGATGTCGGAACGAAGAGAGGAGGTAAGGTCGTAGCGGAGCCCCTCCGCGTCCTCTCGCCTTACCCCTCCGCGACCTCCGCGTCCGCAGGTCCGCGCGATGAACCATCCGCCGAGAGATCCTCGCCCAGCCGAGATGTACCACCGCCAGCGCAGTTCCGCGCGATGAACCCTCCCTACGATGATCCCCCGACCTCGTACGACCCTTCATCCGGGATGATGTCCGTCAACCGCTGCGTATTCCCAACCACTCCCACCACCCGGAACCGTTCACCAGCGCGGATACCGAGTGCGGCGACGGGGATCCGCATCGTGACCGTGCTCTCGTTGTACGTCATGGGAAAAATCGCCACCGATTCGTCGGTGAGGATGCTGTAGACCTCCGCATTGCTCCCCGATATCGAATCCACGAACACGAAGTACTCCGCACCGACGCCAGTCCTGGCGGGGAACGGGCCGGTAAAGGAGAACGAGCCGCCGGCGCTGTCGTCATCGAGCGGAAGACCGGTCGTGCTGTCGTCGTCCGAATCGACGGCGATCGTGGCAACGAGCGACGTTGGGGTGGTGTTGTTCGCCCGCGCCACCGCGCCGACGAACTCCATCGTGAAGATCAGCGAATCGGCACCCGCCGCGCCGCTCACTCGACGCACGTCCAGCGCGGGGAAGCTGTCCACGCTCCCGGCGAAGAGCGCCGTGTCACCCACCGGATCGTCGAACGCGAATTCCCTGTCGATCGCGCGGCTGGGACCGCTGGAGTCGTCGCCGCACGCCGCCAGGCACGCGAGCAGCAGCAGGGGCCAGAGCTTCATCTTGAATCTCCCGGTGTGGTGAAACTCGATCGCGCACCACCCACCTGCGCGACGGAATCCATAAGCATAAATGGCACCCACGCCCGGTGCTTCCGCGCGGGGCCAGGGGCACGCGAGCCAAGGCCGCCGTCGCCTCGCTCCCGCACCGGTCCCCGGCACGCGTCGTGCGCGTAATGGCCCCGTGTGCCGGATGCGCCTGGCGCTCCAACGCCTCCCGATCCGGCGACGCCGAGCGCTTCAGCGCGGCGTTCGGCACGCAGATGTGCCGGCACTGGGATGTCGTAGCCGTAGCCGAGGTAACCCGCCATATGCGTATTGCGCTGATCTCCACGCCGTTCGTCGCAGTCCCACCCGCAAGATATGGAGGTACCGAACTGATGATCGCCGAGCTCTCCGAGGGGCTCGTGCAACGAGGTCACGAAGTGACGCTCTTCGGGACTGGAGACTCCACCACTTCCGCGGAGTTGCGCTACCTGTATGAGGAAGCGCAGTGGCCTCCCAACTTCCTGCAGGACAACAACCACGTTTCGTGGGCCATGCAGCAGGTGTACGACGAGGACTTCGATGTGGTGCACGCCCATTCAGCGGGCGCGCTCATCTACACGAGGATCACCTGCAGACCTCCCGTCGTGTACACGTTGCACCACTCGCAGCAGAACGATCTCTCCGACTTCTACCGCTACTTCCCGAACGCCCATTACGTGGCCATCTCGCACGACCAGGCGGCGCGCGAGCCGGGAGTGTGCCAGGCACACGTCGTTCATCATGGGCTGGATCCGGCCAAGTACGAGTGGCGCGATCGTGCGGGAGATTACGTGTGCTTCGTCGCGCGATTTGCTTGCGTGAAGGGTCCGCACACGGCCATCGATGTGACCGAGGAAGCCGGCGTCCCGATACGCGTGGCCGGCGAGGTCCACGACGTGGACGCCGAGTTCCACGAACGCGAGGTCGCTCCGCGCCTTCGCAAGGAGCACGTCACCGTGCTCGGCAGCATAGGGATGGCCGAGAAAGTGCCGCTCCTGCGCGATGCGCGCGCGCTCCTCGCTCCCATCGAGTGGGACGAGCCATTCGGGCTGGCGCTCATCGAGGCGATGCTCAGCGGCTGCCCGGTCGTGGCCTTCCCGCGCGGCAGCGTCCCCGAGCTCGTAGAGGAGGGTGTGACCGGCTTCATCGCGCACGACCGGAACGAGATGCGCGATATCATCCGACCCGGCGGCCCGCTCGACGACTTCGACCGCCGTCGCTGCCGGGAGTGTGCCGTCGAGCGCTTCGGACGCGATCGGATGGTAGCCGACTACGAGAGCGTCTACGCCGTGGCATCAGGGTACGCCACCCCGCATGGCCAGCTGGCGAGGATAGCGTGAGCGCTAGCTCACCTGCCAGCCCGAATCCGGAGCCACACGCAAGCAAATGAAAGTCGAGCTAGAAGTAGCACCGGCACCGATATCGATGGAAGCGGCCGTGGGATACCCGGCCATCGACTGTCGTCATGGAGCTTCAGTGCAGGATGCGCTCGTATTGAAGCACGAGCGCATCTTCCTCCTCCTGAACGAGCGAGGCGACGTCTCTCCTCCGGGGCATTGCGGGCTCGGCTTCTTCCACGACGACACGCGCATGCTCAGTCAGTACGAGCTGCGCCTGGCTGGAACGCCGCCCACGGTGCTCTCCTCGCAGGTGGTCCGGATGTACAGCAGCCAGGTGGATCTGGCCGTGGACGACACCGCGTTCGGCGGCGACAGCTGGAACGTCACTAACGCGGTGCACGTGCGTCGCGAGCTGCTAATCGACGATCGCCTCACGGAACGGATCACCCTCACCAACTTCCTCGAGCGACCCGTCGACTTCTGGGCGGAGCTCCGCTTCGCCAACGACTTCGCGGACATCTTCGAGGTGCGCGGCTGGAAGCGCGCCGAGCGTGGCACGTTCTACGAGCCAATCGTGGGTGAGCGCTCCGTGATCTTCTCGTACCGCGGTCGCGATGGGGAGCTCGTGAGCAGCGGCCTCATCTTCGACGATGAGCCCGACGAGATCGGCCCGCACATGGCGAAGTGGCGCTTCCGCCTGGAGCCGCACCGTCCGCGTCGCCTCGAGTGGCACGCGCTGGTGAATCCTCCGCTCGATGGCTCGCAGCGCGGCGACGGCCGCTCGCATCGCCACCGCGACATCGAGCGGAGACGAGTCCCGCTCGAAGCAGCCTACGACAGCTGGCGAGCCGGGTGCACGCACTTCAGCAGCAACGTCGCCGAGTTCAACTCGGCGCTCGACCACGCGATCACCGACGTGCGCTCGCTCTACACCGAGGCCGATGGGATGCCGATAATCTCGGCGGGGATCCCCTGGTACTCGGCCCCCTTCGGTCGCGATTCCATCATCGTCTCGCTGCAGACGCTCCCGCTCAACCCGCAGGTGGCCGTGGACACCTTGCGCTACCTCGCGCGGATGCAGGGGAAGGAAAGCAATCCGACAACCGAGGAGCAGCCGGGGAAGATCATGCACGAGCTCCGCCGCGGCGAGCTCGCGCGCGCGGGCGAGATCCCGCACGTTCCCTACTACGGGACGATCGACGCCACACCACTCTGGCTCATCCTCCTGCACGAGACCTGGAGGTGGACCGGCGACGAGGCGCTGGTGCGCGAGATGCTTCCCCACGCCGAGCGCGCGCTCGCCTGGATCGACAAATACGGAGACATGGATGGCGACGGCTTCCTCGAGTATGCCAAGGTGTCGCCCAACGGGCTGGTGAACCAGGGGTGGAAGGATTCTTGGGATGGTGTTCCCTTCCCCGATGGTACTCTCCCCGATCCCCCGATCGCGCTGGTGGAGGTGCAGGGGTACGCGTTCGATGCGAAGCGGCGGATGGCCGCGCTCTATCACGCCTTCGGTGACTCCGCGCGCTCGACACTGCTTCGTCGACAGGCGGCGCTGCTGCGCGAGAAGATCATCGACCACTACTGGATGGAGGAGCTGGGCACCTTCGCTCTCGCCCTCGACGGTCACAAGAAGCCACTGCCTACCGTGGCATCCAACGCGGGGCACCTCCTCTGGTGCCGCGTTCCCGACGCCATGCGCGCGTCGCGCATGGCGGCTCGTCTCCTCGCTCCCGACATGTTCTCGGGGTGGGGGCTGCGAACGCTCAGCTCGAGTCATCCCGTATTCAACCCGATGAGCTACCACGACGGCAGCGTCTGGCCCCACGACAACGGGATCGTGGCGCTCGGCCTTTCGCTCTCCGGGCAGAAGCCGGCGATGCTTCCCATCTTCTCCGCGCTGTACGACGCTGCCGATGGACTGCGTTACAACCGACTCCCCGAGCTCTACTGCGGAATGGTGCGCGCGCAGGGGCTCCGCCCGGTGCTCTATCCGGTGAGCTGTTCGCCGCAGGCGTGGGCATCGGGGACGTTCTTCATGCTTCTCCAGGCGGCCACCGGCATACTCGCCGATGCGCCGGCACGCGAGCTCCACATCCGTGAGCCGCTCCTTCCACACTTTCTCGGCGAGCTGGTGGTCCACGGACTGCGCGTGGGCGGAACGCGTCTCTCGCTGCAGTTCACGCGGCGCGGCGACCGCACGCTCGCCAACCTCCTCGATGTGGAGGGCGACCCGATCCACGTGCTGATCGACCTCGCGTGACCACAACCCGGACCGATCCGGCTGAGGCTACCAGCCCGCGCGCTGGGGCTGGCAGCGACACGCCGCCCGGCTGGAGCTACGATCCGTCGTCGTGGCGCGAGCGAATCCCCATTCTCATCCTCGCCATGGTGGGGTTCGGCATCGCTGCCTATCTGGCGCTCTACCAGCTCGGCATCGTGCACCATGTGTGGGAGCCGTTCTTCGGAGACGGTAGCCAGCGCGTGCTCCACTCGGAGATCTCCCGACTTCTCCCGGTCCCCGATGCCGCGCTCGGCGCCGCGGGCTACCTCGTCGACGCGGTGAGCGGTGTGATCGGCGGGCGCGGTAGGTGGCGCACGCTTCCGTGGGTGGTGATCGTCTTCGGCATCGCGGTCGGACCGCTCGGAGCGGTCAGCATCACGCTCGTGATCATCCAGCCGCTCCTGGTGCACGGCTGGTGCACCTTATGCCTGACCTCAGCGCTCATCTCTGTGCTGATGATCGGTCCCGCGATGGATGAGATGCTCGCGAGTCTCCAGTACCTCGAGCGCCGCCGACGCGGCATCGCGGAGGGATGACAGTCAAATGTGGCCGCGCATTGTCTCGGCGCTCCTCGGTATCTGGCTCATGGTCGCGCCCTCGGTGCTTCACTACGATGGTCGCGCATCGATCAACGATCACATCGTCGGTCCCCTCATCGCCGCTACCGCGATCATCGCCATCTGGGAGATCACGCGCCCGCTTCGCTGGCTAGGTATCGTCTTCGGTACATGGCTCGTCTTCGCCCCCGCCTTCTTCCGCTTCCCCTCCGAAGCCCTCGTCAACAACGTCGTGGTGGGTGCGGTACTGGTGATCCTAGCGTTCCTCGGTGGCAGAGTGAACGAGAAGTTCGGTGGAGGATGGAGGGAGGTTGTGTGATGTGGAAGAAAGCAGAAAGCAGAAAGCAGTGAACGGCTCGTAGTTCGAGATCTCGAACGAGGCCGGCGGGGTCAGGTCTTTGATTTCGAGCCGTACGGGCAGTGGCCCGTACGGCTCGAAATCAAAGACCTGACCCCGCCGGCCTCGGAGGTCGTAACTGCTTTCTGCTCTCTGCTTTCTGCTTTCCGCTCTCTGCTTGCCCCTCACACTCCCAGCCCCGGCTCGCCCTCGAGCACACGCTGCTCGAGGCACGGCCGCTGCCCCGCGCTCCAGAGTGGCGCCCGATGCACGAGCCGATAGCGCAGCGGCCCACCGTCAGCGGCCGCCGTCGGTGCAACGGGACGTGGAATGCAGACGAACTCGCTCTCCATCGCGTCGGCGCTCACGCGCACCGTGGCGTAGCCGTGGCCACCCAAGTCGACGAACGCGAGGTGCGGAGCGTTGTCGGGATTCGAGCGCGAGCGCGCACGAGCCAAGTCCCCGCTTGCCGTGTACTCGAGGCACGACCGTACGCCGTGTCTGAGAAGCATGTTCACCGTAGCGTCGGGATGCGGCGCGTCAGGGTGGTCGGTGAGGAAAAGTGGCCGGAGCGGATGGCTCTTCGGAAAGACGTGCTCGAGCGCTTCCACCAGTCCGGCCGCGGAGATGGAGCCGGTGATGAACGCGACGCCCACGGGCTCGAACTGGGCTGGAGGTAGTGCCTTCGCCATGAGCCCCGCCCAGAAGCTGTGGCGGTCGCCCGATACGCATGCGAGGCCGGTGATCCGCTCGCGCGCCACGAAGTCGTAGATCTCGGCGCGCTCCACGTATGCGGTACTGAGATCGCCGCCGCCGAACCCGGCGTAGCCCGCGCCTGGCCACGGCTTCGTCAGCTGCGCGGGAAGATTCTGAGGATCGGCGCGCCAGTCGAGCACTCCCTGGCTGTTGCCCCATACCTTCCACGTGGCGCGCGATGCGCGCAGTCGCTCGAGGAACCAGGCCTTCTGCTCGGCACCGAGGGTCGTCTGCGGCGGCGACTCACGGCGAAAGTTGGGGATCTCCGTCTTCCCGAAGCGGATCGTCGCCGGCGGGTGGCCGCCGTCCCACACGCGCCCGGCATCGAGGATCGCCATCGCGTCCTCTGGCATCAGCTCGGGGAAGTCTGGACTCGCGAGAGCGCGCGCCTCCGGACGACCGGTCGGCTCCTCCGAGCGGTAGCTGTGCTGGTCAGTGATGATCAGCTCCAGGTGCCGGCCGAAGCGCAGCGCGCGATAGGCGGTGAGACTCCCGATCGCGGCGAGATTGTTCGCTTCCTCACCCAGGCCATGCTCGTCGAAGTGCTCGATGGGTACGTCGGCAACGCGCGGCGCGCGAAACCACTCGAGCGACCCATCGGGCGTCGCGACGCGCGCCGGCTGATACTCCCACCACGCCTGGTTCGCCGCGACTTTGCGAGACTGCGCGGGGATGTTCCCCGCGCCGAAGTTCTGCAAGCTCTGCCAGCCGTTCCACGAGAACTCGTGGTTGTCCCACATGCTCACGAATGGCCAGCGCGCCCGCGCATCCTGCAGGTCGGGGTCGTGCAGGTACGCGCGGTAGGCGGTCCGGTAGTCGTCGACGTCGACCGGCACGTGGAAGTCGCGCACCACCTTCTGGCCCCGCGGGTAGCGGAACAGTTCGCGCACCTTGCGGTCGTAGTAGGTGGACCGGTCCTCGGGATAGGTCACGACCTCGTAGATGAAGTCGCCCAGGTGCAGCACGAATGCCAGTCGATCGGCGGGTGTCGCACGCTCGTCCTCATGGATCATGCGGCGGTAGGCGTGCAGGTACCCGGTCGTCGGATCCTGGCACGAGACGAACGCAAAGCGCACCGGACGAGGATCGTCGTCCGACGGCGCCGTGATCGTGCGGCCGACCCGGCTCCCCGCACCGTTGCCGTCGGTGAAGCGATACCAGTACTCGCGAGCGGGTGCGAGCCCGCCGACGAGCACCCGCACGGTCCAATCGTACTCGGCCCGTGCGGTGGCATTCGCGGTGGCGACGACGCGGGAGAACCCCGGATCTTCCGCAACCTCCAGCGTCAGCGCTACCGGACCGGAATTCCCCGGACGCCGCGTCCAGAGCACGACACCATCGGGGCGCGGGTCACCGGAGGCGACGCCCTCCGGATAGAGGTCCCGCCGCTCCGCCCATGCGATGAACGACGGGAGTCCGCGCAGCCGTCCCCATGCGGCGCTCGCGCCAAGCGCCGCCGCCATCGCGAGGAATTCGCGCCGGGTGATCTCGGTCATGTGTGGCTCCGTTTCCCTGTTCCCTGTTTCTTCTTGATGTGTAATTCCTGAACCCTGAACCCTTGGGTTTTCAGTGCTTTCTGCTTTCTGCTTTCTCAACAAAGATGCACCGCCATCGCCTTGAAGCTCACCCACACCGCGGCGCCTGAAACCAGGGAAAGCTCTTCCGCGGAGCGAGTGGTGAGAGCGGCGACTATCGGGACACCCGATACATCCACGGTCACGTGTGCCAGCGCGCCGGTGGTTGCTACTTCCGTAACCGTTCCACGGAAATTGTTGCGCGCGGATGAATGTTGCGGCTCGAGCGAGAGCAGGACTTCACCAGCTCTGATCACCGCGTAGCCGGCGCCATCGTGCGCGTCGCCTACCGTGTAGAAGGCGAGCGGTCCGGTCCGGAACTCGATGGCCTGGTGACCATCGCCGGGAAACTCGCTACCATCGACTGTCGATGTATCGGCTCGGACGGTTCGGGCTGATACATCGACAGCCGATGTATCGCCGAGATTCCGCCGATCCGCTCCCTGCCGCGCTGCCGACTGATCGTTCTCGCGCAACACGCGCACTTCACCCGCGAATACGTTCTCGGCGCCGAGGAACTCGGCGATGTACGGCGACGCGGGGCGGCGGAAGACCTGCTCGGGCGGGCCGCTCTGGAGCACTCGTCCTCCGTCCAGCAGGATCGCGATGTCGCCGAGCAGTCCCGCTTCG
>DASSNL010000099.1:0-6776 GCA_035688075.1 Gemmatimonadaceae bacterium
CGGTGGCGCCGCCACCGGTCGCGTCCGCTCGAAATTAAAGACCTGACCCCGTCGTTCACTTCGTCACCGTGAAGACGCCGCCGTCGCTGCGGCCGTTCACCGCGGGATTGTACATCTCCTCGGCGTGCGCGGGCGGACGAACGAAGACTCCCGGAGTAGTGGCGCGCGCGACGTAGGTGGCCGTGTAGCTTCCGGGCCAGAGCACTGTGGCGGCGTACACCACGCGATCGTCGCGCAGCTCGCGATGGTCCCACGCGGTCCACCAACCGGCATCCCAACTGCCGTAACCCCACCGCGGACCGCCCTCCGTTCCACCTTCACCGTACTCCGCTGCCTCCATACCGCCCGGCACGGATGCTCCCGGCCCGGGTAGCGCCGCGGTCGTGCGCAGACTGAGATCCACCGCCTCGAGCCCCGCCGGGAGCGCGTCATCGAGCACGACGAAGTGCCGCTCCTCCTTCACGGTCACGCGCATGCGCACCCGCACGAGCTGCCCCTCGGCCACGCTCACCAGCGGCTTGCCTGTGTCGTAGCTCTCGTACCAGCGCTCCACCTGGATTCCCTGCTCGAAGGGAGTCACCGGCGGCTCGCGCGGCACTTCGCGCACGGTGATGTAGTAGTACGCCGCGAACCTCGCCGTATCGGATGCGGCTCCTCCAGCACGCGCATCGAGCGAGACGCGCAGCAGCTTGCGCCCTTCTTCGTCGCGGGGGAGGTCGGTGAGCAGTCCGTCGAGCGAAAGGCTCGTGTCGCCCACCACGCCGCCAGCCGCGGTGGTGAAGAGCATCCGGCCGTTCCTGCCGCGCACGCGAATGCCGCGTCCGGCGGCGCGCTTCTGACCCGCCTCGAACGCCACCAGCGCCTCGGTGAGTGAGCCAGCATCCTGGGTGTTCCAGATCCAGGCATCGCCACGTCCCTCCTGCACGAGGGTCTGCACGAGCGGGCCGAGCAGAGGATGCGAGGGCCGCGTCGCGAGCGTAGCGGTGATGAGTCGCGCCACCGGGCGAATGCGCGAGGTGAAGTAGAAACCGGCGCCGGTGTTAGCGGAGAGCACGGCTCGATTTCCTTCCACCCGCACGTCTCGCCAGAGCGGCTCGAGGAGCCGGAGTGCGTCACTCGTATCGCGGCGGCGCGCAAACAGTTCGGCGAGCAGCGCTCGGTCCTCCCAGCGGAGCTGCGAGACGCGCGCGAGCAGCTGATTCTCCACCGCCACCTGCGGATGTCCGGCGCGACTCAGGAAGTCGGCGGCTGCTACACGCTCGCTCAACCGAACTCCCACATTGCTGTACCAACCCGCCAGCGGCGTGCTCACGCCCAGCGTGTCGATCGGCTGGTGCAGCTCGCTCACCAGGTAGTCACCGAGGCGCGCGAGCACCGAATCGCTTACGGTAATGCCGGCAGCGCGGGCGCCAAGGAGGAAGTCCCCCGCGTATGCTGAGAGCCAGGGCGAGGTCCAGTCGTCGGGGCTCCAGTAGCCGATCCCGCCGCCCGTGAGTTGCCGGCCCGACACGAGCTGCACCGCTCGCTCCAGCTCCGCGCGAGTGCTCTCTCCAATCGCGCTGTCTCCCAGAACGTGGCGCGCCGTGTACAGTGCGAGCAACGGCGCCGCCACGCTCACCACCTGCTCGGTGCAGTAGTAGGGGTAGACGTGGAAACGATCGTACACGCCGCGCAGGAGCGCGAAGGGAGAGGCGCCGAGCGAGAACGTCACGCGTGAGCGTACGGGGTCTATCCCCGCGGGAAGTACGAGCTCCGCACTGCCGGTATCGCTCAGCACTCCGCTCACCGTGAAGGCGCGTGGGTGGTAGTCGGGTCGAATCGGGATGCCGACGCGCACCGCATCCGATCCGCCTTGCATGGAAGCATCGAAGCGGAAGGAGGCCGAGTCGCCCTGCGTAGTGCGGAAGGGGAAGCGCACCTCGCGCCCCCGCCCCGCCTCAAGTGTCACGCTCTGGTCGTTTTCGCCACGCAGCTGGACTCCCTTCGCCGACGCACGCACTTCGACTTTCGGCGTGCCGCCCGCACGCTCGTTCACCACCACGCCAGCGGTGAACGAATCACCGGGGCGTGTGAAGCGCGGGAGCGCGGGACGCGCCACGAGCGGTCGCGTGACGAGCATCGACGACTCGCCGTTTCCGTAGCGGTCGCCAGCGGTCACCGCCACTGCCATCACCCGGAAGGTGGTGAGGTTGTCGGGGAGCTTCGCGGCGGCGGTCGCACGCCCCGCGGAGTCGGTGACCACCGCCCCCAGGAAGAACGCCGTCGGCCTGAATCGCGAACGGAGGATGTCGGAGCGATCCGCGCCACCGCCGCCGCCGGGGGAGCGCCTTCCCTTCTCCCCTTCGGGGATCTGCGGAGCCACGTTGGCCATGTTGCTCGCCAGGCGCAGACCCAGCCCGCGCGGCTGATAGAGCAGATCTATCGGGTCGGGAGTGCGATAACCGGTGAGCGCGAGCACTCCTTCGTCCACGGCCCAGAGAGTCACTTCAGCGCGCCTCCCCGCACCCGAGACATCGCGCACTTCGAGCCGCACGCGTGCGCTGTCGGCCGGGCGATACTCGGTCTGCAGCGGCTCGACTTTCACCGTGAGTCGCTTCACTTCCGGCGTCACGTGCAGCTCGGTGTAGCCTACGCGGATCGTGGGCCGTCCCACATCGTCCAGCCGCCCCGGCGGCGCCGAGCGGCCCCGCACGATGAAGACCGACACGAAAGCGTTGGGGGCGTACTTCTCGGTGATCGGGAAGCGGAGCGCTGTGGATCCCGATTCGAGCTCCATGCGTCGCTGCTCTACCAGCCCCTCGCGCTCCACCGTTATCCACGCTTCGGCATCCGTGAAGGGCGACGCGAAGAGCACAGTGGCCGTGTCGCCCACGGAGTAGCGCGTCTTGTTGGGGATCACATCCACCTTGAAGCGGCTCTCGTCGTTCCACGGTACCCACTCCTTCCCCGTGGCCCAGCGATAGAACTCCGTGACTGTCTCGCGTCCTTTTTCGTCGTGCGCGCGGAAGGTGACCACGTACATTCCGCCCGCCGGCGGCGTGACCGAGCATCCGGCCGGATCGGCGCCGGTGGTGACCGAGCACCGAGCGACGGTGTCTATCACCCACTCGCCCACGGTCTCCGCTACGCCATCGCGCTCGCGGTGCACCTGGTGCCACTCGCGTCGCGCGATGGCACCGGTCACCTTCACTCCGCTCACGCGCTCTCCGCCGGGGCGCACGGCTATCACACCGATCTCGCGCTTCTCTCCCTCGGTCCAGAAGAATTTCTCGCCGAGCGGCTTCGCCGCCACGTAGAACGACGCGGGGTGCACCGTCACCGAGGCCTGCGCACCCGCCACCTGCCTGTTCACATCCTGCACCGCGGCGGAGATGGTGACCCGTGCCGCTCGCCCCTTCACCGGCTCCGGGAGCTGCACGGCGAGCGACGTCGCGCCGCGCGCGTCGAGCGTATCCGTGCCGCTCGCGACCATGCGCACCCCGCCGCTCTCATCGTCCTCCCACCACCAGCCGCTCTCCCCTATGAAGTAGCCGTCGGTGTTCGGGATCTCGAGCGAATATGCTGACAGCGTTGCGGCCCTCGCCTGCCAGGTGACTGCGGCACGCGCCATCGGAGCGCCGAAGAGATAGCGCGCCTGCACGTGTGCACGCATCGAGTCGCCTGGAAAGCGGGGCGCGCTGTCGGCGCTCATATCCACCAGAAACTCGGGCGGCCGGTATTCGGCGACGCGGTAGTCGGTGCGCGCAATCTCGAACCATCGCCCACCCCGCTTCACCTCGAGCTGCACCTGATACGTGCCGAGCGGAGCGCCGTCGGGGATGCTCATCCTCTGCTCGGCCGTGCCGAAGGCGGAGAGCGCGACCGTGGTACCGGCGAGCGTTCCCTGATCGCGGTCGCTGAAGAGCCAGCGGAGCGAGTCTCCGGTGGTGGGCACCGCGAGCGCTCCCAGCGATCCTGTTCGCACGATCGCCTTGGCGTAGAGTGACTCGCCCGGGCGATAGATCCCGCGCTCGGTGAACACCGCACCCGCCACCGGAATGCGCGATGATCCCCACGCGGCCTGCACGTTGAAGTTCCAGGGGCTGAGGTCGGGGTCGTACTCGCTCACACCGGTGAGTGCACGGTCGTCGCCGAGTGTCGTGATCACGTAACCCTCGAAGCCGCTGTAGTACGACTCCTCACCCCCTACAGAGAGCTTCGCGTCGAACCTCGGGAAGGTTGCGATCCCGCGCTCGTCGGTGACGGCGGTCGCAACCTCACGGCCGGAGAAGTCGAGCAACGTCACGCGTGCACCGGGGCGCGGTTCGCCGTCTTCCATCCCCGTCACCCACACCACGCCCGACTCGGCGCCGATCTTCGCGTGCACGCCGAGATCGGTCACCTGCACCACCGCGATCGTGGCGGCGGCGTGTTCGGCGCTGTCGGGGCGGGCGCGCTCGATCCTGACCGCCAGGAGCGCCGGGTGACGCGGCGAGCCGGTGGTGAGCGCCGGGAGCTTGATCCCGGTGACGGCCGGCACGTCCTCACCAGCGCGAATGGCAATCCTGCTGACCTTCGCACCCGAGCGTACCTGCTTCCAGAGGTCGCCGAGGTTCCACTGCGAGCGACGGAGGAAGAGACCCTCCAGCGAGTCGGGGATAGGCGCCACCGTCACGACCAGCGTATCCACATTCACATGCCGAACCGCGAGCGTCCCGAAGCCGCTTTTCTCTACCGTCATACGGCCGTACTCATAATCCACCGATGGCTCGTAGCCGGTGGTGCGAAAGCCGGCCGCGGGATTCCCGGCGATGCGTTGGCCGAACGCATCGCGGATCGCCGTGTCGGCAACCACGGCGTACGTCTTGTGCGGCGCGAGAGTGGCCTGCAATACCCACCGCGCGGACTCGGTGACCGTGTCGCGTACGGTGAACTGCGCGCCCGGGAGGATGCGCACGTGCCTCGCGACCTCGGCTCCCGTCACCGGAGTGCTGAAGTGCGCGACGAGCGGCCCCGTGGGACAGAACTTCCCCGCGGAGCAGGTGAGGCTGTCTATCCGTAACGGCCCGTACGTGGAGAACTGCCAGGCGACCATTGCGCCGCGGCCCTCGGCGAGCTCCTTGGGCGCTCTCAGATCGCCGGAACAGGCGAGCGGCAACTCGCGCTCGGGTACCAGGCGCACCACGCGACGCAGCGAGTCGATCGCGTCGCGCCCGGTGCGGTAGCTGTACGGATCATCTTTCGTGATGTGGCGCTGGCTCTCGGCCCTCAGTCGTACCGTACGCTCTCCGGAGCACTCGGCACCGAGGCGCAGGTTCGCGGTGGCCGAGAGGAGGGCGAGATCTACGGGCGAGCTGTAGACCAGCTCGAAGCGCGTGGTCGGCGTGAGGAAGCGTGCACCTCCCCTGCCGCTGGCCGGCGAGCCGGCTATCAGCTCCGGACCCTTCACGCGAAAGGAGAAAGTGTACGGGCGTGCGAGGTGCGAGCCGTCCATCGCCTCGAAGTCGGTGGTGACCGTGACCGTGTAGCGCGCGTTCGGCTCGAGGAGGCGGCGGGGGGTGATCATGACCGTCACCGGATCGCGCCACTCCACCGTGCCGTCAATGGCGGGCGTAACGCGCAGCACCCTGTCCGGGTCTACCGTGCGCTCGAGCGAGCCAGCCACCGGCCGGTCGAAGGTGACCAGTATCCGAGCGCTACGGTCAGCCGCATCCGTGGGCGATGCGCGCAGGACGCGCAGCGGCGTGCGCGGAGCGAGCAGGTAGACGATGGCACCGATGGCGAGTAGGGCTGGGCGGGTGGATGTCATTCTGACGGGTGCTAAACGCTTGTGGATGCAGCCGAGATCGTTGACGAGTCGGGAATAATGGCGCACCCCCATGATCCAACAAGGCCGTCACGGGGTATTACAGGGGCGTAACTGGGGAACGGACCTTGCCACCATGCCGCCGCGGCAGCAGCCCATATGACCCGAATCCTCGAAACAGTTACCAATCTGTCTACACTGACGATCGTTCTGATCGCCGCGGCTGCGGTATTGTTGCTTCTCGCCATCTGGCTGACCCGGCGCCGGCGAGTCGACCTGTACCGCGATGATCTTCCACCACTGATCTTCGCGGTGCACGACCGGGTGAGCGCGCCGCCGGACATGCGACCCGCCGCTTTCGGCAACCGTGCGAGCTACCGAGCGCCTGAGGAGCGTCCGGAGCCCCCTGCTCCGCCGTATTACCCGCCAGCGTGGCCGATGGGGCCGACGCCCGCGTCACCGCCGTCCACGCCCTCGTCCGGCGCGCAAAATGGCGGTGCGGGTGCCGCGTCTGACGGTGATGGCAACGGCAACGGCCAGCGTCCGAGCGCCAGCGAGGCCACCACGCGCGTACCACGCTACCAGGGCCCGGTGACGACAGCTTTTCTCCCCGGCCGGCTGGAAGTGCAGGCCGCGGGAAGGACGGGTCCCCGGCCGGGAGAGGAGATCCGCTTTCCGGCGCGGCGGCAGGGCGACGGGATTGTGATACTCGGTCGTGACGATGGTCCTTCCGGTGCTACCGTGAAGGTGCCCGCCGAATCGGTGAGTCGGCGCCACGCGCGGCTCCAGTTCGAGAACGGTCGATGGAAGATCACCAATCTCTCGCGCACCAACCCGACCCTGGTGAACGGCGAGGAGCTGATGGTCACCGAGGGTGCGCGCTGGCTCTACGAGGGCGACATCATCGAGATGGGGGAGATGGTCTTCCGGTTCCACGACCGATAACGACGGGTCAGGTCTTTAATTTCGAGCGGGCTGGGCGAATGCCCAG
>DASSNL010000101.1:0-6816 GCA_035688075.1 Gemmatimonadaceae bacterium
TGAGACGGGGTCAGGTCTTGAATTTCTAGGGGGCTGAGCGACTGCTCAGCCCCCTAGAAATTCAAGACCTGACCCCGTCTCACTGGAAGGATATCGAGATCGCCGCTCCGTAGGCCGGTCCATCGGGGCGCGCGTTCACGAGCGGGCGCAGCATCGCTCTCTCGTCCGCGGCACCTCCGCCATCCCCGCTCCCCTTCTCGCCGCTCGTCCCTTCGCGCCCGCTGCCCAGTGGAAGCGGGAGCGGGATCCCGGAGCGGGCGTTGCTCGCGTGCAGCGACGCTTCGAGCGCAGAGAGCACCCAGAGTCCGCCCGCCACGGCGAGCCCCACCCCCAGGTGCGGCCGATCCTTGACGTTGACGAGGACGGTGTCGGTGCCGCCGAAGGGGCCAGGGAAGAGGTGCAGCTCCACGCTGTTCTTCTGCTGCAGCGCCCAGACGGTGCTTCCCGCCACGCCAGCCATCACCACCGCGCCGAACACCGGGCGCCCGGTATAGAACTGCCCCAACCCCGGGAAGATCGCTCCGCGAGTGAAGGCCTCGCTCGGCGTTCGGCCGAGCGCACCCATGTGCTTCTCCACCTCGGCGCGATCCTCGGCGCGGGGGCGAAGGCGGAGGTAGCTCTGGAAGTCGGAGCGCGCCGCGCTGGTCCTCCCCTGCTGCTCGTAGGCGAGCGCACGATTGTAATAGGCGTCGGCCCAGTTGGGGGCGGAGTCCACCGCTGCGCTGAGCGCGGCCACAGCTCCGGTCATGTCGCGCGCGCGGACCTGGTGGACGCCGGCGCGGAGCGCCTCGGCAGCGCCGCTCGGATAGTTGGGCGGCACCACCGCATCCAGGACCTCCTCCTTCCGCGCTGTCTGGTGCGGGTCGGCCTGCCAGAGCTGAGCGTACGCGAGCCCGGTGGCAGCCGCATCGTTTCCGGGGCTCGCCTGGAGCGCGGCCTGGAACTGCTCGGCTGCGGCGGCGTAGTCCCCGCTGCGCGCGGCGTTGTAGCCGAGCGCAGTGAGCGCGTCCGCTCTCGACGCGCCGCTCTTCAGGGCGGCCTCGAAGTCCGCGCGCGCCTCATCGTAGCGTCCCGCGCGCGAGCGCAGGTAGCCGCGCCCCAGAAGCGCGTCGGAGTTGGAGGGATCGACGGCAAGCGCGCGGTCGTACGCTTCCTCGGCGCCCGGGTCGCCGGCCGCAGCGAGGCGCGCCGCCTCCACCAGCTGCGATGCCACCTCGGCCGTGGCAGATACGCCGACCACGCCGAGCGTCCGGTCGCCCGAGCTGACGACCAAGCTGTCGCCCGAGCGGAGCGCGCTCACCGGTACGGAGAATTGCACGGTGCCGCTGTCGTTCGTCGCGCGCGTTTGCGCCTCGAGCCGGCCGCGCGTCGTGGAGGGCTGGAGCCGCACCTGCGTTCCCGAGACCGGGTTGCCGAAGGGATCGGTTAGACTGACCGTGATCGTGGAGCTCGCGCTCGACCCGCGCCCGAGCGAGATGCTGCGCGGCGTGATCGTGGCGAGCGAGCTCCCGGCCGGAAGAGTGGTGAGCGTGATGTCGCCGTTCCCCTGGACCGCGGAGCCGTCGGCCATCGCCACGCTGAGACGGTAGCTCCCCGCGCGCGTCCCGGCAGGGACCGCGAAAACCGCCTGACCATCGGAATCGGTCACCGCGGACGGATCGGTGCGCGCGCCGCCTGGGATCGCCGTCGCGCCTCGCAGTACGAGCCGCTGTCCGCGCACAGGCGCGTCGCCCCGGCGCAGCGAGACGGTGATGTACGCCACCGTTCCACTCGGTGCCGACGACGAGCGATCCACCACGCTCAGCTCGAGCGGCCGTGGCGGCGGTGGCGCGGGCGCTTCCGGCTTGTTCCCCTTTCGCACGCAGAGATCTATCTGGTCGAAGATCGCCTGCGTCGCCCCCAGCTCCCTGAGATCCGCTCTGTCGCGCGCCGTCGGCACGAACGCGAGACAGGTCCGCCTCACCATCGACGCAATCTCCGCCTTCGAGTACGTCGTCCCCGTGAGCACCCTCACCAGATCGCTCTTCCGCAGCTTGCTCCCCTCCGCCCCCTGCTGCGCCCCGAGTGCAGCCGGCGCCAGTGCGACGATGGCGAGTAGTGAGAGGGGGTGACGGAGTGGGGACATAGTGGGAGGGTTCAGGAGGCAGGGTTCAGGGTTCAGGTACTACAGGTACAAGGAACCAGGAAACAGGAAACAGGAAACAGGAAACAGGAACTGCGAGTGGCCGCTTACGAAGGGCGGATGTCTGGTGGGGACTCCTCGCCGGAGTCGTTTTCTGAATCCTGAACCCTGCCTCCTGAACCCTGGTTTTCGCCGCTCCTGGAAGCTATGCGCGATTCACCGCGTGCTGCAGCCTCGAGGTCGTGGACATCACTGGCGGGATCGTTTCGATCGGTCTGACTGTCATCGAAAATGGCGCCTTCGATCCCCTCGTCAACCGGCTCGGTGCTGGGGCCCTGGCGCTGGCTGCGCTTTCTCTTTCTGTCGGGCATGATACCGCTCCCCTGGAATGAGAAAAGAGGCAGGGGAGCAAGGGAAGTGCCAGGGGGAGGGGGGTGAAAGAAAGCAGAAAGCAGACAGCAGCGAACGGCCTTGGGTGAGGGCCTAGCCCAACGAGCCCTTCACTGCTGTCTGCTTTCCGCTTTCTGCTTTCTGTCTCATCTCTCCCCTCTGCAGCTTCCCCTGGATCTCGGCTTCGCCTTCGGGGCGGAGGGCGCGCATGACGGTGCCGCCGGCAGCGATGGCGCCGAGGATTATGTAGAGGTAGAACGTGTAGAAGCGCCACCAGATCAGAGAGGCGCCGAAGACCCAGCCGGGGATTGCGCCGCCGAGTGCTTCCTTGAAGGCGACTTCTATCAGGCCACCGCCGGCGGGTACGGCGACTACGACGCTCCCGTAGGTGAGGGCGATGGGCCAGAGGATCAGAGGGGCGACGGGGGCCTTCACGCCGAACGAGTAGACGATGATCGGGAGGATCGCGAGGCGAAGCAGGATATGCAGGATGGACGCGCCGAGTGCGAGGGAGGCGATCCCGAGGCGCATGTGCTTCATCTCCTCGATCCCGGTGCGCAGCTGCCGGAGGGAGCGCTGCACGGCACGCCAGCGGCCTGCATTCAGACCGATGCGCTGCGCCCAGCGGGGCGGAGGACCCGTGGCACCGCGCTTGGCGAGTGCGAAGCCGAGCGCGCCGGTGCCGAGGACGAAGGTGGCGTACATCGCCACGAGCCCGACCATCCCCATGATCATCGCGCCCGAGCCGCGGAACACGATGAACATCGCGAGCGCGATGAGGGCGAGCGAGATCATCTCGAGGAACAGCTCCGCGAAGATCACGAGGATGATGTTCGCCGAGGTCATCCCGTCCTCGCTCATGATCAGGTAGCGCGCCGGCTCGGCGCCCGTGCGTGCGGGAGTGATCGCCGCGCCGAAGTCACCGCCTGCGCTCGCACGTAGCGCCGTGTTGAAGCGCATCGGGATGCGCAGCGATGCCGCGCTCAGCGCCACCTTGCACCCGCGCATCCCCAGCTCCAGGAGCGCCACCGCCAGCAGCACCACGTGCGCGCTCACCGACACGCTCACCGCGTTGTGCCCGTGCGGCCAGCTCGTGAACACGATGTAGAGCGACACCGCGATCGCCGCGGCGAAGGAAGCGATGGCGAGCAGCCAGCGGGAGGTCTTCAAGCGGCGCGCCCTGGTGGGGTCGGAGCGATCATACGCCTATCCCGGCAAGGCTCGGGAGGGAGGGGAGGGGAGAGGAGAGAGGAGGGAAACGTCGAGCGAGGATGCTCGTGGAAATTGATTCATCGAGCCCGGGCGTCAAGGGGAGAGAGGAGAAAGTAGAAAGCAGAGAGCAGAAAGCAGGAAGCAGGAAGCAGGAACTGCAAGGATACAGGAAAAAGGAAACAGGAAACAGGAACTGCACACCGACAGCCGTCATCCTCGTCTTCCCTGTCGTCCCCGCGCACGCGGGGATGACAACAGAACTACGCGCCGTTCCTGTTTCCTGTTTCCTGTCTCCTGTCTCCTCTCCTTCCCCTGAGCTCTTCACTGCTCTCTGCTCTCTGCTTTCTCCTCTCTCTCCCCTCCTCACCTCGTCACTTTCCTCGGCACCTCCCGTCCGGCCGTCGCGGGGGGGATGGTGAAGATCACGACCTCGTTGCTGGCGGAGAGGGGGATGGCGACGCGTTGGCGCTTGTTGTCGATGCCGATGTCGGCGGGCTCGGGGAGACCGGTGATCACCGCCTGGAGGCTGTCGCGGCGGAGGATCATGAGGCTGGAGTCGTTCCAGCTCGTGACCAGGATCCGGCCGTCGCCGAGCGCGGCGATGCCGTCGAAGCGGCCAGGGCCGGTAGCGATCGTGGCCGGCTCCGCCTTCGGCATCCACGAGTAGATGTCGTTCCCCAGGAACGACGCCACCAGGTAGCGACCCCGGACGCGGTCCCATGTAATCCCGTTCGGACCCTTCAGGGTGGTGTTGGTGCTGGACCTCTGCGGGTTGCGCGAGCGCCCCTCCACGGTGAGCTCCGGAACGCTGAAGATCTCTCCGTCGCCGTTCCTGGCTCGGGTGTCGGTGATGAAGACGGAGCCGTCGGGTCCGATGGCCACGTCGTTGAGGAGCTCGGCGTCCAGCTGCGAGAAGTCGACATCGCCCACCCCCTTCCCGCTCCGCTTGTCGAAGCCGCGGAGGGTTTTCCCGTCGGCTACCCAGATCGTGTCGCCGAGTACGGCGAGCCCGCGCGGGGTGTGGAGGGTGACGCCGTTCTGGCCGTCGGCGATGAAGCGGAGCGAGTCGATGTTGCCGTCGCTTTTCAGGCGGCTGATGAAGCCGTGGGAGTCGTCGCCGTCCCCGCTCCCGGTGTTGGAGACGAAGTAGACGTCGAGGGTGGAGTCGTACCAGACGGACTCGGGACTGTCGAAGCCCCTCACCGCGGTCACCTGCGTCCACCCCGCCGTCCCCTGCGGATTCGCCGCGGCGGGTTCTGGCGCCGCTGCGGCAGCGGCCGCCGGAGCGGCCTGCGTCCCCGCCTGTTCCGTGTCCCCCGCAGCCGCCCGCTGCTCGGAGGGCTTGCAAGCAGCGACGGCGGCGAGAATCGCGATGGCGGTGGCATGGGGGAAGTTCATGGCGACCTCGGGGATGGTGTGCTCGGATTACATCGTTCCCTCTACAGGACGTCAATCGCTGCGCCATGATGGCTGATTGGGGTCAGGTCCTGTATCGCGTGGGTCGGGGTGGCTGGTCTCGGTTCATCTCGGCGGTGCGGTTCATCGCGTGGAACTGCGGATGCGGAGGGCGCGGAGATGAACGGCGAGAGGACGCGGAGAACGTCCTGCGACTGCAGGTATCGCGATCCCCTTCGAGAACCCGGACAAAGAATGGCTCCAAGTGATTAGGGGAGTTGCTCCCGCACCTTAAATCTTGCCCACCCGGGTGGGACCAGAGGCGAGGGAGCAGTTCCCCAAACACCTCACATCGCTCTCTCACTTGGCGATCTGGAAACGGAGCGCGGAGGCCCGGCCGTAAAGCCGTTCTCCGCGTCCTCTCAGTCCCCTTCGCGATCTCCGCGTCCGCAGTTCCGCGGGAGGAGCTCTGCCCCGTCGTGAGACCAGATTAGCCACCGGACACTGGCGCCGAGAGCTTTTCGACGCGAGCGTTGTTGAGCTTCGTACGCGCGCACTCCACTACCTCGGCACTGTAGCGCTATGGCAATCGAGCACATCTCCGACACGGCACGATGGGTTGCGGTCTACCGCGCGATGGAGAGCGCGCGGCCCGATGCGATCTTTCGCGACCCCTTCGCGAGGCGGCTCGCGGGGGAGAGGGGAGAAGAGATAGTCGAACGGATGCCGCGCGGGCGCGCGATGGCGTGGCCGATGATAGTGCGCACCGCGGTGTTCGACGAAGTGATTCTCGATGCGATAGAGCACGACGGTGTGGACACGATCGTGAACCTGGCGGCGGGGCTCGATGCGCGGCCGTGGCGGCTGCGGCTGCCGCGTGAGCTGCGCTGGGTGGACGTCGATCTTCCCGCGATCCTCGAGTACAAGACGTCGTCGCTGAGTGGCGAGAGTACGAACTGCCGCTACGAAGCAGTCGCGGCCGACCTGCGCGATGCCGAGGCGCGACGAGCGCTTTTCGAGAGAATCGGGTCGGAGGGGGAGCGGGCGCTTGTGGTCACCGAAGGACTTCTCGTCTATCTGACCAGGGAGCAGGTGGGTGCGTTGGCCACCGATCTGCGCGCGGTGCCGAGCTTCCGGCGATGGTTGATCGATCTCGCGAGTCCGCGACTGCTCGAGATCATGCGTAAGTGGTGGGGGCGGCAGGTGGAGCAGGGCGCCGCTCCCTTCCAGTTCGCGCCCGAGGAAGGGACGCGATTCTTCGAGCCCTTCGGGTGGCGCGAGGTCACGTTCCGCTCCACCATGGAAGACGCGCAGCGGCTACACCGCGAGATGCGCATGATGTGGCTCTGGCGATTCCTCGGGCGCTTCTCGTCCGCGAAGAGGCGCGAGGACTTCCGGCGCTTCTCCGGCACGGTACTCCTCGAAGCCACAACGCCGCTGCGCTCTGGGGCGTTGAACGACTGACTAGTAACTTGTAGATCCGTTGCAGCTCCTGCCGCACCCGCCTACCACGCGATGCTCATGACCTACTCCTCGATTACCTCGTCGCTCTGCCCGCGCTTCGTGCGCACACCGATTCTCACATGCTCGGCGATACTCGGCGCGCTGGTATGCGCGGCTGCGGTCGCGCCGCGCGCCGTCGAAGCCCAGAGCTCGAGTGCATCGAGCTCGAGTAGCGCGCAGCCCTACGACTCCTC
>DASSNL010000110.1:0-2081 GCA_035688075.1 Gemmatimonadaceae bacterium
GCGCCGCGACCAGCAGCGCTGGCCCGAGCTGCGAAGCGCAATCGGAATCCCTCGATTCCTGAAGCTCGTCTCCAGGCCCGCTGCCACCCTTCGAGAGCTCAGAGCAGCCACAGCCAGGTTGAACGCGTGGAAGTTGGTCAGCAACCGCTTCGCGCGGTGACACCGTCGAGCACGACGGCGGTTCTCAGTGCTGAGAAGTCGGGCGGTTCTCAGCGCGGAGAGAAACCGCTCGATACCGCGCTCGAGCGCGGCCGGCCTTCTCCCCCGCGCGGAAGGAGGACGCGCCCCTGCTGGCCCGGACCACGCGCTCGTCCCCGTGGGGAAGGCCTACTCAATCGCGATCGCGCAGATCCCGGTGCGCCCTTCCTCGAGCGGCGCCAGGCTGCGCCAGGTCTGCTCCGCGAGATCGAACGCTTCGAGCGTGGTCAGCACCCCGCCGGAGGCGTCGAACGGCCTCTGCGAGAGCGTGTTGCCGCTGATGACGTAGAGGTGGCCGTCCGCGCCGACCGCCGCGGCGCCGCACCGGGCGGTGGGCATGTCGGGCAGCGCCTGAAGGGACCGACTCGCCAGAGGTTGTGTCCCGTCAAGTGGTGTGCGAGCGACCGCATCATCCGGTGAGTTGATCAGCCTGCCTTCTTCAGCGGTTTCGGGTTTGCGGCTTCGAGTGCGGGCACCTCCTGCGGCGTGTTGTTGACCTGGGCGAGATAGCGGCGGACGACTGCCCAGTCGTCGTGCATCTCCATCAGCACGGCCCCGACGAGCCGGATGATCGACTCGCGATTCGGGAAGATGCCGACGACGTCAGTGCGCCGGCGGATCTCCTTGTTGAGCCTCTCCTGCGGGTTGTTGCTCCAGATCTGCTTCCAGTGCTCCTTGGGGAAGCTGGTGAAGGCCAAGATCTCCTCGCGAGCGTCGGTCAGCATCCGTGCGGCCTTCGGGAAGCGCTTCTCAAGCTGCTCGACGACCCGCTCGTGCTGGGCGAGCACCGAGGTGGCATCTGGCTGGGTGAAAACGCTTCGCACCAGGGTCGCTACGAAGCTCTGGAGCCCGCGCGGCACCGTGGTCAGCAGGTTCCGCATGAAGTGGGTCCGGCAGCGCTGCCAGGCCGCACCGCGCAGCACGGACTGGATCGCATCCTTCAAACCAGAGTGGGCGTCGGAGATGACCAGCTCGACGCCCTTAAGCCCGCGCGCTTTGAGGCCGCGGAGAAACGCGAGCCAGCCCGCTCCGTCCTCCGTCGTGACCACGTCCAAGCCGAGGATCTCCCTCTGGCCGTCTTCGTTGGTGCCGACGGCGACGAGCCCGGCGACGTTGGCGATCCGGCCGCCCTCGCGCGACTTGAAGATCAAGGCGTCGAGCCAGACGTACTTGTACGAGCCGGTCAGCTTCCGCTCGCGGAAGGCCTTCACGTCCCCGTCGAGCTCCTTGGCGAGCTTCGAGACCTGGCTCTTCGACAGCCTCTCGATCCCGAGCGACTGCACCAGGTCCTCCACCTTCCTCGTCGAGACGCCCTGCACGTACGACTCCACGATCACCGCCGTGAGCGCGCGCTCTGCCCGACGCCGCGGCTCGAGCAGCCACGACGGGAAGTAGCTCCCATGGCGCAGCTTGGGGATCGCCAGCTCGAGCGTGCCCACGCGCGTGTCCCAGGTCCTCTGCCGGTACCCGTTCCGGGTGTTCATCCGATCGGGCGTCCTCTCGCCGTAGTCAGCGCCGCAGGCGGCGTCTGCGTCGGCATCCATGAGCCTCATCACGACCTGGCTCAGGAGTTCCTTCACCGCGTCGTTGGGCGCGGCGTCCATCTGCTTGCGAAGCCAGTCGAATGCATCGATGTTGGTGGTGGCCACCGTGTTCTTCCTCCTTGGAGATCCGTTTTCCGACGGTTTCCTGAAGGATGACGCGGTGGTCGCTTCTCTCAACTAAGCGACCGCTGCTCGAACACCACGTCCGGGGACACTACTGTATTGACAGAACCCCACACGTTCGAGGCATCCTCACCAATACCAGCATCCGAGGGGGAAGCTCATGAGACGCATTGCGGGCAGGAAGTCGGCCGCCGTGGGGAAGACTCGATGATGCCG
>DASSNL010000113.1:0-41317 GCA_035688075.1 Gemmatimonadaceae bacterium
GTACCCGCCGGAGTACCGCCGGGACCGGCGGTACGCGAGTGGAGGACATGACTGACAAGTTACGATACGATGCGAGTCGACGGGAATGGCCACCCGAGGGGAACGACGGGGTCAGGTCCTTAATTTCGAGCGGGCTCAGCAATGGCTGAGCCCGCTCGAAATTAAGGACCTGACCCCGTCGTTCCCCTCGGGTTGCCATTCCCTTCGACTCGCATCGTATCGTAACTTGTCAGTCATGTCCTCCACTCGCGTACCGCCGGTCCCGGCGGTACTCCGGCTGGTACAACGTGCCGTCCTCGGGCGTTGGCGGGCGACTGGAGAGGACCTCTATCGTGAGGTCGCCCGGATCGCCGAAGCGGGACCAGCGCGGGAAATACTGGTAAGTGGGTGCGGAACCGGTGTGGCGGCCGAATGGCTGGCCGCCAGAACCGGTGCGTCCGTGACCGGGGTCGATCCCGACCCCGAGAGCATCGCGCGCGCCGAAGCGCACGCGCGCGAGGTAGAGCAGCGCCAGCTCCTCCACTATGAGCAGGCGCCCCTCGACGACCTGCCGCACGAGGACGAGGTCTTCGACATCGCCATCGGCGAGCCGCCACTCTCTGCCGCCGCGGACCCCGAGCGCGCGGTCTCCGAGCTGGTGCGCGTCACCAAGCCGATGGGAAGCATCGTCCTCCTCCAGCCCAGCTGGACCTCCGAGATTCCATCCGACTCGCGCGACCTGATCGTGGAGCGCCTCGGGCTGCAGCCCTTCCTCCTCGTACGCTGGAAGCAGATGCTCCGCGACGCCGGTGTGGTGGAGCTGCAGGTCCAGGACTGGACCTCCGGCTCGCCCGGCGGCCGCGGATCGGCGGGCTCGGAAGCTAACGGGGAGACGCCCAGGTTCAATCTCCGTCAGAAGGCGCAGATCATCGGGCGCGCCTGGCGCCGCTGGGGCTTCGGGGCCGCGCGCGGGGCCGTGGAGCGGGAGACGACGCTCATTCGCGAGCTGTCGCGCGAGCGGACCATCGGCCTGCAGCTCATCAAGGGCGTAAAGTGGCCGCACGAGAAGGAAAGCTGAATGGCTGCCGGCTGTACGGCGTCGCGTTGCTCGTGCGAGGCAACGGCGGTACGGCCCGCGGCATCCCTTCCGGTGTGAGCCTCCTCCGCTTTCGCGACATCGGAGCACTGGTCGAACAGGCGCCGTTCAGCCACGCAGCGAGCGTCCAGTGCGACCTTGGCTACCACCGAGGGGTGATCGAGCGGGTGTTCCGCGACGGCGCCGTCCTCCCCGCGCCGTGCGGGACGCTTTTTCGCGGCACGGAGCACGTGCGCCGGTGGCTGGAGCAGAACTACATCGCGCTCACAGAGGGGATTCACTTCGTGGTCGGACGCTGCGAGGCGCGCGTGCATGTTTCCCTCCGCGAGCCTGAGGAGTCGCTCTCCGAGGAGGATGTGGGGGCAGCGGAGTTGGCGGCGGCCGAGTGCTTCCGGCTCCTCCGCAGCGACGCGGTGGCCGCCGTGTCGCTGCCGCTGCACGTCCATTCGACTATACTGAGCGGCGCCTTCCTCGTGGAGCAGGCGCGGTGGACGGAATTCGCCGAGCAGGTACGTGCTCAGGCGCTCCGCCGCCCGGAGCTCCTCTTCGCCAAAACCGGCCCCTGGCCACCGTACGACTTTGTCCGCATGGACTTCGGCTCCTGAATCATGTTCTGTCCCGATTGCGGCACCTGGAACCGGAGCGCCGGCGTCACCTGTACGCGTTGCGCGTCGGAGCTCCCCGAGCTGAGCGACGCGCCGCGAGAGCGTCCCGATGAGGAGATAGACCAGCTCCGACGCAGCGCGGGCTGGCACTATCGCATCTACCGTCGCCTCGCCACGGGCGGGATGGCCAGCGTCTACGCCGCTCGTCACGCGCGGCTCGGGCGGGCGGTGGTCATGAAGGTTCTCCTCCCGCACCTCGCGCGCGACGCCGAGATGCGCGAGCGATTCCGGCGCGAGGCAGAGGCAGCGGCGCAGCTCGTACACCCGTACATCTGCCCGATCCTCGACTACGGCGAGCTGGAATCCACCGTCTATCTCGTGATGCCGTTCATGCCCGGCGGATCGCTCGCCGACATGATAGTGAAGGGTGGCACGGTGGCGCCCGAGCTGGCGTGCGCCATCTCCGCTCAGATCGCGGTCGCGCTCGACCACGCGCACCGCCACGGCGTGGTGCACCGCGACGTGAAGCCCGACAACATCCTCTTCGACGAGGACGGCAACGCGCTCATCACCGACTTCGGGATAGCCACGGCGCGCTTCCACAACCGGCTCACGGCCACCGGTCGCGCGATGGGAACGCCGCACTACATGTCGCCCGAGCAGGCGATGGGGAAGCTGGTGGACGGCCGCAGCGACATCTACGCGCTGGGCGTGATGCTCTACGAGATGCTGGTGGGCTTCCCGCCCTTCGACGGCGCCGACTCGTACTCGATCGGGTACAAGCACGTGCACGAGACGGCCGCCTCCCCGGATGTCGTGGATTCGCGCACACCTCCGGCACTCGCCGCGATAACCATGAAGTGTCTGCAGAAGAACCCGGCGGAACGCTACCAGCGGGGCAACGAGCTGGCCGACGCGGTGATAGATTTTCTCTCTTCCGCGCACGGCCCCGACGAGCATCGCGCCGCGCGCATAGCCCGCCGACTCGGCATCACCCCCACGTCATCATGAAGCTCACCCACGAGACGATCGCCGTACATACGAAGCACGCCTTCACCATCGCGCGCGGCGGCGCCAGCGAATGGCGCCTGGTCACCGTGCGTGTCACCGACAGTGACGGCTGCTGGGGGTGGGGGGAAGCGGCGCCTAGCCGCTTCTACGGCGAGACGGCGGATACGGTACCCGCCGTCCTGGCGCAGCTCGCGCCCGTGCTCGACCGCGCCGACCCGTGGTCGCTGGAGACGATCGAGGCGGAGCTGGCGCGCGTGGTGCGCTTCAACGGTGCGGCGCGGAGCGCGGTGAGCGCGGCGCTCCACGATCTCGCGGCCCGGCGGCTCGGCGTCCCGCTCTACAAGATGTGGGGACTCGATCCGGCGAGCGCTCCCGTCTCGAGCTTCACCATCGGCATCGGTAGCGAGGCCGAGTTGCGGGAGAAGGTGAAGGAAGCGGAAGGGTATCCGATCCTCAAGGTGAAGCTCGGTACCGATCACGACGAGGACATCGTGCGCGTGATCCGCGAGGAGGCGCCCGACAAGACGCTGCGCGTGGACGCCAACGCGGCCTGGACCCCCAAGCGCGCCGTGCAGACCATCGAGCGCCTGCTGGATTACGACGTAGAGTTCGTGGAGCAGCCGCTCCCGCCCCACGACGTGGAAGGGCTGCGCTTCGTGCGCGAGCGCTCGCCGCTCCCGATCATCGCCGACGAGTCGTGTATCGTGGCGAGTGACATCCCGCGCCTCGAGGGAGCGGTGGACGGGATCAACATCAAGCTCTCCAAGTGTGGCGGCCTGCGCGAGGCGCAGAGGATGGTGGCTACCGCGCGTGCACACGGGATGCTCGTGATGATGGGCTGCATGATCGAGACGAGCCTCGGCATCAGCGCGGCCGCGCATCTTTCGCCGCTCCTCGACTACGCGGATCTCGATGGCGCCGCGCTCCTGGCGGACGACCCCTATCGCGGCGCCAGCATCGAAGGGGGGAAGATCTCCATCCCGACCGGCCCGGGACTGGGTGTAGAGAAGGGATGAGCGCGGAGCGACTCGTAGAGGTCGCGCTTCCGCTCCCGCTCCACCGAACCTTCACCTACTCGGTCGAGGAGGAGCCGGGGAATCCGCTCCTGCCCGGCTCCCGTGTGATCGTGCCGCTGCGCAGGGGGAAGGCGATAGGCGTCTGCCTCGGTCCGAGCGACGGCGAGGGCGTGAAGTCGCCGCGACCCATAATAGATGTCCCTGACGCGGCGCCTGCCCTCGGCGAGTCGATGCTGGCGCTCTGCCGCTGGATCGCCGACTACTACGTGGTGCCGATCGGACTCGTGGTGCGCTGTGTGCTGCCGGCGCTTCTCACGGGCGTCGCGGCGCCCAGACCCACGCCGAAGACGCGGCGCGTGGCGGTGCTGGCACTGGAGCTCCCGTCGCTCCAGGAGCGCGACCGGCTCTTCGTCCGCGCGAAACGTCAGCGCGAGCTGTACGAGGTGATCGAGCGCCTGGGCGGGCGCTGCGATGTGGCGCATCTCGTGGAGCAGCTCGGGTTTTCCAACGACGTGATCCGCAAGCTCGCCGCGCGCGGTGCGATCCGCATCGATCACGAAATCGTGGCGCGCGACCCCTTCGCCACGCGCCCCGCCGCCAAGCCGGATCCGCACGAGCCCACTCCCGCTCAACGCTCAGCGATAGAGGCGCTCCAGGCGGGGAAGGGAGGCGACGTATTCCTCCTCCACGGAGTGACGGGGAGTGGGAAGACGATGGTGTACATCGAGCTGCTGCGGGAGGTGGTGGATCGGCGCGGTCAGACGGCGATCGTGCTCGTTCCCGAGATCGCGCTCACGCCGCAGACCGTGGATCGCTTCCGAGCGGTGTTCGGAGACAGGGTGGCGGTGCTGCACTCCGCGCTGAGCGACGGCGAGCGTTACGACGCCTGGCTCGCGCTCCAGCGCGGCGAGAAGCGAATCGCTGTGGGCGCGCGCTCCGCCGTGTTCGCGCCGCTCGGCGACCTCGGCGCGATCATCGTGGACGAGGAGCACGAAGGGAGCTACAAGAATGGCGAAACGCCACGCTACCACGCCCGCGAGGTGGCGGTGGTGCGCGCTCAGCACGAAGGCGCCGTCGTGGTCCTCGGCAGCGCCACGCCCAGTCTGGAGAGCTGGCACAATGCGCAGTCGGGGAAGTTCACACTCCTCTCGCTCCCCGGACGCGTCGGCTCGGGACGTCTCCCCTCGGTGGAGGTCGTGGACCTGAGAGCGCTCGACCGGCGCACGCGTGCCGGGATGGCAGAGGGCGAGGCGAGCGCGGCGCACGCCGCCTTCAGGCGCGTCTTCAGCGAGCCGCTCGAGGCGGCGCTCGGCGAGCGGCTCCAGCGCGGCGAGCAGAGCATCCTCCTCCTCAACCGCCGCGGCTACGCCTCATTCGTGCAGTGCGAGGAGTGCGGCGACGTGAAGACCTGTCCCAACTGCAGCATCAGTCTGACCTATCACACGAGCCCTGAGCGCCTCGTCTGCCACTACTGCCTGCACGAGGAACCGGCCGTACACGTGTGCACCCGTTGCGGCGGCCGCACGGTGAGGCAGCGCGGACTGGGGACGCAGCAGGTGGAGCGTCTCCTTTCGGAGCGCTACCCGTACGCGCGCATCGCGCGGATGGACGTGGACACCACCAGCGGAAAGTGGGCTCACGCGGAGATTCTCGATCGCGTGGCGGGCGGCGAGGTCGAGATCCTGCTCGGCACGCAGATGATCGCCAAGGGGCTCGACTTCCCGAACGTGACACTGGTGGGCGTGATAGACGCCGACGTCGGGATCAACATGCCGGACTTCCGCGCGTCCGAGCGGAGCTTCCAGCTCCTGAGCCAGGTGGCGGGTCGCGCCGGACGTGGCCCGAAGGGTGGGGAGGTGTTCATCCAGACGCGCGTCCCCGATCACCACGCGGTACGCTGCGCGCTGAGCCACGACTACCACGCGTTCGTCGCGATCGAGCTCCCCGCGCGCGACGAGCCGCCCTACCCACCCGCGATCCGTCTCGCGAACGTCGTCTTCAGCGGCACGGCCGAGGACCCGACGGTGGACCTCGCGATCGCCGCCGCCGACTGGCTCCGCCAGCTCCTCGCTACGCAGGGAATCGAGGACGTGTGGGTAGTGGGCCCCGCCCCCTGCCCGATAGACCGCATCAAGCGCCGCTGGCGCTGGCACCTATTCCTCAAGGCCCATCGCCCCACCCCCCTCGTCCGCGTCGCCCGCTACTTCATGGAGCGCTTCCCCGTCCCGACCTCCCATGATTTGAGGGTGGCGCTGGATAGGGATCCGGTGTCGGTGCTGTGAGAGAAAGCAGAAAGCAGAAAGCAGAAAGCAGTGAACTGCCGAGGGGGAGAGGGGGGAAGAAAGCAGGAAGCAGGAAGCAGTGAACGGCCTCGGGGGCGAGGACCTTACCCGCGGGAGCCGGTCCCTGCTTCCTGCTTCCTGCTTTCTTGCAGTTCCTGTTTCCTGTCTCCTGGCCGTTCCTGCTTTCTCCTCTCTGCTGTCTGCTTTCTATCGTCCCTCCCCTCTCCCTTTCCCCCCCACTCCGTCCCGCCTACCTTTCCATCGTGACTGCATTCTCGCATCCCGATTTCACGGTGGCCCGGTTCGAGGGGGCGCCTGATGCACGCTTTGTCGCGGCGCCGGCCGACGGTGTGCTTCCCGAAGGGTTCTTTTCCACCACGAATCTTCCTACCTACGTGCATCTGGGTGGGGAGTGGAGATTGCCGCGCGAGCCGCGCATGGATGGCGCGCTCGTGTTGGACGACGACGGCGAGTTGTGGGTGAGGGAGATGCGGCGCGTGAAGAAGGGCGATCGCGTCGCGGTAGGGTTCGCGGAAGATGCGTCCGAGGGGATCTACGTGTATGCGGATGCCTTCCTCGGTGATGAGAGCGAGGGCGAGTTCAAGTTCATGGGGAGCGAGGTCTCGCGCGAGAAGCCCATCGATTATGGGCAGATGGCGCGGCTCCTCATCGAAGAGCGCGAGCGGGGCGGCTACATCATCTGGGTCACGGGGCCGGCGCTCGTCCACTCGCGCGCGCGCGCGGACATGACCTGGTTCGTGGATCACGGGTTCGTGCACGCGTTGCTCGCGGGGAACGCGGTGGCCGTTCACGACATCGAGGCCTCGATCTTCGGCACCACGCTCGGCATGACGGGCGCGGGGAAGGCAACGACGGGCGGTCACGGCAAGCACATGCGCGCGATCAACCAGGTGCGCGCCGCCGGTTCCATTGCCGCCGCGGTGGAGCAGGGGATCATCACCGACGGGATCATGTACGCGCTCGTGAAGAACGGCATTCCCTTCGTGCTTTCCGGCTCGATTCGCGATGACGGTCCGCTACCCGACGTGATCGCCGATTCGATCGAGGCACAGGACGCGATGAAGGCGCACACGACCAGGGCCACAATGAGTCTCCTCATTGCTACGGCTCTGCACGCGATCGCGGTGGGGAACATGCTTCCCGCTTTCGTGGAGGAAGCGGATGGGTCGCTGCGTGAGCTTCCTACTATCTGCGTTGACTCTTCGGAGTTCGTGGTGAGCAAGCTGAAGGATCGAGGGACCCACCAGGCATTCGGCGTGGTGACGAACGCGCAGGACTTCATGCAGATTCTGCGGCTCTACGTCGAGCGCGAGCTCATGGCTCGCGGCGCGAGCTCGTCATCACGCACTCCAGTCGCAGCGCTGTGAACGTCGAAGGGCGCGAGCGCTTCTTCCGAGCGATCGCCGAGCGCATTGACGTCGATCGCGTCGAGGAAGTACACGTCTTCCCGGCCATTCGTCAGGGCGGTCGCGAGAGTGGTGTCGCGGTCGTGACGCTGCGACCGCAGGTGCCGCAGAGCGAGGTCGTCGAGCAGCACGACATCAAAGACGCGGAGCAAGCCACAGATGTCGAGAACGTCGACGATGTCGAGAACGTCGACGATGTCGAGGGCGTAGACGGTGCCGAGATCGCAGACGGTGCCGAGAGCGCGGACGATGTCGAGAATGTGGCTGGTGTCGACACCGTCGATAATGCCGAAACGGTAGCCCGTGTGGATGCCATCGATGACGCAGAGGACGTCGAGGAGATCGAGGACGCCGAAATCATCGAGGGCGCCGAAGGCATCGAGAGCTCGGCGGACAGTGACACCGTGGTGGACGTCGATGATGTCGAAGAACTCGTGGCCGCTTCAGCCGAAGCGACAGACGCACCTCTCCCTCCGCCGCCACCCCGCCGCTTCACCGTGCTCCGTGCGCACTACCGGCTGCAGCTCAAGGGGCCCGACCGCGGCAAGTGGGAGGTCGGTGTGGTAGAGGAAGCAGACGCCCCGGCTGCTACGGTGGACGAGGTGGTGCGTGGGGTCCACGAGCGTGCCGGCGGGTGGAGCGTGGAGGGGCCCGAGCGTCTCACCGGCGACGAGTTCCGCGCGGCGCTCGCGGAGGAGCCGTGGAGCGCGACGCGGTAATCGACGAGTTCCGCGCCTACCTGCGCGAGCACAACCTCCCGGTTACCCCGCAACGGCTGGCGGTCGCCGAGGTGCTCCTCCTTCGCGACCGACATTTCAGCGCCGACGAGATCGAGCAGGAGCTGCGCGCTCAGGGGATCAGCGTGGGTACCGCCACCGTGTACCGCACACTCGAGGTGCTCGTGCGCAGTGGCCTGGTAGTGGAGCGCGACTTCGGCGAAGGATTCAAGCGCTTCGAGAGCGCACGCGGGATGCCGCAACACGAGCACCTGCTGTGCACGGTGTGCGGGCGCGTGGTGGAGTTCCAGGACGACCGACTCGACCGCATGTCCACGCTCCTCGCCGAGGCGCACGGCTTCGTCACCCGGAGCCACCGACTCGTCATCTACGGCGTCTGCTCCGATTGCCAAACGACGGGGTCGGGTCTCTAATTTCGAGCGTGCGCTGTTTCTTTGGATTCTCCTGACCCATCCACGCGCGCCGTTTCCAGCGATGCACCGTCACAGTCGGCGTAGTGGCACATGACGGCACCGTGGATGTCGCGCGCGTCCTCGAGGACGGCGTGGCTCAGGTCGAGCTCCGGCGGCGTGATAATGAACGGCCATACCTGATCGCCGCCGGCGCAGCCGTGCGCGCCTACCTGGTCGTCGAACGAGACTATCTCGTAGCCGTCGTAGGCGCCGAAGAGCACGAGGTCGCCCGAGTTGGGCTGATCGACCAGGTCGCGCACGGCGCGGACCACGTAGGGCGCTGTGCCGTACGGCTCCAGGGGGTTCTGGCCGTCAAGTACGCGCAGGGTGCTTCCGGTGATCACCGCCGTGCCGTCGCGGCTGCGCAGGTGAACGGCGCCTTCGCGACGCGTAGCCACCAGCCCGATTCCAGGATGCTCGAGGAGCGCTTCATAGAGTGCGGCGCTCTGGCTCTCGCGCATGATCTCGTCGAGTCCCAGCTGCTCCTGGCGCTGCGCGAAGTAGATGAGCGCCAGGCACGAGCTGTACGTGACGACCACATCGTGGGTCTGGTCCACGAAGTACTTCTCCGGGAAGATGATCTCGCGCAGCCCGTAGTGGCTGCGCACCCAGTCGCGCGTGCGGCGGAGCAGCCGCCGGAGCCTACGGTGCCGCCTGTCCGAGACGTGCGTCACCGTTTCGACGATCTGGGCGCTCACATCCGAGTACTCGCTGTCTTCGGCGGAGCTGTCGAGCACCTCGGGCTCGGCGCCCGCGATGGCGGTGTCGCGCAGAAGCCGGCGCACGGTGGCTCCGAGTGACTCGCCGAATCGCACGCGGTAGCTCGCCGCAGGCGTCATCCCGTGATCGGAGAGAATGACCAGATCGTAGCCGCGCGCGTTGGTAGCACGGATCATCCGCTCGATCTCGGCGATGCGCGCATCGGTGCGGCGAAGGTCGCTCAGCGCCTGCCGACTCGACGGCCCGAAGTGGTGCGCCAGCTCGTCGTACTGCATGTAGGTGCTGTAGATGATCGGTACGCCCAGGTAGACGTCGAGCGTTATGGCGATCGTCTGCAGCTCGCGCACGATCACGTTGCTCAGGATGCGCACGAAGGGAAAGATCCCCTCGGCGTGCGTGGCCTGCCCGCGAATCTGCGCAACGGCGCGCTCCCACTCCTCGCGGAGCCACTCCCACGCCGACTGGAAGATCATTCGCGCCACGCGCACCGGGTGCAGCATGATGAGGAGCGCCATCCGCGTCCCGCCCAGCCGGCGGTAGATCGAGGTGCGGTCGCGCGTCGCCACGGTGAAGGCGACCGTCTGGGCGTCGCCATCGAGGAGGTTGACGTAGCTGGAGCCGCCGGCGAGCGCCCCCGGCAAGTGGATGCGATCGCGGATATATTGCACGCCGTGCGGCGCGTTGCAGGTAATCACCCGCCGCGCTTCCTTGTCGTAGAAGCGGAACGCCGGGATCCCAGCGTTCTCCCCGTGAAAGATCCCCGCCTGACAGTAGGGCGTGGCCGATGGAAGTCCACTGAACCATCTCCGGATGTGGAACTTCCGCTCGCGAAGGAGGCGTTCGAGGGTCGGGCAGTAGCCGAGTCTCAGCGCGCGGCGCAGGTCTGCGTAGGCCAGTGCGTCGATCTGCAGCGCCACGAGCCCGCGCTTGCCGTCACGGGGGCGGCGCTCGCGACGGAAAGCGTGATACTTGACGGAGTAGTACCACCGGAGGAGCGGCCCCATGCGCGGGTGTGCGCGCCGCTCTCCCGAAGGAGAATGTATGGAAGGCACCGCCACATTGGGATTACTGATCGCGTTCTCCGCGGGCCTGTTGAGCTTTCTCTCGCCCTGTGTGCTGCCGCTCATTCCCAGCTACGTGACGTTCATAACGGGGATGAGCCTCGAGGAGGTGCAGAGCTCGCGCCGCACCGCGCTCATCCACTCGCTTCTGTTCATTGTCGGCTTCACCATAATCTTCCTCGCCTTCGGCGCCACGGCCAGCGTGCTCGGCCGAGTGCTGATCGCCGCGCGCGGCTGGATATCGCGGATCGGGGGAGTGCTGATCATCATCTTCGGCCTCTACCTCCTCGGCGCGTTCAACATACGCGCCTTTGCCCAGGAGCGGCGGGTTCATTTCGCCAACAAGCCGGTGGGCTATCTGGGGACGGTGCTCGTAGGCGTGGCCTTCGGCGCCGGCTGGACGCCCTGCATCGGGCCGATCCTTGGCTCGATCCTGATCTACACTTCGAGCACCGCGGATCTCGGTCGCGGCCTCGTTCTCCTGGCGATGTACTCGCTCGGCCTCGCGGTTCCCTTCGTGGTGGCCGCGCTCGCGATCGACCACTTCCTGGCCGCTTTCGCCCGCTTCCGCTCGGCGATGATCTGGGTGAACCGTATCGGCGGAGTCCTGCTCGTCGTGATCGGGCTGCTCCTGGTCACCAACTACTTCACGCTCCTCGCTTCGTACCTGCAGGTGCTCACGCCCGAGGCGCTACGCAGCAGGATCTGACGGCGAGTCACCATTGCTCGCTCGCCGATCGGCGAGCCAGCCGCGGATCAACGAGGGTAGCTGGAGAGCGCTGATCGGCTTGGTCAGTACATCCAGGCACCCCGCCTCGATGCAGCGCTCGCGCGTCTCCGGATTGTCGTGTCCCGTGACCGCCACCACGACCGGCGGCAGGTTGTCGGTGCGCGAGAGCTCGCCCAGAACGTCCAGCCCGTCCTCGCGCCCCAGAGTGAGATCGAGCAGTATGACATCCGGATGCGCCGCTCGCGCGACGTCCACCGCCTGCCTCACGTTGAAGGCGGCGCTCACACGGTGGCCAGTCTCCTCCAGGAGGAGACGCAGCGCGTCGACCACCAGCGTACTGTCCTCGACGAGTAATACATGCGCACCCATCGCGACGGTCTTCAGGAGGCCGATCGCACGGGGATGGTGAAATAGAATCTGCTCCCTACGCCTACTGTGCTCTCGAGCCAGATGCGGCCGCCGTGCAGCTCGACGAACTTGTGCGCGATCGCGAGGCCGAGCCCCGTGCCGTGGTGGCTGCGGGAGTTGGAGGCATCGACCTGCGCGAACTCGCGGAAGACGAGGTCGAAGTGCTCCGGCGCGATACCTATGCCCGTGTCGCCCACCTCGATCAGGATAGCGGGGCCGTGCTCCGTTTCGGGTGCCATCCGCGCGGCGATCCACACGCGCCCTCCGGGCGGCGTGAAGTCGATCGCATTGCCGAGGAGGTTTGCGAGGACGTGCGCTATCTTGTCGCGGTCCGCGGCCACGGGAGGAAGCCCCGATTCGATGTCCACGGAGAGTGAGTGCTCCTTCTTCGCGATGAGCGACTCGCTCATGGCGCACACCTGCTCGATGACGGACTCGATGGAGATCTCGGAGCGACTGAGCGAGAGCTGGTTGGCCTCGCCGCGCGCGTAGGTGAGGATCTCGTTCACCATCCCGAGGAGCTGTCGCCCTCCGCTGATGATGCCGGAGATGCTCTCGGCCTGTCGCTCGTCCAGCTCTCCCAGGATCCCGTCGCGCAGGATCTCCGCGTGTGTGATGATCGCCGTCAGCGGAGTGCGGAGATCGTGCGAGATGTTGGAGAGGAACTGGGTCTTGAGCGCGTCCTGATTTCGAAGCTCGGCGATGGTGCGTGCGAGCTGGAGGTTCTGCTCCTGGAGCGCGCCCATGCGTTGCTCCAGCGACATCTCGTCGGTCAGTGTACGGGGCATGTCTGTTATAGTAGCTCCGGGCCGACCAACTGCCAACGCGGTGGCGTCGGCGGGGTCAGCCGGTGTGATTCAAGTCACGCCCGGGGGTAGATGGTCGTCCTAGCGCAGAACCATCGCCGGGCAGAGTGTATTACAGTAGTACGCAAGACGGGTCGGCAAGCGTTCCCAGGTGGCATGTGGATTGCTTTTTCCAACCACCTACGGACTCGGCCCTGCTGGGCCAGGCCGACTCACGCCATTGAACCGCAATCCGTAGTTCTACACCACTGAGCCGGCTAGAGACCAACCTCTGGAGATTCCGATATGTCCAGCCCATTTCGCGCACTAGCGCCGATTGCGCTTTCATTCGCCCTGGTGGTCGGCGCCTGTTCCGACCGAAATAACGACAACTCGATGGCGCAGGACAGCAGCCTCTCCCGCGACCTCGCCCTGGCCAACGCCGACAGCTCGGCATCGCCGCAGCTCTCGGACGTTCCGGCCAATCCGCCGGAGAGCGCCCAGCCGGCCGCGAGCCAGCCTGCACCCAAGCCGGCCGCGCCGAAGCCGCGGCCTACTACCACCCGGCCGCGCAGCACTCCGACCACCACGACCACTCCATCCGGCAACACCGCGAAGACGAGCGCGGCGGGTAGCGAGGCGGCGCTGGCCAGCGTACCGGCCGGCAGTGAGATCAGTATGACGTCGAATGATCGCGTCTGCACCAACACGAACAAGGCCGGTGACCGCTTCACCGCCACTGTGACCAACTCGGTGACCGGGACGAACGGTGCGGTGATCCCCGCCGGTGCCAAGGCGGTGATTCAGATTGCCGATCTGAAGCGCAGCGAGAATGCCACCGACAACATCCAGATGGTGTTCAACGTCCTGAGTCTTTCCTGGAACGGTAAGACCTATCCGGTGAACGCCGCGATCGAGCACGTGGACGTGGACAAGGTGCGGAACTCGAGCACCGGTAACGACGCCAAGAAGGTGGTGGGCGGCGCCGTCGTCGGCGCGATCCTCGGCCAGGTGATCGGCAAGAACACCAAGTCCACCGTGATCGGTGCCGCCACCGGCGCCGCCGCCGGCACCGCCGTCGCCATGGGCACCGCGAACTACGAGGGATGCGTGCCGAATGGAGGAAATATCCAGGTGAAGCTCAACGAGCCGGCGACGATTCAGTGAGGTGAGAGAGAGCAGAGAGCAGAAAGCAGAAAGCAGTGAACTGCCCAGGGGGTGAGAGCCTACTCCCACGAGCCGTTCACTGCTTTCTGCTTTCTGCTCTCTGCTTTCTCCCACCTCACTTGCCCTCCCCTCCATCCCGCCGATAGTTTCCCCCTCACATCCCCTCGATTCACCCCAATAGCTTCCCTCGTGACCACCTCATTCATCGACCCTCGGCTTACCGAGCGTCGTAATCCGCGCACTGCCGCTATCGATCTCGCTTCGCCGCTCGAGATCGTGGACCTGATCGGCGCTGAAGATCGGACTGTGGCGGATGCGGTGGCGACGCAGCGCGAGCAGATCGCGCGCGCGGTGGAGCTGGCCGAGGCGGCGTTCCGCGCGGGCGGGCGACTCTTCTACGTTGGCGCGGGGACGTCGGGCCGGCTTGGCGTGCTCGACGCGAGCGAGTGCCCGCCCACCTTCGGTACCGATCCGGAGATGGTGCAGGGGATCATTGCCGGCGGGCTCGACGCGCTGGTCCGGTCGCAGGAGGGCGCCGAGGACGTAGCGGCCGACGGCGCCGCGCAGATGGACGCGCGTCACGTGGGCGAGTGCGATTTCGTGGTGGGGATCGCCGCGTCGGGCACCACTCCGTACGTGCACGGCGCACTGGAGCGGGCGGCGAAGCTCGGCGCGCGCACGGCGATCGTAGCCTGCTCGCCGCCGCCTGAGGCGGTGGTCGAGCTGGTGGACGTGGCCATCGTGCCGATCACCGGGCCCGAGGTGGTAACCGGCTCCACGCGCATGAAGGCGGGCACCGCCACTAAGCTGGTGCTCAATACCATCACGACCGGCGCGATGATCCGCATCGGGAAGACCTTCGGCAACCTGATGGTCGACCTGCGCGCGATGAGCCAGAAGCTGGTGGATCGCGGCGAGCGCATCATGATGGAGGTTTGCGGCGTGTCGCGCTCGGAGGCGCGCCGGCTGATCGACGCGGCCGGCGGGGCCGTGAAGACGGCCATCGTGATGCAGAAGCTGGGAGTCTCGCGCGAAGAAGCGGAGCGCGAGTTGAGCGAGGCGGGAGGAGTCGTTCGCCGAGTGGTGCACGAACCGCCACCGCCGACAGAGTGAGGGAAGGCGCGACTTCGCGAGAACGGGCGCCGCGGGCCGCGCACGGTGCCGCGATTGTCGTGGGTCTCATGTCGGGTACATCGGCCGACGGGATCTCGGCGGCGGTAGCGAGCTTCGATCGCACGGATGGCGGCAGGGTACGCGCCGAGCTTCTCGCTTTTCTCTCGCGATCGTATACTCCGGCAGAGCGTGAGCGGCTGCTCCGTGCCATAGAGGTCGGGACGCCGGCGGAGTATTGCCGCCTGAACTTCGACCTGGGGAGCTGGCTCGCCGATGCCGCGCTCGCCGTGATGGCGAGGGCCCATCTCGCGCCGGGCGAGGTGCGCGCGATCGCCTCGCACGGACACACCGTGTGGCACGAGCCGCCCCACTCCACCTGGCAGTTCGGCGAAGCGGCGGTGATCGCGGAACGGACGGGTGTGGATGTGGTGAGCGACTTTCGCGTGCGCGATGTGGCCGCGGGAGGGCAGGGCGCACCGCTGGTTCCCATGGCCGACGCGCTTCTCTTCGCTGCGCCATCTCACTGGCGCGCGCTGCAGAACCTGGGAGGGATAGGGAACGTGAGCATCGTTCCACCATCGCCCGCTGGAACGGACGTGCGCGCCTTCGACACCGGGCCTGGCTGCGCCGTGATCGACGGCGTGACGCGCGCGCTGCGCCCCGATATTCCCTACGATGTGGACGGCGCTCTCGCGCGCGCGGGGAGCGCTATTCCGGAGGTGGTGGATGAGCTGCTTCGCGAGCCGTACTTCGTCGCGCCGCCGCCCAAGTCCACGGGTCGCGAGCTGTTCAGCAGCGCCTACATCGCTCGCTTCATCGAGCGCTGCAGGAGTGCGCGTCCGGGCGCGTCGGACGAGGACATGATCGCGACGGCGGTCGCGCTCACCGCCTCCAGCATCGGCGGTGCACTGCAACGCTTCGTGCGTGAGCCGATCACCGAGATCGTCCTCTCCGGCGGCGGAGCGCGCAATCCAGCGCTCGTGGACGCCATCTCCGCCGCTGTTGCACCCGCTACGGTGCGGAGCTTCGACGATCTCTTCTTCGACGGAGATGCGAAGGAGGCCGTAGCGTTCGCGCTCCTTGGCTGGCTGCACCTCGAGCATCGCGCGGGGAACGTCCCGGTAGCTACCGGCGCACGTGGCGCGAGGGTACTCGGCAAATTGTGTCCGGCATGAACGTCGCCAACCTCGTGATCCCGGCCATACGTTGGGACGCCTCGCGCGGCTACGAGGCGTCGCGCCAGCTGATCGAGCGTGCGCTGCAGCTCGAGGTGGGCGGCTTCGTCCTCAATGGTGGCGACGAGGAGGGCGTACGGCAGCTAACGAAGGAGCTGAGGCGGCGCTCGCGGATCCCTCTGCTCATCGCCGCGGAGATGGAGCGCGGTGCAGGGCAGCAGTTTTCCGGTGCCACCGGACTCCCGCCGGCGGCGGCGATCGCATCGCTCAACGATCCCGATGCGCTGCGGCGCGCCGCGCGTCTCACGGCGCGCGAGGCGCGCACGCTCGGCGTGAACTTCGCCTTCGCGCCGGTGTGCGATCTGGACATAGAGCCCGGCAATCCGGTGACCGGCACGCGCATCCTCGGGAGCGATGCGGAGCGCGTCGCATCGCTAGCGGCCGTCTGGATAACGGCGTGTCAGGAGGAGGGTGTGCTCGCCTGCGCCAAACACTTCCCGGGGCACGGCCGCAGCAAGGTCGATCCTCGGGTGGAGGTGCCAGTGGTGGACGCATCGCGTCAGGAGCTCACCGAGCAGGACATGCGCCCCTTCCGTGCCGCCATTGACAGCGGTGTGGCGGCGATGATGATGGCGCACGTCGTTTACCCGGCGCTCGACGCGACTGGCGCCCCGGCCACGATCTCGCGAGAGATCGTGCAGTGGCTCCTGCGTCAGCAGCTCGGCTTCGACGGACTCGTTCTGACCGACGCACTGCATGGTCGCGCTCTTCGTCCCGGCCGGGCCGAGGCCGACGTGGCGGTGGAGGCGCTGAACGCAGGGTGCGACCTCGTACTGGAGCCGTCGGAGCTGGAGGCGATGGTGGAGGCGCTGCGACGCGCGCGCTCGCAGCGTCGCCTGCTCGAGGAGAATGTTCGCAGCTCGCTCCGGCGCCGGCTCAAGTGGGCGCAGTGGGCATCGCCGCCGAACGAGTGGCGCAAGCCAGCGGCGGCGGACGTCGCGTGGGGCCATCGCCTTGCGGACAGCGTGGTGCGCATGGTGCGCGGTGTGCGACCTCGCATGGTGCAGCCACTCGACGTGCTGGTGATAGACGACGAGCCGCGCTCCGCGGAATCGGCTGCCGCGCGCGAGCCGTTCATCCGCGCTCTGCGCGACGCGGGATGGGATGCGCGGCGCGTCGAGCTCGCGGGCGCCGACGCCGAGTGGGCATCCGGCGCGAAGCAGCCTCGCTCGCGCGTGATCGCGCTCTTCGGCGAGGGACGCGGCGGCGATGGCGCTGGCTACAGCGACGCCACCCGTGCCACGGTGGAGAGCGCGATCGAGCGCGCGCCGGGCGCGCTCCTCATGCAGTTCGGGCACCCGCGGCTGATTCGAGATCTCCCACCAGGCCCGCCCATCGCCACGGCGTGGGGAGGGGAGAGCGCGATGCAGCAGGCCGCCGCCCGCTGGCTCACCAGCGACGGCTGATCACTTTCGATCGCAACCGCGCTTCCTGCGCGAGTCAGGGCACGATCCGGTGCCCTTCCGCGAAGTCGTAGAGTGTGAGCCGGCGCAGCCGGTAGTACGACAACCAGTAGCCGCGTAGCGCCTGTACGTAGCTCTCCAGCGCCGAGTCCTTCTCGCTCTGCGCGATGTACAGGTCACTGATCCCGATCTTGCCGATCACGTAACGGTTCTTCGCCACCTCGAAGCGCTTCGAGCCGACGGTGTCTGCCTTGGCGGAGATCTGGAGGATGCGAGCGGCCTGCATGAACTCCAGGGCGGCGAAGTGCGCCTCCTGCGCCGCCTGCTGCCGCGACTGCTCGGTCGTGTTCTCCACGCGGCGCTTGTCGGCGCGTGCGGCCTCGATCTCGGCGTGTCGGGCACCCCACTGCACGAGCGGCATCGACACGTTCACTGTGAGAGCCTGCTGGTCGAGAAGCGATTGGTAGGCATCGCCCAGGAACGGCGCGGTCTGGTTGAAGCCGGCCCTCGCTGTGATGGTGGCCCCGAAGCCGTTGCTGAGGCGCGCCTCGTTGATGCGCCGATCGGCCTGCAGCTTCTGCAGATCGAAGTTCGCGATCTGGCTCCGGTTGCGAAGCGCCTCTGCCACTGCCACCGCGGTGTCCACCGACATCACCGGCACGTCCACTGGCGCGGCGATGGCGAAGTCGCTGTCGGCGGGGACCTTCAGCAGGAGCCGGAGCGCAGCCATCGCCCGGCTGTAGTCGAGCCGCGCTCCGTCGAGCGAAGTGCGTGCGCGGAGGAGCGCCAGCTCGCTCTGGAGGAGGTCGTTCTCGCCTATCTTGCCTACCTGGTAGCGCCCCTTCGAGAGCGTATAGAGCGTGTCGTTCACCGCTACGTTGGCAGTCGCGTTCTCCAGCGTGAGCCGGGCAGCGTAGAGGTCGAAGAACGCGGTGGCCGTCGCGATGGCCACGTCCTCCCGCGCTTCGAGATACTGCCGATCCGCGATCTCATTGTCGAGCGACTGCTCGCGTCCATCCCAGGCGAGCTCGTTGGGGCGGAAGAGATCCTGCTGGATCCCGATCTCGAGTGGAGTGGACTGCCAGAGGCGCCCGAGCCCACTCCCATTCTGGTCCACGCGCATGAGCCCGGAAGAGAGGAATACGTGACCTCCTGTGAATGGGACCACCTGATCCAGCGTGAGGTTGAGCGATGAGGTGGTCTGGCTCTGCGTCCGGAACTGCGTCTCTCCGCCGGGCTGGAGCACCGGGATGATGGCGCGATTGTACTCGGGGAGAATGCCGGAGAGCGACAGCTGTGGGAGCCTCCGCGCGGAGAAGGCGCGATGGCGCCATTGCGCGGCTGCACGCGCGTTACGCGCGGCACTCCCGGCGAGGCCGCGCTCCTGTGCCATGCTTATGGCATCGCGCAGCGTGAGCGAATCCTGTGCGGCAAGCGACGCCGGGCGCGCGGCGCCGAGGGATTGAACGAGAATCGTGAGGAGCGCGAGCGACGCTCCCCAGTGCACGAAATGACGGGCCATTGCGAAGGGGAGGTGGAGGGAAATGGGGGAGGGAGGGATGTGCAGAGGGCGGTACGGCGTTCGCGCAGCCAGTCGGCTTCGCGCTGCCACTCATTCGTGGCGGAGGCAGGCGACGGGATCCTCCTGCGCCGCGTGCCATGCTGGCACGATGCCGAACACCAGCCCCACCGCGAGCGACACTCCGAAGGCCACGATCACCGACGGAGTGGATACGATCGAGTGGATTCCGGCAGCGTGCTCGATTCCCATGCTGAGCGCGATTCCCATCACGATCCCCGCCACGCCGCCAGCGGTGCTGATCAGCACCGCTTCGGCGAGAAACTGGGCGACGATGTCGCGCCGGGTGGCGCCCACGGCTCGGCGGACCCCGATCTCACGGATTCGCTCGAGGACCGTGGCGAGCATGATGTTCATGATCCCGATTCCGCCGACTATCAGCGAGATCGAAGCGATGGCACCGAGCACGATGTTGAAGATCGTTCGGGTGCGCTGCTCCTGTTTCAGGAGGAGCTCCGGAACGGCCACCTCGAAATCGATGACCTGATTGTGGCGACGCTCGAGCATGCGTCGCACGATGGATGCTACCGCCGGCACATGCTCGGAGTCGTGAACGCGGACGACGATCCGATCGAGCTGGTTGGGATTCTCGCGCTCCTCGCGCTCCGCGTCGTCCTCCGTATTCGCCTCGTCGGTGGGCATCACGAAGAGCTGTCCCGCCGCCTGGATGTCGCGCTCGGTCACGCGCGCACGGTCGCGGAAGCGAGCGAGCATGGTGGAGAGCGGAACGTAGACGTCCATATTGGCGTCGCGGATCCCGAGCTGTTGCGCGGTCTGCGCGGAGACCTTCCTGTCCTCCAGGACGCCGACCACGGTGAGCCAGGTGTCTCCGACCTTGATCGGCCTGCCGATCGGCTCCTCGGTGGTCAAGAAGCGCGTCTTCACTCCATAGCCGATGATGCACACCGGTGACGCCAGCGCCACGTGCGCGGGGCTGAACCCGCCGCCCTGCGCGATGGCGAGATTGAAGAGCCGGAAGTACGACGTGTCCACGCCCACCAGCCGCCCCGATCTCGTGTGCCCCTCGCGCGTGATCCGGCTCTGGAGCACGACCTCGCCGCTGGTGGCCTCGACGCTGGGGATGATCGCCTTGATGCTCTCCGCGTCGTGCACCGTGAGGCCGGGTGAGAAGCGCTTCTTCTCGCGCTCGGGCTGGTCCGTCGCCTTCCCCTCCTTCTGCTCGATTATCGGCGTGACGACCACGTTGTTGGTCCCGAGCAGGCGCATCTGCGCCAGGATCTCCTGCTCGGCGCCGTTGCCGATGGCGAGCATCGCGATCACCGACGCGACGCCGAAGAGGATTCCGAGCGACGTGAGAGCCGCCCGCAGCTTGTTGTGCGCCACGGCCTGCAGCGCGGTGCGGAGCGTGAACGCCACCTGCGCCGCAACCTCGGTACGAAGCTTCTCGATCGCGCGGACCGGAGCGCGAAACGCGGAGGATTCCACCAGACTCTCGCTCAGCGATCCGCCGTACGCGATTCCACCGGAGGGAGATTCTCCGTAGGTGGCTTCTCTTTCCCCACGGGAGGGTCGAGAAGGACGTGATCTCCCTCGGAGAGACCGCGTGCTATGACGATCTGGTTGTCGTTCATCACGCCGGTCTCGACCTCCTGTCGCACCACGCGTGGGCCGGAGACCTTGTACACGTAGGGGACGCTGTCCTGGATGACCACCGCCTCGAGCGGCACCGAGAGCACGTCGTGCAGCGTGAGCGTCTCGATGGCGTTCGATGTCGTCATCCCCGGGCGCAGCGTCGTGTCCGCCTGCTCCACCGCTACCTTCACCTCGAAGACCTTGGCGTCGTTGTTGGGACGCTGCTCGCCTACGTTCGCCACCGAGATCACCTTGCCGGTGAGCTGCTTGGAGGGATCGGCGTCGAGTGAGATCCTCGTACTCTGCCCCACCGCCACCTTCCGCACGTCGATCTCGTTCACGTAGGTGACCGACTCCATATGGGTGAGATCCGGGAGAGTGGCTACGACCGGATCCCACGCCGTCACCTGCGATCCGGTTCCCTTCTTTTTCCCGTTCCACTCTTTCACGTAGATCACCATCCCGGACGACGGCGCGCGGATGGTGAATGCCTCTGTCACCTCCTGCACCACCTTCAGCTTGTTGCGCTGCCGCTCGACCTCCGCGGAGGCCTCGCTCATCTTCGCGATCGCCTGTCCGGTCTTGGTCTTGTAATCCAGCTTCGCCTGGGCGAGCGCGCGCTGCGCCTTCTCGAGATCGATGTCGGCCTGGCGCCGGATGGTCGGCGCCTCGTAGGTGGACTGCTCCTTGGCGAGCCGCTTCTCCTCGAGCCCGAGCTCGAGATTGTGAATCTCCTCGCGTGCCTGGGAGAGGTTGAGCGCAGAGTCGAGCTGCGCCGAGGTGTATTGGGCCTCGGCCTTCTGCAGCGCGAGCGAGACTTCGGCCAGCTTGGCGGCGATCGCCGAGCGGTCGAGCTGCGCTACCACATCGCCCTCTTTCACCAGGGTACCCTCGGGAACGATGGACGAGATCTTCATCTGGTAGACCTCGGCCTGCTGTGCATTCGAGGGTCCCTGGACGCTCACGAACTTCTGCGCCTGCAGCTCACCGGAGGTCGTGACGACCACGCTGAAGTCCCCGCGCTGCACGATGACGACGACGTCGCCCGAATGCGTGGATGTGGCGGGCCCGATGTACCAGGCGAGGATGGCGCCCACGAGGACGACGGCGCCCAGCAGGGCGATCCAGCGTTTGCGCGAGAGACGGATCATTGGCGGGCTCGCGGTACGGCGAGTATGGAGCGGACGTCATGGGCGTCCGTTCCGAGGAGAGGGTCGATTCGGTGGCGCGACCGTGCTTCCGTCGCTGTTGGGACACCCGATGCGGCGTGGGGGTTGCCCGGCCCGTCCGTGAAGACGGCGGCGACAAACATACGTAATCCACGTCCGCCGCGCGAGGCGCGGCGGGTTAGCCGGCTCTACGGGGACTGGACCTGCGTCTCCGCGCCCTCTGCTGGTGAGCCGTCGTGCATCTCACGCACCGCCAAGAGAAGTGCCGCTATGAGCACGATGGCGAGGAGCACCATGGTCCAGAGGCGGGAGCCATTCCCACCGGCGCGCTCGCGGGAGCCAGACGCGGTCGAGCCGCGGGCTCCGCTGTCACGATCGCGAGGGACGAACTCCCCGTGCGGCTCGGTGGGAGTCTCGGAGCCAGGGAGGCGGTACACCGCGTGCCCCACGCGGTCGCCCTGCTCGGCCACGCTCAATCCCTCGCCCTCGAAGCGCGCGGCGATCACGGTGATGTTGTCGGGACCTCCCTGCTCGTTGGCGCGGTCCACCAGCTCCCGGCATGCTGCCGCGAGGTCGGGGATCTGCGTGATCACCTCGGCGATTTCCTCGGTCTTCACGAGCCCCGAGAGGCCATCGGTGCAGAGGACCAGCACGTCGCCGCGGCTGAGACGCTGGTGCGTGAGGTCTATCTTCACCGACGGCTCGGGGCCGAGCGCCTGGAGGATGATGTTGCGTCGCTCGCTCCGGTCCGCTTCGTCCTGCGTGAGCTCGCCGGCATCCACGAGGCGCTGCATCAACGACTGGTCGCGCGTGATCTGCCGCGCGACGCCGTCGCGAACGAGGTAGGCGCGGCTGTCGCCCACCTGTGCGAGGTAGAGGGTGTCGCCGAGGAGGCCGGCCAGCGTCGCGGTGGTCCCGAGCCCGCGGCTCTCGGGGTGCTCCACCGCGTACGAGAAGATACGGCCGTTGGCGGTTTCGGCCGCGGCCTTGATGGCGGCGGCGAAGTCGTCCGGCCCCGTGCCGCCAGCTTTCACCCAGCGCTCGCGCAGCTCCTCGTGCACTGTGCGCACGGCGAGCTCGCTCGCCACCTCGCCAGCGGCGGCGCCACCGAGGCCGTCGGCCACCATGAAGAGCGCGCCACGCGGCCCCATCCGGTGCGTACGCGTGTCCTCGGGGCGGGAGGCGTCGTCAGTACTCAGATCCACGATCACGAACGAGTCTTCGTTGTGCTCGCGCGTGCGCCCCACGTCGGTATGACCGAATACGTGGACTATGACGTCCCGATTGGGGGAGGCGGGGTCTGGTGTGGCTGAGTCGGCGAGGGCTTTCACGGATTGCCGATGCTGGTGGGTGTACGGCTTCCACATGGCGCGAACAGCTCCACGTAGACGCGCAAATATAGGAGATGGTCAAGTGGGCGGGAATGGCGAACAAGTCGCTCTGGGCCGCATGACAGGGCGAAGGCGCTCCGTTACCTTCACCGCCATGCGTCCTCCTCTCCAGTCCGCCATCCTTCTCCTGGCCGTGTGTGCGTGCGCACCGGCCGTTAAGCCAAGCCCCGCGCCGGCAGCCGCAGCCTCGGACAGTGCCGAGAGCCCCTCGGCCGGTACACAGCCCGGGCGCGCCGGAGAGACGCTCGCCGGCGCGGACGACGACGCAGTGGACTACGACGGATCGACCACGGCGTCGAAGCTGCCGCCCGTACCATTGGTCACCGGAGAGCTCGCGCCGAAGGTCGTATATCCGTCGCCGAACCAGCTCATCCAGTCGCGCGACTCGAATTTCATCTTCGGCTCCGTGGGGAACGGGAATGCGCGACTCTCGATCAACGGCGTGCCGGTAAAGGTGTACCCGAACGGAAGCTTTCTGGCGTACCTGGCGCTCCCGGAGGGGGATCGCCCGAGCTACGACATCGTCGCCTCTCTCGGTGCCGACACAGCGCGTCTCACGCAGCCAGTGCGGCTCCTGCCCGAGCGGCCCACGCTCTCGCTCGACGGACCGCTGGTGGTGGATTCCTCGAGCGTGACTCCGTCGGGGAGGCTGGTGCTCGGCAATGACTATCCTGTGCGCATCAGCGTGCGCGCCCCGGCCAACGCATCCGTACGGTGGGTGGGGAGCGCGGGGCAAAGGCTCGACCTCGTGAGCGCGCTCGCCCCCGCGGACTCGCCGGGAGTGAGCAACCTTCCCACCACGAGCATCCCCGCGCGCTACGTGGTGGATGCGGATCGTTGGGCGACGGAGATCCCCGCGCGCGCGCTACGCGATTCCTCCCGACTGGTGATCGCTCGCGGCCCCGACACGGTACGCCTCGCCATACCGGCCATCGACTCGCTTCCGCGCTCCCCGGTGTGGGCGATGCTCGGCGCAGACTCGCTCGCGCCGAGCGACACCGACCGGGTGATAAAGGGGAGACCGCTACCTGGCGGCACGTACAAGTGGCTGCTCATGCCCGGCACGGTGGTGCGGCTCACCGGTTGGTCGGGCGCCTTCGCGCGAGTGCGGCTCGACGAGGGGCTCGACGTGTGGGTGGACTCGGCGGACACGCGCGTCCTCCCGATCGGCTGGGCCCCGCCTCCACGAGTGGCGAGGAACGCTCAGGTCGTCCCCGACAGCGCGTGGGTGGACCTGCGGATCCCGATGAGCTCACGGCCGCCCTTCCTGGTGGAAGAGGGTGACCACTCGATCGCGCTAACGCTCTACGGAGTCACGGCGAACACCGACATAATCAACTACGCGTCCAACGACTCGCTCCTGAAGGACGTGCACTGGCGGCAGCTCTCCGAGGAACGCGCGCGCTACACGTTGCGCCTCACTTCCGAGCCGTACGGCTACCTCGCGTTCTGGGATGGCGGCGCCTTCGTGCTCCGCGTGCGGCGTCCTCCAGCAGTGGATGCCGACCATCCTCTGAAGGGGCTCACGATCGCGGTGGACCCGGGGCATCCGCCCATTGGTGCCACCGGGCCCACCGGGCTCTACGAGGCCGACGCCGTGCTGGCGGTGGGTGAGAAGGTACGCGAGATGCTCGCGAAGCGCGGAGCCGACGTCCTCATGACTCGCACGTCTCCGGCGCCGGTAGGGCTCGGCGATCGCCCGATCATGGCGCGAAGGGCGAACGCCAACGCGCTCGTCTCGATCCACCTCAACGCGCTTCCCGACGGGGTGAACCCCTTCCGTGCGCAGGGAACCGGCGCCTACTTCTTTCACGCGCAGTCGGAACCGCTGGCGCGCGCCCTCCAGAACGGGATGGTGAACAGCATGGGACTGCCCAACCTCGGCGTGTACTACGACAACCTCGCGCTGGCGCGTGCCACATGGATGCCGTCGGTGCTCTGCGAGGGAGCGTTCATCATGATGCCGGCGCAGGAAGCCGCTCTGCGCACGAGCGAGTTCCAGGCGGCGTACGCGAGGGGGATCGTGGACGGGCTGGAGAGCTACTTCCGTTCGCTGGCGCGGAAGCGGTGAGTCTCGCGCGGTACGTCGTCGTAGCTGCCGCGCTGCTGGCGTGCGTGGTCGCATCCGCGCCGGCACAGGTGGCGCCGGATGCGCACTGGCGGACGATCGATACCGAGCACTTCCGAATTCATTTCACTCCCGAGCTGGAAGCGACGGCGCGCCGCGCGGCGGCGGACGCTGAAAGTGCCTACGCCGCGCTGGCCGAGCAGCTGCACCCGCCGCGCGGCCCGATAGATCTCGTGGTGGCAGACAACGTGGACTACTCGAACGGGTACACCACGCCGTTCCCCACGAATCGAATAGTGGTGTACACGCACCCGCCGCTCGACTCGCCGTCGCTGCACTACTACGATGACTGGCTCGCGCTGGTCATTACCCACGAACTGACGCACAGCTTCCACCTCGACAGGACGCGCGGCTGGTGGCGCGTGGCGCAGCATGTGTTCGGCCGCGCGCCCTTTCTCTTTCCCAACGAGTACGACCCCGGCTGGATCACCGAGGGGTTGGCGACGTACTTCGAGAGCGCGGTCACCGGCACGGGACGTACGGCGGGGACCTTCGAGAAGATGCTGCTCGAGGCGAGCGTGGCGCAGGGAGGGCTCCTCCCCTTCGACCGGTGGAATCTCTCCAGCACCCGCTATCCCGGCCCGGAGATGGCGTACGGCTTCGGTGCGCTCTTCTTCGACTACCTCGCGCGCACGCGCGGTGCGGAGAGCATCGGGAAGTTCGTGGAGGACGCGAGCGGATCTACCTTCCCCTTCTTCAGGCTCGACCGCTCGGCCGCGCGCGCCTTCGGCGTGTCATTCCACGATGCCTGGGGCGAGTGGCGCGACTCGCTCGAGGCGCAGTCGCTCACGGCGCGTCCGCCGCTCCCCGGGTGGAGCGACCTGTCGCGTGGTGGGCGCGTGGCCTTCTATCCGCGGTGGCTCGATTCCACTTCGCTCGTGTACGCCGTGAGCAACGGCTACTCCTCGCCCGGTGCGTACGTGGCCGACACGTCGGGTAGCGTACGACGCATCGGGAGGCGCAACGACGCGGACATAAACACGCCGCTCCCCGATGGCTCGCTCCTCTTCTCGCAGCTGGAGTTCACGGATCCATACCACGTTCGGTCGGACCTGTACGTCCAGCGCGATGGCCGGGAGCATCGCCTCACCCACGGTGCGCGGCTGGCACAGCCCGATGCGCGGAGCGATGGAGCGATCGTGGCGATTCGCTACGGAGGCGCCACCACGCAACTCGTCAGAGTGAGCTCCGACGGCAGCGAGATCACACCGTTGAGCAGCACCTCTCCCGACACGCAATGGTCCGAGCCGCGCTGGTCTCCGCGCGGCGATCGCATAGCCGTCACCCGCTGGACGCGCGGCGCCTACGCCGATGTGGTGGTGCTGGACACGCTCGGGAATCTCGTTCGTGCGCTCACGCACGACCGCGCCTTCGACAGCGCCCCGAGCTGGAGCGAGGATGGCTCCGAGGTGCTCTTCACATCGAACCGGACGGGGAAGTCGGAGATATACATCGCGCCCGCGGACGGCGACGGCGAGCCGCGGCGGCTGAGCAGCGCGGCGTTCGGCGCATTCCACCCGGCGCTGTCGCCAGACGGCCGTCTGCTGGCCGCCGTGCGCTACGACTACCGCGGATGGTACGTGGGCTACGCGCCGTTCGACAGCTCGGAAGCCGACATGCCGCCGGTGTCGGACGCTTATGCGACCGCGCCGCTCGCACCGGCCAGGGTGGACAGCTCGCCAGCGCGCGACTACTCGCCATGGAGCTCGCTGCTGCCGCGCTACTGGATTCCGGTCGCGGCGCAGACCACCACCGGCGGCTACTCCGTGGGTGTCTTCACCAGCGGGAGCGACATCGTGGGAAGGCACTCTTACTTCGCCCAGGCGCTCATAGATCCGGTGGACGCCGAGCATACGTTCGACGCCGCCTACCGCTACGCGGGACTCGGCCAGCCGCTGTTCGACCTGGGCGCCTCGCAGAACTGGGACCGGGCCATCCTCGTGAACGGGGACAGGGAGAAGGTCGGTGATCTCGTGCGGCGTACGCGCACCCTCTCGCTGGGCTTCACTGTGCGCAGGCCGCGCGTTCGGAGCAGCGCGCTGGCATCGTTGCGCGGCGAGCTGGAGATGCGCCGCTACACCACCGAGCCCAGCAACCTGCTGGGAAACATCACCGACCCGTACTATCACTCGAACCCGCACTACTGGTCGATAGTCGCTTCCAGTAACTGGTCGAACACGCAGCGACCTCCGCTCTCCATCTCTCCCGAAGACGGGATCGCGCTCGCGGCCACCGGGCGGCTGCGCTGGCTTGCGGGCGTGCCGGGAGAGACGGGCACGCGCTCGCAGAGCGTGAGCGCGCTCGTGAATGCCTACAAGTCGATCGCGGCAGGGGGCTTCGCGCACCACGTGCTGGCGCTGCATCTCGCCGGCGGTTCCGCGAGCGGCGCCGATCCGGGCGAGTTCAACGTGGGCGGCTCCAGCGGCACGCCCACGGAGCTATTCCCCGGCTTCACCATCGGTTCGCATCACACCTTTGCCGTGCGCGGCTTCCCCTCCGGCGCACGCAGCGGCCACAACGTGGCCGCCGGCTCGATCGAGTACCGCGCTCCTCTCGTGGCTCCGCAGCGGGGGCTAGGCTTCTGGCCGGTATTCCTCGACCGCACCTCGGTATCCCTCTTCACCGACGCCGGTACTGCGTGGGGTGGCGGAGCCGATGGCGACTTCTCCGACTACATCGCCTCCGTCGGCGCCGAGCTCAATCTCGACGCTGGCCTCCAGTACGACGTCCCCTATCGCCTCCGCCTCGGCCTCGCCTTCCCCCTGGTGAACCACTCGCTCGCGAGTGTATCGGGGGTGAGTGTCTACTTTCAGCTGGGATACCAGTTTTAGAGAGCAGAGAGCAGAAAGCAGAAAGCAGGAACGGCTCGTAATACAACGTCATCCCCGCGAAAGCGGGGACCCATGTTCAGACCGGCTAACATGGGTCCCCGCTTTCGCGGGGATGACGGCTTTAGGTCGCGGGGATGACGGCTTTAGGTCGCGGGGATGACGGCTTTAGGTCGCGGGGATGACCGCTTCTTACTTACAGCCCTCGCCCCCTCGGCAGTTCACTGCTTTCTGCTCTCTGCTCTCTGCTTTCTTTCTTCGTTACTTCATCAGCAGGGCGGCGAGGCGGGGGAGATCGAGGGAGCGGGCTACGCGCTCGGCGAATTCGTCGGCATCGGTCTGCGCGTAGATGTTGGCGCCGGCGCCGGAGGTCGAGAATATCCCGAGCATCTGGAGAGTGGTGCGCGGAGCGGTCCGGTCGAAGCAGTCGGGGTTGAGCACCACGATGCGGCGATCGTTAGGGCCAGGTGAGGGGACGGTGTAGCCGTATTCCACCTTGTGGCCGTAGTAGGCGTCGGCGCGGCGCTGCGCGGGTGTCAGGCTGGCGAGGTATGCCTCGATCGTGCGGATAATTGCCCGGGTCGAGTCCATCTGCTTGTTCGCGACGGTGCGACCCTTCGAGCGCTGCGCATCGATGGTGGGCTGGAGAGCGCGCATCTTCTGTGCGTTCGCATGCGCAGCGGGGCGATCGGCGCGCATCTGGTCGATGCTCTTCTTGAGCTCCGCGGCAGTCTCCGGGCTAGTGGATTTCATCGCCTCGTACATCCGCTCCATTCCGACGATCATCGAGTCCATCACCATCTCGTTCGTGTCCGCGATGGCGGCGACGTCGATCTGCTCGCTGCTCGCCTCCGCGATGTCGTGCTCGCTCGCATCGGCCGCCTTCCGGAAGCTGGCGATGACCGCGCGCAGCCAGCGCTCCTGGCTCACATGGACGAGCGGCGGCCGGCCGCCGCGGGTGATGAGGATGGTGCCGTTCTCGTACTGCGGATAGCCGTCGACCCGGCGCACGATCTTCGGCTCGATGTAGAAGCTCTCCGGTACATCGCTGAGGAGCGGCGATTTCTCATCCTCGACGATAGCCCCGGGAACGTTGGCCACTACTACCACGGAGGCAACGGAGCTGGCGTCCTTGCGCAGCGCGCACGCGCCCTCCCACGTCACTGGTGGGTAGAAGCGAAGCACGAAGAAGCTCGGGAGCGGTGCGTCGTCGCCCTCCAACGCGAGGTTGGGGAAATCGCGAGGCAACCCTGCGTTGATCACCGGGCGAATGCGGTAGCGGGGGAGGGGAGTGAGCAGTGGGGAGGCGCGGACGATCTCGTGGATGTGATCGAGCTGATGGAAGACCGCCGTCCGTCTGGCGGGCGTCCACTCCCCCGGCGTGTCACCTACCCTGGCAAGATCGAAGTAGAAGTAGTGCGGGGGCAGCTCACATGGCCCGCCAGCCGTGCGCTGCTGGGCGTTGATCGCATTGGGAACGATCGCGCCGATGGCGAAGGCGAAAGAGGCACGGCGAAGGAATGTCGACAGGCGTGTGTGCATGTGATCAGTCGTCGAGGAACCGAGTTGCGAGGCGGTAGCGCGGCTCGCGCGACGCCCGAGGTGATCCGCGGCTTCCCTCTGCCGCGGCGCTGTCATCGAAACTGCCATCCGAGCTGGCCAACCGCCTGGCTCATCGCGGTCGAAGTGGCGCCGGGCCCGGTTCCGTCCGCGCGACCCGTGGCGACGACTTCACCCGTCGCCGAATTCACGACGCGCACGGTGACGCGCGTGGTACCGCCCTCCGTCTGCACAGCGCCCACGAGGAGGTGGCTCGCGCCTTCGAGCGTCCCTTCCTCGACCTCGCCATTCGCGATGCGCTCCTCGAGGCAGGCGCGGTTGGGGAGCACGGTGTGATCGCGACCGAGCCGCACGTCGAATTCGAGGATGCCTCGCTGCCGGATGCCGACCGCTCCGGGGCTCACCGTACCGCCGGCCGCGGTGAGTGCCTGGGCGAGTGCCTGTCGCACCGATTCCGAGCGGGCGTCCGTGGGGCCGTCGCGGAAGTCATCGTCCTTGCACTCGTCGGGGCGCTCCGGCTTCCGTGCGCCCGGCGTGAACGTCCAGGCAACGACTGCATCGGCTTTACTGCCGTCCACCATCTCGAAGAAAGCGGGGAAGCGGGCGCTGCCGGAGAGCACCTTACCGTCTGCTGGCAGCTTCTGGTCGTTCACCAACAGCTTCTGGGCCCCCGCGCGGGCAACCCGCTCCGTGCGCGTCTCGGGGCCCCGGTCGCCGCTCGTTCGGAGCTCCAGCTCGGGGTTCAGCTCCAGCAGGAGGTCGTACGTCCCGCCCTTCGTGTCGATCACGACCTGCGAGTTGCACAGCTCTCCGATGCTGCCGTCCGCCGGCACCGAGCCGGAGCCCTGCACCGTCCAATGTCCCGTAGCGAGCCCGCCGCCTCCTTCCTGCACATCCATCGATACCTGCGTGTACGACTCGCGCACGGCGGCGGTCCCACCGCTGAAACAGTTCCGCCCGAGCTGGCCGTGCGTCGTCCAGGTCGCGTAGCGGTTCAGGGCGATCGCCATCGGCGAGGCGGCACCCTTGCCGCCCATCCCGCCGGCCATCTTCATCCCCACGGTCATCAGGCACTGCTGGTTGCCCTTGCACGCCTCGACCGCCTTCTGCATCTCCTCGATTTCATTCGGCGGCCCGGCGGTCCCACCCAGCGGGTTCTGCCCCGCAGTGCTCACCACATCGAGATAGGTCGAGCCGCTCACCTCGCGGTGCACGGTGCCCTCGAACTTTTCTCCCGGGAAGCCGCCGCTGCAGCGCCCATCTGAAGGGAGACTGCACGGCTGACTGAAATGCCCGTCGATCACGAGCTTCAGCGTCAGCGTGCCGGGCGCCGGGTTCGCGAACCGGCTGCCGGGTGATTGTGCGGCGGCACCGCCGGCCGAGAGGATCAGCGCGGCGGCGACGGCAGTGACGGCCGCGCAGAACGGTTGGACGCGAGCTGCCGCGCCTGGCGGCACGCGCAGCGCGCGAGTGGCGTCCGTCGAGTCACTCGTGGTGAGATTCATGAGGTGCTTGTTGCCGGTGAAGGGGCCGGGCGCGACGTGCGGCGCGGCCCCGGTATGCGCGAGCGCGGCTACCGCGTGCGGCTACCGCGTGATCAACTGCCGCTCTGTAGCTTCGCGAGCTCCGCCTTGTGCTCTCGCGCGAAGGTCAGGTTGTCGGGGTTGATGTGAGCCTTTGCGGCGAGCTCTTTCGGGTCGGCGCCCTGCTCGACTGCGTACTGCGCCATTCCGGCCTGGATCAGCGCCCACCCGACGACCGCGAACTCGTGCACGCTCAGCCCGCTGTCCTCGATGGCGTCACGCGCGCCCGGGACCCGGTCGATGGAGGCCTCGTAGTCGTCGAACGATCCCGTCCCGCTCGCCTCCACCTCCTCCGCTTCCTTCATCATCTCTGGATGTTCGCGCTGCAGCTTCTCCGAGAGCTGGGCGAGATTCCGATTCGCTTGCAACCACCGGTTCACATCTTTCATGCTGAGCCGGTACTCCTCCAGCTCGCGGAGGTCGGCGTCCTCCGCGCCCCCATCTCCACCCTTCGCATCCGGCACCGCCGATGCGTCGGCGACGTCGGGCACTCCGTTCGCTCCTGCTGCCGCCTTGTCACCCTTCCCCCCGCACGCCGCGATCCCGATGCACAGCGCCGCGCACGATAAGACCCCCAGCATGAATCTCGAATGTATTGATGTTCCATATGTCATGACACGACTCCTCTACTTGTTGGCGACACCCCGCCGTCATCCCCGCAAGTCGCGGGGATGACGCGCATTGGTGTGTCGTTCCTGTTTCCTGTTTCCTTGCCGTTCCTGCTTCCTGCTTCCTGCTTTCTGCTTCCTGGTTTCTGCTTCCTGGTTTCTGCTGTCCCCTTTCTCTCGCCGCCGCCCGTTCACTCGGGCGTATGCCGCACGATCATGTAGCCGCTCTCGGTCTGCGCAAAGCCGAGCTTCGGCGGCTCCTCCGACTTGAAGTCGGCGCGCCAGACGCCGGGCGAGACGGGTCTGAGATTCAGCGCGAACAGCCCCCCTCCCATCCCCTCCCCGCTGGAAGCCACCGCGCCCGGCCACTGGATCTGATCATCCGCATGGAAGTGGTCCCACCCCCGGAGCCACCCGGTCTCCTCCATCACGAAGCCGCCGCCGATCCGTCCCTTCTCTCGCGCTTCATTGGCTGCCGCCTTGTCCCCCAACACCTCGGCGAAGCCCGCGGCCGCGTTCATCAGGCTCGACGTTTCGCCGGCGTGCACGGGTGTGAAGCGCACCATCTCCACCGGCGTGCCGGGAGAGAAGGTCACGCTCAGACTGTCCACCGTCTCCCGCTCCTGGTCCTCATCCTCGCCTTCGCAGTTCGTCTGCCTGAACGGCTTCTTGCTCGTGCTCATGCCTATGCCCACCAGCGTGAACGTCCCCGGCCGCGTCCCCGCCGGTGAGAGCGCGCCGTTGGCCCCCTCGTCGAGCACCAGCCCCCCGAACGTGCTCCTGTCCGGGGCGGCGCCGCCCGTGAGATTCTTCGCCGGATTGCCGCTCGCGCGGAACGCCTCGTACTCGAGCGGAGCGGTCGGGTGCTCGTTCGACAGGATGTCGATGCTCACTGGCACCTTCGCCACCGTGTGGTAGTACATCCCGCCCGTCGGAGTCTTCTGCTCTATGACGGAGCGGAACTCGACCTCGAAGGTGAGGCACTTCCGGATCTCTTCGATGTCTTCCGCGAAGTTCGACTCCCCTCCCAGAAGCTCCACCTGGCGCTCGAGGCCGAGGATCTCGTTGACCGCCGTGAAGTCATGCTCCTCACGGCACCGCTTGACTGCAGCGGCCGTCCGCTTCTTGTAAGCGTTGTCGAGGATGACCGCTGTGGAGGCGGTGCCCTGGGAGGCGCGGCGCTCCAGCTTCGAGTAGACGTCATCCTTGGCGCCGCGCTCGGGCCCCGGGTCGCCGTCCTCCTCGTCGCCGTCGGAGACCAGGCCAAGGAGCTGGATCTGCCGCATCCACGAGAAGAAGCCCTGCAGGGCACACTCGGCCATCCTCTCGTCCGATTCCGCAGCGATCATGAGCTGCCGCAACACCCTGTCGTAGTACTCGAGGTAGAGCGGCGCGAGGCGAGCCCCCCAGTCGGAGGCCGCGGCGTCGTCGGCCAGCTCCAGCGCCCGCTCCGCGGCCATGATCTCCGAGGCCTGGGACTGCAGCCGCGCGAGCTTGTCCGCCGCGGCCTGCAGCGCCCTGCGACCGGGATCGTTGGGCGGGGCCTGACCCAGGCCGTAGCCGCTGAAGTGGAAGATCGACATCTCGATGCGCCGAGGATCGAGCGAGAGCGGATAGAGGTACGCATCGCTCCCGTTCCCCGTGTACGCGAAGGCCACCTGCTCGCTCACCGGCACCTTCGCGCGCGGCCTGATACTCAACGTGGCGGGCTTCATCAGCCTGAGCCCATCGGGCTTGAGGTGCACCGCGGCGATGCTCCCGCCGCTCAACGGCAGTCCGTGCACCGAGGAGATGGGGATCACCGAGATGCGCTCCGGGTAGACGAGCGCGCCCTCCGGGATGCGCAGCTCGAAGCGAGTACCATCGCTCGAGGTGGCGCTGATGGTGCCGCCCGCGGGTGTGATTTCCTTCGCCCGGCCGCGCTCCGGCTCGAAGGTCAGCTCGAGCTGCACGGGATGGCCATTCCCCGCGAGCCAGCCGGTGCCGCCTCCGCTGTCGCCGTGGTGCCGCAGCGCGTACGCCACCGCGCCGGCTGCGGCGACAAGTACGGCTACCGCGGCGAAGAGCCGTGGCTTCATCGCATCGATGTTCATTCAGCGCCCCGGGCCTTTCGTCTGTGGACTCGCGGTCTGCGGAGCCTTGAGCTGTTCGCCCTTGAGTTGCTGGCCTTTCAGCTGTTGCCCTTTGAGCTGTTGCCCCTTGATCTGTTGGCCTTTGAGTTGCTCACCCTTGAGTTGCTCACCCTTGAGTTGCTCACCCTTCAGCTGCTCTCCCTTGATCTGTTGACCCTTGATCTGTTGACCTTTCAGCGACTCGCCCTCGAGTTTCGCGGCGGCGTTCCGCGTCTTGCTCTGAGTCGCTTCGATCGTGGCGCCCTTGTTCTGCACGGCGCCCTTCTGCTGTTCTACGGTAGATGGCCGAGCCGTGCTCTGAGCGAAGAGCGAACCCGGTGCGACTCCGATGGTGATTCCGAGCGCCGCGGCCAGTGCCGCGAAGGCGCGAGCGCTGCGATCTGACGGAGGTGTCATGGTGTGGCTCCTGGGAAGTGGTCGGACGCGTTGCGGTCCGATGAGGTGTCACAGCTCCGAGTCAGTGTGTTGCTCAACTCCTGCTGCCAGCGATCGAGAGCCGCGATGTGCAACGTCATCGCCTCCTCGGCGCCGAGTGGCCCAGGGATGCCGCGTAGTCCAGCTTCGGTCGTGCCCAGCTCGGACGCGAGCACGGCATCGATGTCCAGCCATGGCGAGTCCGGAGGACCAGCTGCTGGTTCTCCCGGTAGTTCCGCGCCATCGGCGGTGGCGGCGAGGCCCACCGCGGTGTGTTCCGCCGCGCTGCGTTCTGCTCCGGGAGGAGCCATCCCCGAGAGCACCGCTCCGGCGCGCTCCAGCAACGCGAAGTAGTTGTCGGCGGCGGCCATGAATGGCGCGGCACCCTGCTGCTCGAGGTACGCGGCGACGCTTCCTTCATCGCCGTACACTCCCTCGCTCTGCGGATGCGGCTCCATCAGGAAGTACCGGTCCGGCTCTCCACTCTGCACGACTCGGCCTAGCGGATACAGACGGCAGACGAGAGGCCGGTCACCGTGCACGCTGCACCCCTGCTCTACGAGGAAGACGCAGGTGAGATCATCGCGCACGCCGAGCTCGGTTCCTCCGTTCACGGTGTGCTGCTCGATGAAGCTCGTGGTGGTCATCCCGAGCCGGCGCGAGAGGCGGTAGACCTCGTACGGATTCACCCAGATGCGCTTGCCGGAACAGCACCGCCTGCACCGATGGCACGTGTACGAGAACGCGCCATCGGTGGTCAGGTGTGCTCGCTCCCCGGCTGATTCGGCAGGGATGTCGTTCATCGAAGCGCTAGCGCTTCACGAGCTCGACACGGCGGTTCTGCTGCCGCCCTTCCGGCGTGTCGTTGCTCGCTGCCGGCTTCGATGCGCCGAAGCCCTTCGCCTCGAGCCGCGACTCGGCGATGCCGAACGTGGAGACGAGGTACGCCTTGACGGCTGCTGCGCGCTTCTCGCTCAGCGTCTGGTTCGCTTCGGGAGAGCCGGTGTTGTCGGTGTGCCCCTCGATCGTGAGCGAGAGATCGGCGTGGTCCTTCAGCATCTGCCCGATCTCCTTGAGCGTGGGCGTGGACTCGCCGGCCAGCTCCGCGGAACCGGTGGCGAAGAAGATCCCCTGCGTGGCAACGCGTCCCTTCTCGGCGAGCGCATCGTAGAGATCCTTGCCGCCGGCGAAGATGCGGATGTTGGCGATCAGCCGCGGATCGTCAGCGCTCCAGCCATTCATGTTGATGTAGATGTGATTCGACCGGCCGAGGTTAGCGTTCGGTACGTTGAGCGCGCGGTGCTCGTTCGCGTACAGCTTGAGATACTTGCCGTCCACGGAGATGCGGATCTTCGTCGGCTTCTCGTTCGTGTTCGCCTGCAGCTCACCCTGGCCGCGGATCGGATCGGCGATCAGGAACGCGGTCTGCGCGTTGATGGAGAGATGCGGCCCGCTCGACGGATCTTCGTTGGCGAAGTTGATCTCCATCCCGTTCCCGCCGCCGGAGAGATCGAACTCCATCGTGAAGCGATCCGGCAGAGTCTCGGGGAGGATGATCCCGAACACGTCGTGCCCGCCGCTGCGCAGCCAGCGCTGCCCCTGCCACTCCACGATCTCCATGTTGCCCATGCGGAACTCGAAGCGCTTGGGGAAGTCGCCGACGTTGTCCTTGCTGAAATCCTCGAGGAAGATCGGCCTGTCACCCGGGACGAAGTCGTAGTTGGCCCACGCGCCCTCTCCCGGCTTCAGGTTGGCTGGCGCCCCGCCGGCGGAAGCCGATGCGCCGCCGTTAGCCGCAGCGATCGCCGCGGCCGAGTCCGCACCCGTAACCGCGTTGCCGCTCGCGTCGGTCACACTCACTTCCTTCCCCTGCTTCTGCGCGTCCTGAATGCATGCGACATCGGTGGCGACGCAGACGATCACGCCCTCCGTCTTGTCGAGCACCTTATCAGTGGCCTGACCGGCCCGATCGACGATGCGCTGCTCGGTCGTTTCCTTGGCTTTCTTCTTGATCTTCTTGAAGAGTCCCTGCGCGTTCGCGCTTTCGGGCTGCATGCAGGCCGCGGCTACCAGGACTGCGAGGGCGGCCACGAAGGCGCGCCAGTGATTGTGCGGCATGTCTACTCCAGATGTCTGAGGGTTGGCCCGGGCTGCCTTACCCCCGGGATGGGTTGGGTCATCCGTGAAGGCGGTACGGCCATCGTGTACCGTGCAGCTGCCAGATCGTTGGGCGGTATCGGCGGCGCTCACCGCAACTCCACCGACACCACTTCCGTGGTGTCCAGCGTTTTCTCGTTGGGAACGCCGCCTGTCACCGCGACGACCTTGTAGTAGATCTTTCGCGTCCCCGCGGACGCGCTGGCGGTCGGCTCCGAGGAGGACACGCTCGTGGGTCCCGAGCTCTCGCTCGGGCCGCACGCATTCCCGGGCGGCAGCGCCACCCACGGCTCGCCTCCCGTGGTGCTCACGTACACCACGTAGCGTTGGGCGCCATCCAGCTCTCTCCAGTGGAGTGTGAGCTGCCGGCAGCCCAGCGAATCCGGGGCTGTGGACTTGCCCTCCGGCGCGAGGCGCGAGATCGTAACCGTCAGGCTCGTTCGGAAGGACGCCTGGGCCGGGAGCTCCCGGAAAGGGATCCACGGCAGGATGCCTCCCGCGAGCACGAGCAGCGCTCGAAAATGGCGCGACAAGTATCCTCTGCGGCACGGTTGGGGTTAGGTTGAATGGCGCTGTCACCCCACCGACCTGGAGGGCCGAGCGGGGACGGTCGCCGTCATGAGCCGCACAAGCTACCCCTCGTCGTCAAACCATCTTCTACATGTCAACATCGTGCGCCCCAACAACTTCCGGCTGACCACGCTGGGGCGCCTGGCGCTGGTGTCGCCGGATGGGGTGGACGAGTCGGTGGGTCTGCGTCGTCGGAAGCTGACGCTCCTCGCCGTGCTGGCGCTCTCGGACCGGCCGTACACCCGCGACGCGCTCGCCGAAATGTTCTGGGGGGAAGAGGACGAGGAGCGCGCGCGACACTCGTTGAGCGATGCGCTGTCGCACTTCCGCCGCCTCCTCGGACGCGACGCCATCGCTCATCGCCGCTCGGACATCATGCTCTCCGACGACCTGCGGCTGGACGTGGATGCGCTGGAGCTCGCGGCCGCGTGCGCGTCGCGCGACTCCGCGCGTGCGGTGGAGCTCTACGGCGGACCGCTCCTCGACGGCATCCACGTGACGGGCTCGGCGCGCTTCGAGGAGTGGGTCAGCCGCGAGCGCGAGCGCTATGCGCGCCTCTTCACACGTGCGTGCGAAGCGGAGTGCTTGGTGCTCGCGCGCTCACGACGGTGGGATGAGTGCGCGACGCTCGCGCGCCGGTGGCTCGCCGCCGCTCCCCTTTCCACCGACGCTGCGCTCTACCTCATCAACGCTCTCAAGGCACCCGGCTCGCGCGAGTCGGCGCTCGCGGCGTTGGCCGAGTACAGGGCGCTCGCCAGCCGTCTCGAGCGCGACTTCGACGTCCATCCAGACCAGAGAGTTTCGGCGCTCGCGGCGGAGCTCGCCGCGCGAGTGGCGACCTCGGACGAGGGCGAATCGCAGGGCGCGAAGCTGCGCGCAGTCCAGTCGCACGCGACGCAGCGGAGTACGACGCAGGGAGACGCGCCGGTGGTGGGATCGTCGAGCGATGTGAAGGGTGGCTCGAATAATGTGGACATGCACGCCGAACCTCTCGCATCCGAGCCGGGCGCTCTCGCCATCTCACGTTCGGCCGCCCGGAAGCGAACGCTGATAGCGGTGGGCGCAGCGGCGCTCTCGTTGGCGCTCATCACCGGCGGTACCTATCTCGCCGGGCGTCGCGCGGCGACCTCCGAGGCCGTGGCTTCGCCCTCGCAGCCGGTAGTGGCGATCACGCTGATTCAGAACGTGCGCAACGACTCGAGCGTCGCCTGGCTCGAGGAAGGGCTCAAGCAGATGATCGCGGCCGAGCTGTCGCGGAGCGGGTCGGTGGATGTAGTGGCTCCGTCGCGAGTGCGCGATGCGGCTCGGCGGGTGCAGGCGTCGCGCGGAGCTCCGCTGCGCAGCGACGATGCCTTGCAGCTCGCGCGGGAGGTTGGTGCCACCTGGTCGGTGAGCGGCGGGCTCACGCGGGGCGACGGACTTTATGTGCTCGACGTCGGGATGCGCGACGTGAGCACCGGCGAGCTGCTGCGGCTCTTCACCATCACGGGTGCCGACATCCTCGAGGTCGCGGACCAGGCCGCGTCTCACATCCTCGCTGCCGCAAACGCGGGGAGGCCGGGGCCGCGACTCGCGGACATGGAGACCTCGAACGTCGGCGCTTACCAGCATTATGTGCGCGCGGTGCAGGCCGCGGGCGAGGGGCGTTTCGCCGATCAGCTCCGCGAGCTCGACGCAGCCATCGCGGTGGACTCCAACTTCGTCAGGGCTCTCTCCGATCGTCTGCGGATCGCGCAGACCGCGGACGACGCGAAGCTGGTGGAGCGGCTCGCGAGCGCGCTGAATGCTGCGCGTGGCCGCGCCAGCGACTGGGACCGGCTCCGCGAGGATGCATTCGCGGCGCAGCACAACGGCGAGCACTCCCGCGCCGTGGCGCTCGGCCGGCAGCTCGTGGATCGCTACCCGCACGATCCGCGAGCGTACGAGATCCTCGCGGACATGTTCGCGTCCTACGGCCGGTGGGCGGCGGCGGACAGCGTGTTGCATCGCGCACTCTCGCTGGATTCGCTCGCCATGGAAGCGGGGAGCGGTCCGTGCGCGCCGTGCACCGCGCTCGGCGGTGTCGTGAGGATGCGCCTCGCCATGGGCGAGCTGGCCGGAGCGGAGGGGGCGGCGCGCCGCTGGGTGTCGCTGCAGCCCGATGCGCCGGCATCGTGGAGCCACCTCGCGGAGGTGCTCTCGTACAGCGGTCGCTACGACTCCGCTCTCACCGTTGCGCGCCGCGCATCCACCCTGGCTGGCGACGACGCCGGGTACGATGCGCGAATCGGGCGGATCCTGCTCATGGCGCGCCGCTACGCCGCCGCCGACTCCGCCGCCCGGGTGTGGCTCGCTCGCGATGACGATGAGCACCGCATCGAGGCGATGGATCTGCGATCGATGCTGCTGCGCGCGCGCGGCCGCCTGCGCGAGTCGAATCAGGTGATCGAGCGAGCGGCCGCGCAGTATCCGGCGGCTCGCGAGCTCGAGCTGGTGCGGGCGGACGGTCTGGCGCGGTTGGGGAAACGGCGCGATGCGGCTCGACTGTACGAAACGTTTCTGCACGGCGCCGATGGTCATGAGCCATCGTCACCCTACCAGTCGCTGGCCGGCGACAATGCGCGCGCCTTCGCGTGGAACCACGCGCTGCTGGCCGAGGCGATCGCGCCGGATGGCGACACGATCCATCTTCGCGCGCTGGCGGATTCCATCGAGAGGATCGGAGCGCGGAGCTACTACGGTCGCGATTGGCGGCTGCACCACCACGTGCGCGGACTCATCGCCGAGCGTGGCGGGCGATTGCGCGAGGCGATCCGCGAGTTCGACGCGGCGCGGTGGGGGAGCGCCGGATGGACCGTGACCGTGGCGCACATGGCGCGCGCGCACATCGCCCTCGGCGAGCCGGAAGCCGCGATCGCGTTGCTGCGCGACGCGTACAAGTCCTCCCCCGACGCCATGGGGCGATATCTGCCGCGGAGCGAGATCGACCTGCTCATGGCCGAGGCATTCAGCCACGCCGGGATGCGCGACAGCAGCGCGCGCTACGAGGGCTACGTGCGAAGCGCGTGGGCAGACGCGGATCCCGAGGTCAAATCGCTGCTCGCCGTGCTAGGCGGGAGCTGAGCTCGTACGGAGCCGATTGATCAGGCGCGGCGCACCCGAGTCACGCTCATCTTCCATCACCATCACGGAGAAACACGGACGGAATTCCATGACCCACACGCACCATCCGGAGATCGACCCCACCGCATTCGTGCACGATGACGCCATCGTGATAGGTCGAGTGCGACTCGGCGCGCGTGCGTCCGTGTGGCCCACCGCGGTGATCCGCGCGGACAGCGAAGTCGTGAGCATCGGTGCGGAGAGCAACGTCCAGGATGGCGCGGTCCTGCACGCTGATCCCGGCTTCCCGGCGATCGTCGGCGAGCGCGTAGCGATTGGCCATCGCGCGATAGTGCACGGCGCGACGGTGGAAGACGACTGCCTGATCGGGATGGGGGCGATCGTTATGAACGGTGCGCACGTGGGACGCGGGTCGCTCATCGGCGCGGGCGCCGTGTGCAAGGAGGGGATGGTGATTCCACCCAACTCGGTGGTGCTCGGTGTTCCGGGGCGCGTGACTCGCGAGACGACGACCGAGATGCGGGAGCGCATCGCGAAGACCGTTCGCGCGTACCTGGAGCTGAGCGAGGCGCATCGAGCCGGACGATTCGCGAGGGGAGGGAAGGGCGGCGCGGCGTGAAGCCCGGCACTTTCGGTGTTCGTGCGGCGTTCGAATATTGGAGATGTCGGCGTGCCGTTGCTCCTGGAGGTTGGCGGCACGCCGCATGCCGCACGTGAAAGCAGGCAAGTGTCGCGCGACCGCCGGATGGGGTCGTCGAGGGCACGAGCGTCGCAGGCGGTGGTGGAAGGAGGGGCGGGGAATGGCTCCTGGCGCTCTAACTTCGTGTTAGATTTAGGGTTGTGCGGATGGCGATGGCTTCGATGCAGATGGCTCGATGGGCCGCAACTGCTTGTGGATGCGGCAGATACCCCGCCGGGGCAGGACTCGGTGATCGAGGGACGCGGGGTGCCCGCGGAGCCCGGAGCGCGCCAAGTCGTTGCACTGCAATCGCTTCCGCCAAGACTTGCGCGGAATCACGATATGGGGCTATTCTCACCGCCCGCAGCATGATCATCCCGCCCGCGGAAAATAGGTTCCCCTGCCTCGCTCGCATCGTCGCAACGCATCACACTGACTGAAGGGTCGCAACTTCGTATCTGCTACCCAACCGAGGAGTCGTCACTATGTCCCTGCCATCCAAGCCGCCCGCCACGCCCGTGTCGTTGACCAAGAATGCGCGGATCGTTCTGGAGAAGCGTTATCTGGTCAAGGACTCGAGTGGCGCGCCGGTGGAAC